>NZ_JBFRDL010000003.1:0-363437 GCF_052113525.1 Rhodococcus sp. TAF43
CGCGTTCATGAAGCTCACCGGTGACGACGTGCAGTACCACGCTCAGGTCGCCGGACAGCCCGTCGACGCTGCGCAGAACATGGGAGGTGCGCTCCGATGAGCGTGTTGAATGCAGAACGCATCAAGCTGACGACCACGAAGTCACCGATCTGGTGCACGCTGATCGCGGTCGCCGCCAGCATCGGTTTCGCTGCGTTGGTCGGTGTCGGGTACAAGTCGTCCGCCGACTCGGGCGACAACCCGTTCGGCGAGTTCACCGCCTCCGCCACCCAGGTCGGAGCCGTCCAGTTCGGTTCGATGCTGGTGATGATCATGGCGGCCCTCGCCGTCACCACCGAGTACCGGTTCGGTGTCATCCGCACCACGTTCCAGGCGATCCCGAACCGGACGCAGGTGATCGCCGGCAAGGCGCTCCTGCTGGCGGGGTTCGCGGCAGTGCTGGGCATGGTCATCGCGCTGGCGTCCTTCTATCTAGGGCAGGCCACCTCCGGCGTGAGCTTGTCGATCAGTGAGGGCGACAATGCTCGCGAACTGTTCGGGGTGCCGATCTACTTCGCGCTGGTCTCGGTGCTCGCGGTGGGCGTTGGAACGCTGATCCGCCAGTCGGCGGGCGCGATCTCGCTGCTACTGCTGTGGCCGCTGGTGATCGAGAGTATGGCGACGCTGATTCCCAAGGTGGGCAAGTACATCAGCGAGTTCGGCCCGTTCAACAACATGAACCACTTCCTCGGAAACGGTGGCAGCGTTGACTTCCACTGGGGTCCGTGGGGTTCGCTGCTCTACTTCGCGGCATTCGTCGCGATCGTGTTCGGCGCGGCCCTGTTCCTGGTGAACAAGCGCGACGCCTGACCGTTCCCGCCTACGACGAGGGTCCCGCACCGATACCGGTGCGGGACCTTCGTCGCGTTCGGCGGCACGGGGCGGCCGCGGCGGTTACGCTTCGCCGCATGCGAATGAGGGCGGCGTTCGTGACGGGCCTGGCCGGTGTGCTGATGCTGTCGGGGTGCAGCGATCCCGACGACCTGAGCTCTCCGATCGACGGCCCCGGGCTGGCGGCAGCGATCGACACCGACGCGGTGATCGGCGACCTCGAACAGCTCGAGCTGATCGCCACCGAGAACGGCGGCAACCGCGCGGCCGGCACACCCGGCTACGGCGCGAGCGTCGACTACGTGGTGGGGCAGCTCGAGCAGGCCGGATTCGATGTGGAGACACCGGAATTCGACGTCGACATCTTTCAGGTGACCACGCAGACACTGCAGGTGTCGGGCCGGGACGTGCCGGTGAAGGCGCTGACGTACTCGCCGGCCACCCCGCCCGGGGGACTGCAGGCCCGGCTGGTGCCGGTGCCGTCGGACGACACCCCGGGCTGTGAGGCCACCGACTACGACGGTCTCGATGTCACGGGCGCGGTGGCGCTGGTGGATCGCGGTTCGTGCCCGTTCGCGCAGAAGCAGCAGGTGGCGGCCGATCGGGGTGCGGCGGCGATCCTGGTGGTCAACAACGAGGACGGCCCGCTGACCGGTGGCACGTTGGGCGACAAGGACGCCGCGCGGATCCCCGCCGGTGGCATCGGCAAGGCCGACGGGGCGGCACTGCGTCAGGGCGGCGACGCGACGCTGACGATCGACGCCACCGTCGAATCCTCCAAGTCCCGCAACGTGATTGCGCAGACGAAGACCGGCGCCGACGACAACGTCGTCATGGTGGGGGCGCACCTGGACAGCGTCCGGGAGGGGCCGGGTGTCAACGACAACGGTTCGGGCGTCGCGGCGCTGCTCGAGACGGCGCGGCAGCTCGGCGCGACGCCGAACGTCGACAACGCGGTGCGGTTCGCGTTCTGGGGCGGTGAGGAGATCGGACTGCTCGGCTCGGAGGCGTACGTGAACGGTCTCGACGCCGCCGCACGCGGCGACATCGCGATGTACTTGAACTTCGACATGGTCGGCTCGCACAATGCCGGCTACCTCGCGTACGACGGCGACAACTCCGACAAGGCGGGCGAGGGCCCGGGGCCGGAGGGGTCGGCGGGCATCGAGCGCACGTTCGACGCGATCCTGCTGCAACTGGGCATCTCGCCGGACGGCACCGACTTCGACGGCCGCTCCGACTACGGGCCGTTCATCGCTGTCGGAATCCCGGCGGGCGGGTTGTTCACCGGCGCCGACGAGAACAAGACCACAGCTCAGGCCGAGAAGTGGGGCGGTGAGGCCGACACTATGTTCGACCCGAACTACCACACGTCACAGGACACGCTCGCGAACGTCGATCGTCGGGCGCTGGCCCTCAACGCCGAGGCCGTGGGGTACGGCGTCGGGCACTACGCACAGTCGATCGACGGTCCGAACGGGGTGCCGGCGGCCGGTGACGCGCGGACGGCGGCCCGTGCCGATGCCGGGAAGTAGGCGCCGAAAGCGGCGTCACGCGGCAGTTCTGCGAGATGACCGGCCCGCGATTATTCTTGCCGGGGTGAGTGACGACCCGCAGGGAGACGGCGCCACACCGGAACCGGTCGAGACCGATTCCGGCGCCGTGAGTGGGCATGCCAAGGTGACGGGCTCGGTCGCGAAATGGGTCCGTGACGCCGACCGGCAGCCCCAGCTGGTCGATGCCGTCCGGCGGATCCGGCAGGCGCTTCCCGGGGATCCCGCGTTCGGTGATCCGCTGTCGACGGCCGGTCCGGGCGGGGCCCGGGCGGCGGCCCGCATGATCGACACCGGGCCGGGTGCGTCCCGCGAGGTGAGCATGGCGGCACTCCAGGTGCTGCAGGCGATGCTCGAGAAGGCATGGGGCGGTCCGGCGAACGGCGAGGTCACGATCGTCTTCACGGATCTGGTGGGGTTCTCGAGCTGGTCGCTGGGCGCCGGTGACGGCGCCACCCTGGGTCTGCTGCGGGAAGTGGCGGCCACGGTGGAGCCGCCGATGATCGAACGCGGCGGCCGGGTGGTCAAGCGGCTCGGCGACGGGCTGATGGTGGTGTTCGACCATCCGGACAAGGCGATGGAGGCGGTGTTCGCGGCCCGCGCGGCGCTCGCGACGCTGGACCACCACGGTTACCGCCCGCGCATGCGCGTCGGCCTGCACACCGGGCTGCCGCAGCCCATCGGCGCGGACTGGTTCGGCGTGGACGTCAATGTCGCAGCCCGGATGATGGAGCTCGGCGGCAACGGGAACGTCGTGATGTCCGGCAACACCTACGACGCGATCGGGGAGGAGCGGCTCGCCGAGCTGGGCCTGGTGGCCAAGCGGTACCGCCGCGGTCTGCTGGCGGCGCCGCAGCGTGGGGTGCCGGAGGACCTGCGGGTGTTCGTACTGCGACCTGCGCCCGCACCGTGGTGACGCCGCAGCCGGACGATTCCGACGAGTTCGGGAAACGGTTGCCGCCCCCGTCACCCGGCGCGCACACTGAGGACGTGGCCGAGTCCGAGCATCCACAGCGAACACCCTTCTACGGGGTGCTGATGATCATCGCGGCGTTAGCGGCGGCGATCGCGGTGAGCTACTACGGGCCCACGTGGTTCCGGATTACCGTCTACATCCTCGCGGTGCCGGTGGTGGCGGTCGGTTTCGTCATGACTTTGCGCGACTATTCGCGCTGATCAGGCGTTTTCTGGATCCAGTCGCCACAGCGGCGAGACCGGACCGTGTCCGGCGCCGAGGTCGTACGACGCCTCGAGGCACTTGGTGACCCACTCCTTGCCGAATGCGACCGCGTCGGGCATCGCGTAGCCGTTGGCGAGCGCGCACGCGACGGCCGCGGCGAGGGTGTCGCCGCCACCGTGGTCGTTGCCGGTATCGATCCGCGGGCTGGTGAACTCGTGGAAGGTGTCGCCGTCGAACAGCAGGTCGGTGCTCGACGTCGACGAGCGCAGGTGCCCGCCCTTGACCATCGACCACTGCGCGCCGAGTGCGTGCAGGGCCTCGGCGGCGCGGCGGGCGCTGGCGTCGTCGACCACCTCGATGCCGGTGATGAGGCGCACCTCGTCGAGATTCGGTGTCACGAGCGACGCGATGGGGATGAGGGTGTTGCGGACGGCGTCGAGCGCCTCGGCGTGCAGCAGCGGATCGCCGTGCATGGACGCGCACACCGGGTCCACCACCAGCGGGATGGAGCCGTCGCGGCCGATGCCGACCTCGGCGCACACCTGCGCGACGGCCTCGATGATCGCGGTGGACGCGAGCATGCCGGTCTTGGCGGCGGAGACGCCGATGTCCAGGGCGACGCAGCGCACCTGCGCGGCCACCGTCTCGGGCGGGATCTCGTGAAATTCGCTGACGCCCACCGAGTTCTGCACCGTGACCGCGGCGACCGCGACGCACGCGTGTACCCCGCACATCGCCATGGTGCGCGAATCGGCCTGGATGCCCGCGCCGCCGCCGGAGTCGGTGCCGGCGATGGTGAGGGCGCGGATCGGGGTCTGGCCGGTCGGCGTCAGGGGCAGGTAGTTCACGGCCTCGAGCCTACCCATGTGACCGGGTGCGACGGACGGTGGTGTGAGGGGCGCGGTGAAGCTCGAGTGCTGGGACGTCCACGACGTGACTCGTCCCGGTGCCGGAGGGATGCCGGCACCGGGACGAGGTCAGCGGTGGATCAAGATGATGCGGGTGGATCAGGGTTCGACCAGCTCCCAGCCGGCCACGTTGTAGACGGCGCTCGTGGTGGACAGGGAGTTGCCCGTACCAGCGGAAGGCAGACCCGCCCGCAGGTTGACGGCCCAGTTCAGCGAGCCGAGCGATCCGCAACCGGTGGCGCCGGGAACGGCGAAGTCGGTGATGGTTTCGGCGGGGATTTGGGGTCGCTCGGGTCAGGCTCAAAAATGAACTGCAGTACAACTATTGGAGCGGATCGGCATACGTGTGTGCCCGGGCGAATCGGTCCGTGCCGGCCACGGCCAGGTCTGTCATGCCCGGATCGCCGGAGAAGTGGCCGGCCTCGTCCACGAGATGCAACTCGGCATCGGGCCACGCTGCGGCCAGCGCGCGGACGCTGTCCGCGGGGCAGCTGATATCGCGCATGCCGTGCACCAGGACGCCGGGGATGCCGTGGAGTCGGTGCGCGTCGCGCAGGATCTGCCCGTCGGGGAGGAAAGCCGCATTGCTCCAGTAGTGGGTGACCAGGCGCGCGAAGCACATTCGGAACGTCGGGTCGTCGTAGCGCGGATCGGCGCGGTGCTCGGGACGCACCCGCACATGGGCATCCTCCCACGCGCACCAGTCCCGTGCCGCCTGCTCGCGCACGGCCGGATCGGAGCTCTCGAGCAGCCGGCTGTAGGCGGCGGCGAGGTCGCCGTCACGCCACTCGGCGGGCACGCCGTCGCGATAGCGCGCCCACTGCTCCGGAAAGTGCACGCCTACACCGCGGGTGACCCATTCGACCTCCGTGTGCGAGGTGGTGGCGACGGCACCGAGGACGATCCCACGGACATGTCCGGGGTGACTCTGGGCGTACGTCAATCCCAGCGTCGAACCCCACGACCAGCCGAACACCAGCCAGCGGTCGATGCCGAGGTGGGTCCGCAACCGCTCGATATCGGCGATCAGATGCTGGGTCGTGTTGCCGTGCAGACTCGTTGCGGGGTCGCTCGCGTGCGGAAGACTGCGGCCGCAACCTCGCTGGTCGAACAACACGATCCGGTAGGCCGACGGATCGAAGAAGCGCCGCCACCCCGGTGCACATCCCGAACCGGGGCCGCCGTGCAGGACCACCGCCGGAATGCCGTCCGGATTGCCGCAGCACTCCCAGTAGATCCGGTTGCCGTCACCGACCTCGAGCATGCCGTGCACGTACGGTTCGATCCGTGGATACAGGGCCGTCATGCCTCTGAAGGTACAGGGCCACTGCGTGTTCGGGACTCCGCGTTCTTTCAGGCGCCGTAGAGGGCACGCTCGAGAGCCGTGGTCGCGAGTAGCAGTGCGGTCCGCGCGGCGTGGGTGTCGGCGAGGGCGTTGAGCATCATGAAGTCGTGGATCATCCCCTGGAACCGCACCGCGGTCACCGGGACGCCCGCGGCGCGTAGCTTGTTCGCGTACGCCTCGCCCTCGTCGCGCAGCACGTCGGCCTCGCCGTTGATCACCAGAGCCGGGGGCAGCCCCGCCAACTGCTCGGTGGTGGCCCGCAGCGGCGAGCACGTGATCTCGGCCCGATGCGCCGTGTCGGTGGTGTACTGATCCCAGAACCAGCGCATCGCCTCCACGGTGAGGAAGTAGCCGTGCGCGAACTGGCGGTACGAGTCGGTGTCGAACTCGGCGTTGGTGACCGGATAGAACAGCACCTGGTGGCGGAACTGCGGGCCGCCGCGCTGCTTGGCCAGCAGCGTCAGCGCGATCGTCATGTTCCCACCCACGCTGTCGCCGGCCACCGCGATCCGCGTCGGATCCAGGTCGGCGTCCGTGCCGTGGTCCGCGATCCAGATCGAGGTGGCGTAGAGCTCCTCGATCGCCGTCGGATACTTCGCCTCCGGCGAGCGGGTGAAGCTCGGAAACACCACGGCTGCATTGGATCCCACGGCCAGCTCGCGGATCAGCCGGTCGTAGATGTCGGCATCGCCGAACACCCACCCGGCCCCGTGGTTGTACTGGATCACCGGCAGCGGGCCGGCCGCGGCGCGCGGGCGCACGATCCGGATCGGGATCTGCCCGGACGGACCGCCGTCCACCACCCGGTCCTCGATCTCCACGGACGGCTTGGCGATGTCGCCGGACTGCACCTCGTCGAACTGGGCCCGGCCCTCCTCGACCGGGAGCTCGTACAGGAACGGGGGTTCGGCGGTGGCGTCGGCGAACTCCTGCGCGGCGGGTTCGAGGACCGGTTCGAGCGGCATCGGAACATCCCTTCCGGCGTGCAACGCGGTGTCCCTCGATTGTCTGCCCGGGCGCACCGGCGGCCAACGGCATTTGCCGGGAATCCGATCGCAAAACTTTCGGTCAAACGCCTGACAGGTGGGCCGGCCCGGCTGTACTAATAGTGGCGTGGATCACATTATTGCACCGAAAGCGTCCCGAGGAGGTGTCGTGTTCGCGGATTCGCCCCGTGCCGACGTGACCGACAATGCCGACCAGAACCGTTTCGAGCTGTGGCTCAACGGGGATCTGGTGGGAATCGTCGGCTACTACGACACCTCGCCGGTCGCCAAGAAACGCGCCGGCGGACGCCGCGCCGTCTCCCCGGTCGTGTCGTTCATGCACACCGTCGTCGTGGAGGATTTCGGTCACCGCGGCCTCGCCGCCGTCATGGTCCGGCGCGCGCTCGACCAGGCGCGGAACTACGGCTGGCAGGTCCGGCCGGTGTGCACGTACGTGCAGAGGTTCGTCGAGGCCAACCCCGAGTATCGGGACCTCATGGTTCCGCTCGACTCGATCTCCCTCAACTGATCGACCTCCGGCCACGGCGCGGTCAAGGAACTGCATCGAACCGCCACACTCGTCCCGAAACGGACCCGGTGCCGGCGGTTCGGCCGGTTTCATGGGGAACGTGAACACCGAATCCCCACGAACTGCGGGTGCCGTCGCTGACGCCGTCCGCATCGTCGACAGCCCGCCACACGAGCGCTACGAGCTGTGGGTGCGCGACGACCTCGTCGGCATCCTCGGCTATCACCGCGACAGTGCCGGGCCGTCCGGTGACGTGCTCACCCTGCTGCACACCGTCGTCCGAGAGGATCGAAGCGGTCGCGGCTGGGCGGCGGTACTGGTGCGGGCCGTGCTCGACCGGGCCCGCAGTGAGGGCACCCGGATCCGCCCGGTGTGCACCTACGTCACGCGGTTCCTCGGCACCCACACCGAGTACCTGGACCTGCTCGACGAGCGGCCAGCCTGATCAGTCCAGGTCGACCACGACCGGCGCGTGATCGCTCGCGCCCTTGCCCTTGCGCTCGTCCCGATCGATGTGCGCGCCGGTGACCCGCGCCGCGAACGCCGCCGAACCCAGCACGTAGTCGATGCGCATGCCCTGACGCTTCGGGAACCGCAACTGCGTGTAATCCCAGTACGTGTAGACGCCCGGACCGGGCGCGTGCGGGCGCACCACATCCGCGAACCCGGCCTCGGCGAACGCGTCGAACGCGTCCCGCTCCGGCTGCGACGTGTGCGTCTTGCCCTCGAAGAACGCCGGGTCCCACACGTCCTCGTCGGTGGGCGCGACATTCCAGTCGCCGACCAGGGCGATCTGCGCGTCCGGGTTGCCGGCCAGCCAGCCTTCCGCGTCCGCGCGCAGCTTCGCCAGCCACTCCAGCTTGTAGACGTAGTGCGGATCCGTCAGCTCACGGCCGTTGGGCACGTACAGGCTCCACACCCGCACCCCGCCCACCGTCGCACCGATCGCGCGCGCCTCCTGCGCGGCCTCCGCCTCCGGATCCTTGTTGAACCCGGGCTGGTCCGCGAACCCGATCTGCACGTCCTCGAGCCCGATGCGCGACGCGATCGCGACGCCGTTCCACTGGCTCAACCCGACGTGCGCCACCTCGTAGCCGGCCTCGGTGAACCGCTCGTACGGGAACTGCTCGTCCTTGCACTTGGTTTCCTGCATCGCCAACACGTCGGTGTCGGTGCGGGCCAGCCAGTCCACGATCCGGTCGGTTCGGGCACGGACCGAGTTCACATTCCACGTCGCGAGTCGCACACCCGTGAGGGTAGTCAGCTGCCCCGACAGTCGTCGGACCCGGTCCCGGACCGGCGCACCGGCTTGGGGCCGAGGGCCTTCAGGCGCACCACATCGCCCCGATCCACCTCGACGACCCGGTCGTCGGCGGTGCGGACCACCACCGTCGGCTCGAGCTGCTCGAGGGTGCCGATCACGTCGGTGAGCGGGTGGGTGCCACCGGGTGGCAGGCGATACCGCACCACCACCCGGCCTCCGAGCGTCGGCTGACCCTGAGGAGGGTCAGTCCTCGTCATCGTCCTCGTCGTGACCGAACGGGTCGTCCACCGTGCCCGGCGTCCAGCTCAGGTCCGGCACACCCCAGCCCGCGCGCTTGATCGTCTTCTTCGCGGCCCGGGCGTTGCGGCCGATCAGCACGTCCACGTACAGGAAGCCGTCCAGGTGTCCCGTCTCGTGCTGCAGCATGCGCGCGAAGAAACCGTGGCCCTCGATCTCGATGGCGTTGCCCTCGGCGTCCGTGCCGGTGACCTTCGCCCAGTCGGCACGGCCCGTCGGGAACTGCTCGCCGGGCACCGACAGACAGCCCTCGACGTCGTCGTCCTCGTCCGGCATGGTCTCCGGAATCTCCGACGTCTCGAGCACCGGGTTGATCACCTCGCCGCGGCGGCGGATCGCCTTGCCGGTCGTGTCGACGTCGGGGCAGTCGTAGACGAACAGGCGCAGCGGCACACCCACCTGGTTCGCGGCCAGGCCGACGCCGTTGGCGGCGTCCATCGTGTCGTACATGTCGCCGATGAGTTCGGCGAGTTCGGCCGGCGACTGGGTCACCGGCTTGGTCGGCTCGTGCAGTACCGGGTCGCCGACGATCCGGATCGGAAGAATTGCCATGGTCACCAAGGATAATGGGCGTGCGAATCGCGGCGCGCCCCGGCGGAACCCGGCCGCCGCCGCCGCGATCGTGGTTCAATGACCAGGAAGAACATCGGTGTAATTCGTGGTCGGGGGGTCGTTCGGCCGAGCGCCCGAACACGACGTTCGGCCTGATCCGATCGGGCCCACCAGGGGGCACGAGGTTCGCCGAGGCCGGGCGAGACAGCAGTCGAGGAGTGAGATGGAYGGCGCAGCAGYCCGGAACCAGTCTGAACGCAGCGACGGCGCGTCGAGCAACGACGTCGGCGAGGACGGCCTCACCCGACGCGAGCACGACATTCTCTCCTTCGAGCGGCAGTGGTGGAAGTACGCCGGTGCCAAGGAAGAGGCCATCAAGGAGCTCTTCTCCATGTCGGCCACTCGCTACTACCAGGTGCTCAACGCGCTCGTCGATCGTCCCGAGGCTCTCGCGGCCGACCCGATGCTGGTCAAGCGCCTGCGTCGCCTGCGGGCCAGCCGACAGAAGGCCCGCGCCGCCCGCCGCCTGGGCTTCGACATCTCCACGTAAGCCGCCATTCAACCCCCGGTCGTCGTCACCTCGTTACGAGAACAGTCCGACGTGCCGATTAAGGTCGGAACAGTGACCACCCCGAACCCAGAGTCGTCAGGCCCCCCGCTGCGAGCCCTCGCGATGGTGCTRATCGCCCTCGCGATCCTCTTCGCCGGGCTGGGCGCCGCCTCCCTGGGTGGCTCGGACTCCGACGAGGCCGCACCCGAGACCGTGGCCACCACGACCTCTGCGCCCGCCGCGGCCCCCGCCGCCGTGCGTACCACCACCGCCGCGCCCGCCACCACCTCGGCGGCCGAGGCCACGACGACGACGGCCACCAGTTCCGCGCCGTCCGGGTCCGCCACCACCTCCGCGTCGGCCACGTCCGCCCGCGTCGACAAGTCGATTCCGGTGCGGGTGTTCAACAACAGCACCGTCTCCGGTCTCGCCGGCCAGACCGCGAGCGAACTCACGTCGAGCGGCTGGAACGTCTCCGAGACCGGCAACTACAGCTACGGCCTGATCCAGAACACCACCGTCTACTACGGCGACACCGCCGCCGAGAAGCAGGCCGCACAGGCCATCGCGGCGGAACTGGGCGTCACCGCGGAACCGCGTTTCGCCGGCATCTCCAGCGCCTCGCCCGGCGTGATCGTGATCGTCACCTCCAACTAGCCCGCGAAAACCCGCTGGTTATGATCATCGGCAGATTTCAACCATCTCGAAGGAGCGGTTCGATGGCCTCGCATTCCACCCGTCGCAAGTCCTGGCGCGTCGTGACCCCGTTGGTCGCGATCGCCGCTCTGGGGCTGACCGCGTGCTCCAACAACGAGGAGCCCACCGACGTCCCCGGCACCACCCCGCCGGTGTGGACCGGTTCCGCTGCCCCCAGCGGCTCGCACGCCGAGAGCGGCTCCGAGAACACCTCCGGCCCCGCCGTGTCCGACACCGTCTCGGTGCAGCTCAAGGACGCGAAGGGCACCTCGGTCGGCACCGCCRCCCTCGCGGAGACCGCCGGCTACGTCGAGATCACCGTCGACGCGCAGGGCCTCGAGCCAGGCTTCCACGGCCTGCACGTGCACTCGGTCGGCAAGTGCGAGCCCAACTCCGTCGCCCCCACCGGCGGCGAGCCCGGCAACTTCCTATCCGCCGGCGGCCACTTCCAGGTCGAGGGCCACACCGGGCACCCGGCCAGCGGCGATCTCACCTCCCTCGAGGTCCGCGAGGACGGCAAGGGCTACCTCGTCACCACCACCAACGCCTTCACCCTCGCGGACCTGAAGAACGGCGGCAAGGGCACCGCGCTGATGATCCACGCGGGCGCCGACAACTTCGCCAACATCCCCACCCGCTACACGCTGCCGGACAACGCTCCGGTGCCGGACCAGGCCACCCTGGCGACCGGCGACGCCGGCGGCCGCGTCGCCTGCGGCGTCATCGGCGGCTGATCACGTCCGACCGACGCGAGAACTGACAACGGCGGGGCCATCACGGCCCCGCCGTTTCGCGTCCTGCGGGCGCTCGGACGCTGTGGTTGGATCGGTGATGTGGGAGTCCCTTTCGCCGGTTCGCCGCGTCCGACCCTCGGGGTGGAATGGGAAATCGCGCTGGTCGACCGGACCACTCGCGATCTGTCCAACACCGCCGCAGCCGTCCTCGACGGCGTCGGTGAACTCGCCGAGAAACCTCGGGTCACCAAGGAGTTGCTGCGCAACACCGTCGAGTTCGTGACCGGCATCTGCGACAACGTCGGCGAGGCCATGGACGACCTGTCCGAGACCATGTCGCTGGTGCGCCGGGCAGCTGATCCGCTCGGGGTCGACCTGATGTGCGCAGGCACCCATCCGTTCGCACAGTGGTCCACGCAGCTGCTCACCCGCACCCCCCACTACGACGAGCTGATCGAACGCACGCAGTGGTGGGGCCGGCAGATGCTCATCTGGGGTGTGCACGTGCACGTCGGGATCTCGACGAAGGAGAAGGTTTTCCCCATTCTCAACGCGCTGCTGCTGAAATATCCTCACCTGCTTGCTCTTTCGTCGTCGTCGCCGATGTGGACCGGCGTCGACACCGGCTACGCCAGCAACCGCGCGCTGATGTTCCAGCAGCTGCCCACCGCCGGCCTGCCGTTCCAGTTCGACGACTGGACGCAGTTCGAGGGCTACGTCCACGACCAGCTCACCACCGGCGTCATCGAGAACCTCGGCGGCCTGCACTGGGACATCCGGCCCGCGCCGCGCTGGGGCACCATCGAGGTCCGCGTGTGCGACGGCGTCTCCTCCCGCACCGAACTGAGCGCCCTCGTCGCGCTCATCCACTGCCTCATCGTCGACCTCGACACCCGTCTCGAGGCGGGGGAGACGCTGCCGTCGATGCCGCCGTGGCACGTGCAGGAGAACAAGTGGCGCGCAGCCCGATACGGCCTCGACGCCGAAGTGATCCTCGGCGCCGACAACCGTGAACGGCTCGTCACCGACGACCTCGACGACCTGCTCGAGCAACTCACCGCCACCGCGGTGAGGCTCGGCTGCGCCGAAGAACTGGCCCGCGTCGCCGACATCCCGCGCCGCGGGGCGTCGTACCAGCGGCAGCGCAAGGTGGCCGCGGCGACCGGTGGCGACCTGCGCGCCGTGGTCCGCTCGCTCGTCGAGGAACTGGACACGTAAGCGCGAATTCACCCGCCGTTTACTATGAACGGCGTGTTAGTGGACGGTGGCGCGCGGACGGAGCCGAGACGGCTCGACGGACGAACCCGAAGTCTCCTGCTCGGCGGCGTCGTTGCGGCAGGTCTCGCCATTCTGATCGCGCTGCAGATCTTCGCGTCGTCACGCGGCTTCGAGGGGCCGCTGACGAGCCTCTTCAACGATTTTGCGGGCACCCCCAAGTCGGCGTCCGTGCCGTGGGCCGGGCTCGCCCTCGCGATGGTGGGGCTGACCAACCGGCAGCGGGTGCTGGCGCTGTCGAGCGCCGTGGCTCTCGACGTCGTGATCGCCGCGATCCGCTACCTCGCCGGCGGGCCCCTCACCGTCGGCAACGGCGCGGTGATCGTGTTGACCGCGATCGGCGTGTACGCCGGTGCGAAGTGGCAGGGCGAACAGCGCCGCAGCGCCCTCATGGGCGTCGGCCTCGGCGCACTGCTGATCGTCGCCACCAAGTTCGGCGACGTGTGGCTGCACATCACCATCCTCGCCGGACCTCAGGTCCTCGACCAGTACGTCCAGCTCGCCGACCACGCCCTCGGCAACCCGTCCTGGGTGATGGGTGAGGTGGTCGACGCCCTCGGCTCCGTCGGCTACGGCGTCCTGCACTGGGTGTACATCGAACTGCCCGTCGCCGCGATCGTCGTCGCGCTGTACCAGCTGCGCAAGGGCTGGCCGTCACACCACCTGGTCCGGACGTTCCTGCTGATCGGACTCGTCGGACCGGTCTTCTACATCCTGTTCCCCGTCGTCGGACCGATCTTCGCCTTCGGCGCCGACGGCAACGGCTTCCAGGTCGGCGATTTCTGGCCGTCCGTCGTCCCGTTCGACCTGACGCCGTCGGCGATGCCGTTCGACGACGCCACCCCGCGCAACTGCATGCCCAGCCTGCACACCGCGTGGGCGCTCGCCATCTTCCTGCACTCCCGGCAGGGCCCGTGGTGGCTGCGCTGGGGCGGCATGTTCTGGCTGCTGTGCACCCTCACCGCGACCCTTGGCTTCGGCTACCACTACGGCGTCGACCTCATCGCCGGCGCCGTCCTGACCCTCACCCTCGAATCCGCGCTGCGCGCCCCCGAACGCGGCTGGGGCTGGTTCCGGCTGCGGCTCGTCGCGTCCGGCGCCGTCCTGATCGCCGCCCTGCTGCTCAGCTACCGATTCCTGGCCGTGGAGATCGCGGAGTACCCGGCCGTCTCGGCGCCGCTGCTCCTCGGCGTCCCCGCGCTCTTCGCCTACGGCTACTGGCGCACGTTCTACCGGGACCCCTCCTCCCCGCGTTTTGCGCACTTGTCGCTGTCGGAGGACGGCCCGTCCGCGCGATAAGTGCGCAAAACGCGAGCTAGCGGAAGGTCCCCGGATCCTCGTCGCGGTTGATCAGCAGCCCGTCGCGCCCGCGCTGTTCGCGGTAGGCGACGCGGCCGACGCTGTGCGCGATCACCGGGGCCGTCAGCAGCGTGAACAGGCCGATGAGCACGAGCATCCAGATGTCGACGTTGCCGTGCAGCCGGATCACCGCGCCGACGAGCACCAGCACCAGGCCGACGACCTGCGGTTTGGTGGCCGCGTGCATGCGGGAGAGGGTGTCGGGGAATCGGACGATGCCGATCGCGGCGGTGAGCGCCAGAAACGATCCGGTGAGGATGCAGATCGCCGCGAGGACGTCGAGGAAGGTGTTCACGAGTCGTCACTCACCCGGAATCGGGCCACACTCACCGAGCCGACGAAGCCGACCAGGGCGAGCGCGACGATGGCGGGCACGATCGTGGTGTCGCCGCTGTAGGCCGCCCACACCGACAGTCCGCAGATCGCGGTGGCGATGAGGGTGTCCATCGCGACCAGGCGGTCGAGGCTGCCGGGCCCGGCGAGCAGCCGGTAGGTGGTGAGCAACGCCGCCACCACCAGCATCACTCCGGCGATGATCATCACGGCTGTCATGCTCGATCCTCCCTACCCTCTTCGTGGTACTCGTAGTCCCGCAGGTGCCACGGAGCCGGCTGCCATTCCGAATCACGCTCGAACGACGCGATGAACAACCGCTCGAGCTCCCGCACCGATCGGTAGAACTGGTCGACGGCCTTGGTGGTGCCGACGTCGAGGACGTGCACGTACACCGCGCGCCGGGCCTGGTCCACCTCGAGCACCATCGTGCCGGGGATCAGGTTGAGCACGTCGACGCACAGCGTCAGCACCAGGTCGGACTTGATGCCGAGCTTGCAGCGCAGCACGCCGGTCACCGGCGGCGGCCCCGGCCGGATCGCCAGCCATGCCACCTGCGCGCTCGACTGCGCCGCGTAGAAGATGATCATCCAGACCAGCTTGATCATCGACAGCAGATGCACCCGGCCCTCGACGGGCACCCGGGGAAGCGGCAGCAGCCACATGATCAGCAGCCCCACCACGAGCCCGCCGAGCACATTCGCGATGCTGAACGTGCCCCACAGCAGGATCCACACCACCGTCAGCCACGCGAGGACGCCGACGCGGAGTACGCGTTCGCGGGTCATCGGTCACCTCCCTCGCCCAGTACGGCGGTGATGTAGACATCCCGATTCTGCAGGTCCTGCGCCGCGCGGTCACTGATCCCGATCATCGGGCCGGCGAAGAGCGTCAACGCCAGACCGACGCAGACCAGTCCGATCGTCGGCACCAGCATGAACACCGGCATCCGGCCCACGTCCTCGCGGTCGACGAACGCGATGTCCTCCTCGGACTCGTCGATCAGTGCCGACGGGCTCACGTCGGCGAGCTCGCCCTCGGGGGCGTCGGCGCGGGCCCGCCAGAACGCCTTGGTCCACACGCGGCCCACGACGTACAGCGTCAGGAGGCTGGTGACCGTGCCACCGGCGACCAGCAGCCACGACAGCACACTCGGGTGCGCGACACCGGCCTGCAGCAGCGCGATCTTGCCGATGAACCCGGAGAACGGCGGGATGCCGCCGAGGTTCAGCGCCGGCACCAGGAACACGATCGCGAGCACCGGGCTGGCGGCGGCGAGACCGCCGAGGCGGCGCAGCGACGACGACCCGGCCTGTCGTTCGATCAGACCCACCACCAGGAACAGCGTGGTCTGCACGATGATGTGGTGCGCCACGTAGTACACCGCCCCGGACAGACCCGACTGGGTGGACAGCGCGACACCGAAGATCATGTAGCCGATGTGGCTGACCAGGGTGAACGAGAGCAGACGTTTGATGTCGCTCTGCGCGATGGCGCCGAGGATGCCGACGATCATCGTCAACAGGCCGCACACCATCAGGACGTTGTCGAGCTCACCCTGCGGGAACAGCAGCGTGTGCGCGCGGATGATCGCGTACACACCGACCTTGGTGAGCAGGCCCGCGAACACCGCGGTGACCGGGGCCGGGGCGGTGGGGTAAGAGTCGGGCAGCCACGTCGACAGCGGAAACACCGCCGCCTTGATGCCGAACGCCACCAGCAGCACACCGAAGATCGCCATCCGGGTGCCGGCGGGGATGTCGTCGAACCGCAACGCCATCTGCGCGAGGTTGAGGGTGCCCGTCGCGGCGTACGCGAACGCGATACCGCACAGGAAGATCAGCGACGACACCATCGACACCATGACGTACGAGACGCCCGCCCGGACGCGGTCGGCGCTGGCACCGAGCGTCAGCAGCACGAAGCTCGCGGCCAGCAGCACCTCGAAGCCGACGTACAGATTGAACAGGTCGCCCGCGAGGAACGCGTTGCACACACCGGCCGTCAGCGCCAGGTACGTGGGCAGGAAGATCGACACCGGCTGGTGTTCGTGCCCGTCCCGGATGCCCTGACCGATCGAATAGATCATGACGGCGAGCAGCACGATCGACGACACCAGCAGCATCAGCGCCGACAACCGGTCCACGACCAGCGTGATACCGATCGGGGTGTCCCAGCCGCCCACCTGGATCGCGGTGGTGCCGTGCCGGTCGGCGAGATACAGCAGCATCGCCGAGACGCCGGTGACCGCGGTGAGCGCGGCCAGGGTGACCCAGCGCTGCGCGGTGGGCCGGCGGCCGAGGATGAGCGTGACCGCCGCGGCGATCATCGGGATGAGGACCGGCAGTGGGGCGAGGGTGCCGATGAGTGCGGGGGAGAGCGTCATCGCCGACCTCCCGGCGTCTCGGCGTCCACGGTCTCGGCGTCGCCGTCCCCTTCGAGAAGGTCCTCGAACGACTCGTAGTCCTCGGGATCCTCGAGCTGGTCGACGGGGATCGGGTTGCCTTCCGAGTCGAAGGCGTCGCCGCTCTTGCTGGGCGCGCCGGTGATCGGGTCGTCGGAGCGGTCGCGGTCCGGCGCCTCGGCCGGGGTGCGCCGCTTGGAGACCTTGGTGTCCTCGGGGTCGTCCTCGACCCGGTCCGCGGTATTGATCTTGAACGATCGGTAGGCGAGGGCCAGCACGAACGCGGCGATGCCCATCGTGATGACGATCGCGGTCAGGATCATCGCCTGCGCCAGCGGGTCGGCCATCTCCTCGTGCACCGACTCGCGACCCACGATCGGCGGGTTGCCGGAGCGTCCGCCGACCGTGAGGATCAGCAGGTTGACGGCGTTGCCGACCAGCAGCAGACCCAGCAGCATCCGCATGATGCTGCGTTCGATCAGCAGGTACACACCGGCGGCGGTCAGCACGCCGATGACGATCAGGGTGGCGAGGTCGGCGCTCATCGGGCGTTCACCTCGACCTGTGCGTCGAGTCGGGCTCCGAGGCTGCGGAGCACGTCGAGCACGAGACCCACCACGATCAGGTACACCCCCAGGTCGAAGAACAGTGCGGTGACGATTTTGATGTGGCCGAGCAGCGGCAGCGTCACCTCGAACACTGCCGACGACAGCGGCGGCGCGCCCAGGAACAGCGACGTCAGCGCGGTACCGGCGGCGAGCGCGAGGCCCAGGCCGAGGATCTTGCCGGCGTCGATGGGCACGGTCTCACCGAGTTCGTAGCGGCCGCCGGCGAGATAACGCAGCACCAGCGCCAGGCCCGCGGTCAGACCGCCCGCGAACCCGCCGCCGGGGGCGTTGTGGCCGGAGAAGAAGAAGTACACCGACAGCACCATGATCGTCGGGAAGATCAGGCGCGTGGTCACCTCGAGCACCAGCGAACGGTGTCGCGGATCGATGAGGTCGCCGCCGCGCAGCCACGTCGTCTCCGTGCTCGCCGACGCGGCGTCGAGCACGATGGACGGGGCGTCGGCGACCCGCGGTGCGGTACCGAACCGGCGGTGCCGGAACACCAGGCTCGCGACGCCGGTTGCCGCGACCAGCAGCACCGAGATCTCGCCCAGGGTGTCCCACGCGCGGATGTCGACGAGCAGCACGTTGACCACGTTGCGGCCGTTGCCGAGCAGGTACGCGGCGTCGGGCAGTTGGTGGTAGATCGGCACCGAATTCCGGGCGTTCATCGCGTACGCGGCGATGGTGGTGACCGCGGCGCCGACGCCCACCGCGAGGATCGCGCGCGGCAGCTTGAAGCCGATGGCCTGCCGCTCGTCCACCTCGGCGGGCAGCTTGCGCAGCACCAGCACGAAGATCACCAGGGTGAGGGTCTCGACGAGGAACTGGGTGAGCGCGAGGTCGGGGGCGCCGTGCAGCGCGAAGATGACGCCGCAGCCGTAGCCGCTGAGCCCGACGAGGATCACCGCGGCCAGGCGGTTGCGCAGCACGGTGGCGGCCAGCGCGGCCGCCATCATCATCAGGCCGACGGTGAGCTGCAGCGGCGATTCCCACAGCCGGATGTCCGCCCACACATCGGTGCGCAGGGCCAGCAGGATCACCGGCAGCAGCACCAGCGTCGCGAGGATCGTCGACTGCGTCAGCGGCAGCGAACCGCGCTGGGTGAAACCGGTCAGACGCATCGACAGCGTGTCCATGCCACGCAGGGTGGCGTCGTACACGCGGTCGGCGTTGCCGAGCGGCGGATGCTGGAACCGCAGCCGCGCGACGGCCCAGCGGTGCGCCACGAACAGCAGGGCACCGACCACGATCACGACACACGTCAGCAGCAGCGGCAGGTTGAAGCCGTGCCACAGCGCGAGGTGGTAGTCGGCGTTCGGGCCGGCGGGCAGCGTCGTCGAGTACGGCGTGAGCAGCTTCTCGAGCTGCGGCGACAGCGGACCGGCGGCCAGACCCGCGACCGCGAGCAGCGCGGGCGGCGCCAGGAACAGGGCGCCCGGGGCGTGCATGTTCGCGACCGCGGCGCTGGGCTTGCGCAGCCGCTTGCGACCGAACGCGCCCCACACGAACCGGATGCTGTACGCGACGGTGAGGATCGAGCCGAGCACCATCGCGACCACGATCGTGGTGCTTGCCCACGGCTCGAGCACGCTCGCGTCGAGGATCGATTCGAGGGCGGCTTCCTTGCCGACGAAGCCGAGGAACGGTGGCAGGCCGGCCATCGACGCCGCCGCCAGCGCCGCGATCGTCGCCAGCCACGGCGCGCTGGGGCCGAGCCGGGCGAGCTTGCGGATGTCGCGGGTGCCGGTGGTGTGGTCGATGATGCCGACCACCATGAACAGTGCGGCCTTGAACATCGCGTGCGCGACGACCATCGTCATGCCGGCCAGCGCGGCGTCGCGGGAGCCGACGCCGACGAGCACCATGAGGAAGCCGAGCTGGCTGACGGTGCCGAACGCGAGCACGAGTTTGAGGTCGAACGAGCGGAGCGCGCGCCAGCCGGCGAGCAGCATCGACGCCAGCCCGAGCGTGATGATCGTGACCCGCCACGGCGGCGAGTCCGCGTAGCCGGGGGCCAGGCGGGCCACCAGGTAGATGCCGGCCTTGACCATCGCGGCCGCGTGCAAGTACCCGCTGACCGGGGTGGGTGCGGCCATCGCACCGGGCAGCCAGAAGTGCAGCGGCACGATCGCCGACTTCGACAGCGCGCCGATCAGCACCAGCACGATCGCGACGCTCGCAAGCCAGCCGCTCGCCGGGTTCGCGACCACGTCGGACAGGTTGTAGCTGCCCACCTGCTGGCCGAGCATGATGATGCCGACCAGCATCGCCAGTCCGCCCGCCGTGGTCACCAGCAGCGCCTGGGTCGCCGCGCGGCGACTGGTGGCGCGCTCGGCGTAGTGGCCGACGAGCAGGAACGACAGGACCGTCGTCAGTTCCCAGAACGTGTAGAGGATCAGCATGTTGTCGCTGGTCACGAGGCCGAACATGGCGCCAGCGAAGGCGACCATCTCCGCGGCGAAGATGCCGAGGCGGGGTTCGTCGTCCTTGAAGTACCGCGCGCAGTAGACCAGGATCAGTGCGCCGACACCCAGGACCAGCACCGACATGATGGCGGCCAGCGAATCGAACCGCATGTCGATGTCCATGGACAGGCCGGGCGCCCACTGGATGTGCAGGGACTGCTCGGTGCCCCAGTTCGCGATGACCCAGCCGAGGCTCGCGAGCGGTACCAGCGCGAGCGGGAAGAACGCGTTGCGTCCTATTGATCGCACGACGAGCGGAGCCAGAACGGCGGCTATCGCGTGGGCGATCAATACGACTAGCAAATGGCACTCCGTCGGGTTGTCGGGCGGCGGGGTGACGAATCGGTAGAACCGAGAGTCGGGTAGACCGTTCGCTTAGCTAGCGAAGGGGACTACGGGGTCTATCTTACTAAGTGTCCAAATCGAAGTTTCAATCGGTACAAAGCGGACAAACCGTGGTAGATGGGTGGTCGAACCCAGACGGGGGTACGTTGCGACAGGTGTCCGACGAGAACCCCACCGTGATCCGAACCGCCGCCCTCGCGCATATCCGGGACCGCCGCATGCTGCAGGCCAGATCCGCCGGCAAGACCGCCTTCTACATGGCCGGCGGCAAGATCGACCCGGGTGAGACCCCCGAACAGGCCCTGCACCGGGAGGTCCGTGAGGAACTCGACGCGGGGATCGTGGACGGGACGCTCATTCGGTTGGGTGTGTTCGAGGCGGAGGCCTTCGGGCACCAGCCCGGTACCCGCCTGCACATGACGTGCTTCCTCGCCGACCTCACCGACGAGCCGCAGGCCACCAGCGAGGTCGCCGAGATCCGCTGGTTCACCGAGGCCGAGTACGCCGCGATGCCCGAGACCGCGCCCGGTTCACGGCTCGTCTTCGCGCGGCTCCGGGAACTGGACCTGGTCGACTAGTCGCGCCCGGAGTCCCCGAATCGCGAGCGCGCAGAACACCACGACCAGCAGCAGCGCGACGCCGGCGCCGCGGTCGAAAGTGACGTTCGACGGCCACGGATCGCTGTCGACGAAAATCTCGATTGCCTCCGACGTGGACAACCCGTTGGGCATGTTGAACGGGACGTCCGGCAGCGGCTCGTAGCTTCCGCTGTAGACCACGAACGAGGTCGTGACGCCCACCAGCGTCGTGAACACCAGCGACAGTAGCGGCACGACCAGGCCCAGCGCGGCGACGGCTCCGCCGTCGGGCAGGGTCGAGCCGAGGGCGAGTCCGATCCCGACACCGAGGACCGCGAGTTCGACGAGGAACCACGCTCGGCTGTCGGTCGCCGTCGGGTCGACGGCGGTCCACAGCGGGATCACCGCGAGCAGGCATAGGCCGATCAGCGGCGACGGTCGGCGCAGCGCGATCGCGACGCCCGCGGCCACCGCCGTGACTCCGACGGCTACTGGCAGCCAGGGCTGCAGCCGGAGATGATCGTCGGCGAGGAGCGTCGTGACCATCGGTGCGGTCGCCGCGACGGCGGTGGCGGCGAGCAGGAACGGCGACTCGAGGCGCCGCGCCCAGAACTCGGTGAGCGCGACGACCAGCACGAGGCACAGCCCGACGACGATCCACAGCCGGAACCGTGACCCGCTCTGGCCGTCGATCCACGCGCTGAGGAGGCGGTGCCCGACGGCGAGCGTCGACACCGCCGCGATCGCCTCGCGCACAGTCCCGGCGTCGGCGCGTGCGGGTGTGTCGGTGTCGACCGCCGCACACACGGCCGCGAGGACGATCGCGGGAACCAGCACCCACCAGAACGGCTCGCCGAGCATCGACGTGCTCGGTGTCCAGTCGGAGTGCGCGGTGTGGGCGACGACGAACGTCGCGGCGACGGCGATCGTGAGGGCAAGCCGGGGGAGGGCCCGCGACCACGCCGCGGCCACGACGGCACCCAGCAGGACGCCGCCGGCCACGCACTTGGTGTAGTACAGCACCGTCAGCTGGTCGAGATCGCTCACGCCCGACACCGCCAGGCGCGCCGCGATCAGGACAGCCGTCGCCACGACCGCCGTGATCCACGGGGGTCGAGCCGAACCGGCGCGCTGGAGCGCCCCGTACGCGAGTACGGCGACGACGCAGCCGACGGCGACACCGGTCGGCAGGGCGGCGTTCCAGTCGTCCAACTGGCGCTCGGACGCACTGAACAGCGGTCCCCACTGGGGGCGGCTGATGAGGACGAACGTCCCCAGCACTCCCGCGAACGCGGTGGCGACGGCCGTCAGCGACAAGCGGGCGTTCGTGGTCATCGGCCCGACGTTACCTGCAGCTCAGCGGTTCTCGGTGCAGGCCTTCGGGTGCCCACCCGGTCCGGCGGCGACCGCCTCGTGGACTGACGCGCGGCGTCATTCCGCCCGGGAGGCGGGACGGGTGCGCAGCCTGCGGATCGCGACGGCGCAGTAGAGCACGACGATCAGGAGCGCGACTCCGGCGAGGTGGCTGACGGGCGCGTAGGGCTCGACGGCTCCGAACAGGCCGCCCTCGGTGTGCGGGGGCCGTTCGTGCGTGCCGCTGTAGATCGCGATCGCGCCGTCGGACTGTGCGACGTACGTGAACACCAGCGACAGGAGCGGCACCGCGAGACCGAGCGATGCGAGGGCACCGTCGTCGGGCAGGGTCGAGCCGAGGGCGAGGCCGATGCCGAGTCCGAGAACCGCAAGTCGTGCCAGGAGCCAGGCGCGGCCGTCGCCGACGTCCGGATCGATCGCGGTCGAGAGCGGGATCAGCGCGAGCAGCGCGAACCCGAGTGGGGGCGACGAACGTCGCACCGCGACCGCCAACCCGCCGGCCACCGCTGCGACGCCGACCGAGACCATCAGCCACGGCTCGAGCGTGAACTGTCGAGCAATCTGCGGTGTGACCAGCGCGGCGGCCGCGGCCACCGCGGTCGCCGCGAGCAGGAACGGGCTGTCGACGCGTCGTGCCCAGAATTCGGTGAGGGCCGTCACCAGCACGAGGCAGACACCGATGAAGACCCACACCAGCAGTTCGGAGTTGGTGGTCTGACCGTCGATCCATGCCCCGAGCGTTCGGTGGGCGAACGCGAGGGTGGTGGCGGCGGCGATCGCCTGGATCATGATCCGGCCGGTCCCGGCGGTCGTTACGTGGGCCGTATCGATCACCACGCACACCGCGGCGAGGACGAGCGCCGGGATGAGCAACCACCAGAACGGCGGACCCAGTGTCGACACGCTGGGTTCATTGGTGGCGTGCGCGGTGTGTGCGACGACGAGTGTCGAGGCGACCGCGGTGGCGAGGACGAATCGTGCGAAGGGGCGCATCCACACTGCGGCGACGGCCGCACCGAGCAGCAGCCCAGCGGCTACGCACTTGGCGTAGTGCAGGGTCGTCACCTCGACCAACCCGCGTACGCCCGGGACCGCGATCCGGGCCGCGATCAGCGTGCTCGCTGCTACGACGGCCGCGGCCCAGGCCGGCCGCAGCGAATGCGCGCGTCGCAGGGCCACGTATGCCGGTACCGCGAGGGCCGCGCCGATCACGGATCCGGTGGGCAGGGCGTCGAGCCACCACTCCAGCTGGCGGCCGGTCACGTTGATCGTCCCGCGCCACTCGGGCGGGTTTGCGAGCACGAACGTGGCCAGGGTGCCCGCGAACCATGCGGCTACGGCGGGCACCCACACGCGGACGGTCGGGGCCACGCCTCGACGCTAGCCCCTCACCGGTTCTCCGCGTAGGCCTTGAGGTGCGCGACCTGATCGGGGTCCAGGGACGGCCGCACCTTCTCCCGCGCCGCCGCGACGTCGTCGGCGGTCACGTCGGCGGCATCGACACTGCGTCGCATGGCCGCGAGGGCGGCCTCGCGCAGTAGCGCCGCACAGTCGGCGGCCGAGTAGCCGTCGAGGTCCTGTGCCAGCGCGTCCAGGTCGACATCGTCCGCGAGCGGCACCGACTTGCCCGACGTCCGCAGAATCTCCTTGCGCGCGTCCGCGTCCGGCGGCGGCACGAACACCAGCCGCTCGAGCCGGCCGGGACGCAGCAGGGCGGGGTCGATCAGGTCGGGACGGTTGGTGGCACCGAGCACCACGACGTCGCGGAGCGGTTCGACGCCGTCGAGTTCGGTGAGCAGCGCGGCCACGACCCGGTCGGAGACACCCGAGTCGGAACTCTGCCCGCGGCGTGGGGCGAGGGCGTCCACCTCGTCGAGGAAGATCAGCGACGGCGCCGAATCGCGGGCGCGCTGGAACAATTCGCGCACCGCCTTCTCCGACGAGCCCACCCACTTGTCCATCAGCTCGGCGCCCTTGACGGCGTGAACGCTGAGTTGACCCGAACTGGCAAGGGCGCGAACGAGATACGTCTTGCCGCAGCCGGGCGGCCCGTACAGCAGGACGCCGCGCGGCGGGTCGACGCCCAGGCGTGCGAACGAATCCGGGTGCTGCAGCGGCCACAGCACCGCCTCGGTGAGGGCTTGCTTGGTCTCGACCATGTCGCCGACGTCGTCGAGGGTGACGCTGCCGATCGCGAGTTCCTCGGTGCCCGACCGCGACAGCGGCCGGATCACCTCGAGGGCGCCCACCAGGTCGTCCTGCGTCAGCCGGGGCTCGGCCTTGGCGCTGCTCGCCCGCGACGCCGCGCGCAGTGCCGCCTCCCGGCACAGGGCGGCCAGGTCCGCGACGACGAAACCTGGAGTGCGTGATGCTATCTCGGTGAGATCGAGATCGGCGGTGGGAACCTTGCGGAGCAGCAGTTCCAGCAGTTGCCGGCGCCCGGTACCGTCGGGCAGTGACAGCGACAGCTCGCGGTCGCACAGGTCCGGTCCGCGCAGTCGGTCGTCGAGGCTCTCGGGGTGTGCGGTGGTGGCGACGAACGCGACCGACTCGGTGTCGACGGCGCGGCGCAGTTGGTCGATGATCATCGTCGAGACCGGTTCGCGCACGGCGGGCAGCAGCGCATCGATGTCGGTGATGAGCAGCACGCCACCGGACCGGACGGCGTCGACTGCCGCCGTGACCTGCTGGAGCCGCGACTGCGCTTCGGCCGCACCGGCTCCCGGACCGTCGAGTTCCACGACCCGACGCGACGCCAGCACCGAGCGGGCCAACATCGACTTGCCGACCCCGGCCGGTCCGGTGACGAGGACCCCGAGGTGCGGTGAGGCGCCGAGGGTGTGGAGAAGTTCGGGCTCGTCGAGTGCGAGTCCCAGCCACTCGGTGAGCTTCGCGGCCTGGGCGTGGGCGCCCACCAGGTCCTCGACGGGGACCGTCGAGCCGGTTCGCGGTTCGGTGACGGTCGGCGCCGCGGTCGGCGTGCCCGAGACCGGCGCCGGTGTCGCGTCCGGCACCCCGGACCCCCAGCTCACCGCCGAATTCGGTTGCACGCTCACCGGTCCGCCCGACGGGTCGACGCCGGTGACCGTCAGCAGCTCCGACGTCCACGTCACCGCGAACGTGCGCGACAGCGCCTGTGTCGCCGACGCGGTGCTGGTGCCGGGGCCCAGGTCGCGCGGCAGCAGCGACACGGCGTCACCCACGGTGAGGACCTTGCCGAGCAGCGCCTGTCGCAGTGTGGTGTCGGAGACGGAATGCTGCGCCATCGAGGAACCGCTGACGGTGACCGTCCGTGCGCCGTACACCGTGACGGGGGTGACCACCACCGTCGCGTTCTCGCGTAGCCCGACGTTGGAGAGCGTGACGTCGTCGAGTAACGCGGTGCCGGTGGGTGTTCCGGCCGGTGCTCGTCCCGCGACCGCGGCCGTGCGCCGGGCCCCGACGAGGGCGATCGCGTCCCACTCCCGCAGCCCCAGCGCCGCGAGGGCCTCGGGGTGCAGTCGCACCACACCGCGTCGGGCGTCCGCGGCGGACGTGTTGAGTCGGACCGTGAGCGTCAGTTCGGGGGAGGTCACGTCTGCCAGCCTAGTGCGGCCCGACGCGTCCCCTCCCTCCCCGCGATTTGCGCACTTATCGGTGCCGTCGGGGCCCCGGGAACACCGATAAGTGCGCGAATCGCGGGACGGCGGTTGTGGATAAGTCGGTGCGAGGACGGATTCGGGCCCGGTCGGTCCGGCAGGGTGTCCGAACATGAGGAGACCGGAACTGCCCGAGGTGTTCCTGGGCGTGGACGCGGTCCGCGACGGGGCCCTGACGGCGATGGAGCTTCGCGGCCCGCGCGTGCGGCGGCTGTTTCGCGGCGTGTACTGCCCGAGCGTCGTCCGCGACAGCCACGAGCTCCGGTGCCGGGCGGCCGCGCTCACCGGGGAGGGGACGCTGGTGCTGACCGGACGGTCCGCGGCGGTCGTGCGGGGCGTGCCGCTCGCCTCGACGTCGGACCCGGTGGAGGTGATCGCGCTGCCGGGGCACCGTGTCAACCGGCGTCCGGGGCTGCAGGTGCGCCGCGTCGCCATCGATCCGTCCGACCACGAACCGTGGGATCGCATCGCGATCGCCCGGCCCGAGCGGATGACGTTCGACGTCCTCGCGACCGGTGCGCTGGTCCGCGCGGTGGCGGACGCGGACCGGATCCTGGGCGCCGGGATGACGTCCCGCACGGGCATGGAGCGCTACCTGGACGGCCGACGCGACCACGGCGTCGTCCGAGCGCGTGAGGCGCTGGCCCTCACCGACCCGCGCGCCGAGTCGCCCAAGGAATCGGAGTTGCGGGTCCGCCTGTGTCTGGCCGGTCTGACACCGACTCCGCAGGTGGAGATCCACGTCGACGGGCGGTTCGTCGCGCGTGTCGATCTCGGCTTCGAGGAGGAGCGGGTGGCCGTCGAGTACGACGGGCGCTGGCACGGTGAGAAGTTCGCCCTCGCCCGGGATCGCGACCGTCAGAACCGGCTGCGCGCGGCCGGATGGGAGATCGTGTTCGTCACCGCCGAGATGCTCGTGGATCCGGTCGCGGTCGTCGACCTCGTCGACGGCGCCCTGCGTCGTGCACGTCGACGGCACTGACGGCCGACGTTTTGCGCACTTATCGGTCTTCCCGGGGCCTGCCCGAGACCGATAAGTGCGCAAAACGCGGAGGCGACTACCGCGGCCGGCGCAGGCCCAGGCGGGCGGCGGAGCGGCGGTTGCCGCCGGGGGCGCGGCGGATGGCGCGGCGCTCGGACGGCTTGATGTCCCAGGTTTCGGGGCGCGCGGCGACCCAGCGCTTGGACCGGACCGCGAAGGGGATGTGCACGAGGTAGACGGCGACGAGGACCATCAGCAGCATGTACGGGTAGGTGACCAGGGCGGCTGCGGCGAGGGCGACGAGCGCGAGCAGTCCGGCGGCCATGCGGCCCGGCACCGATACGGACTTCATCGCCAGGGTGGGGATGCGGCTGACGATCAGGGCCGCCGACAACAGGGTCCACACCGTGACGACACCGATCGACGACCACCAGCCGTCGCCCCACTGGATGTAGGCGGCGAGCGGGGTGAGGGCGATCAGCGCACCGGCCGGTGCGGGGACGCCGACGAAGAAGTCCTTCGTGTACGCGGGCACGGTGTCGTCGTCGAGCAGGGTGTTGAACCGTGCCAGGCGCAGCACGATGCTCACCGCGTACAGCAGCGCGATGATCCAGCCGAAGTTGTTGCCGTCGAGCAGTGTCACGTACAGCACCAGGGCGGGGGCGACGCCGAAGGAGATGGCGTCGGCCAGCGAGTCCAGTTCGGCGCCGATCTTGCTGGTGGCGTCGAGCATCCGGGCGATGCGTCCGTCGAGCGAGTCGAGGACGGCGGCCGCCCCGATCATCGCGAGCGCGGTGCCGAGTTCGCCGTCGAGCGCGAACTTGACCGCGGACAACCCGCTGCAGAGCGCGAGGATCGTGATCATGCTCGGCAGTAATCGGACCGCGTTCCGTCCGCTGGGGCGGGGCGGTCTCACGACAGTTGCGCGAGGACGGTCTCGGCGCCCACGGTGCGCTGGCCGCGCTCGACGAGCAGCGTGGTGCCGGCCGGGAAGTACGTGTCGACCCGCGAACCGAAACGGATGAGTCCGTACGTGTCGCCGATGGTGAGCTTGTCGCCTTCCTTGGCGTCGCACACGATGCGGCGGGCGAGCAGGCCGGCGATCTGCACGACGGCGACGTCGTGGCCGTCGGCGGTCTCGAGGAGCATGCTGTTGCGCTCGTTGACCTCGCTGGCGTCGGCCAGGTCCGCGGACAGGAACTGTCCGCGCTGGTGGACGACCTTCTTCACGAGTCCGGCGACGGGCGTGCGCTGGACGTGGACGTCGAGCACCGACAGGAAGATGCTGACGCGGGGCAGCGGCTGGTCACCCATGCCGAGTTCGGCGGGCGGAACCGCGCTGTCGACGAGCGCGACCTCACCGTCGGCTGGGGCGACGACGACACCGGGCCGGTTGGGCGGCACTCGGTGCGGGTGACGGAAGAACGTGGCGCACGCTGCCGCGGAGGCGAGGCCGGCGCGGCGCACCCACTTGCGGTTGCGCCCCACCGCTGCGACCGCGAGCGGGGCGAGCACGAACGGCAGGCCGGCGGGGTGCAGCGGCGGGACGGCAGCCTTGACGAGGCCGATGACGTGGCCGACGCCGGTGGGCTGGGGGGTACCAGGGGGTGTCGGTCGACGTGCCACGAGCTCCTCTTACCTGTTCGGGTGATGCGGCGTTCGCCGCACGTGCTGGTACAGGCTACGTGAGTGCCGCGAACCGGTGGGTCGCGATGTGCTAGCGGGGCCCGACGGCGATTGCCTCGGCCTCGCTCTTGATGCGCGCGAGCGTGGTGTTCATGCCGACGATCATGTCGGCCTCGAAGGCCTCCGCGCCGCCGAGGACGGTCTTGATCAGGAACTGCGACAGCTGGCTCGTGCCGGTGGGGGCTTCGCGGCGCTCGACGACGCGGGTGCCGGTCTCGGTGGCCTCGAGGGTGTACGACCAGATGGTGCGGTTCTCGGCGATCCGGAACGCGATGGCCTTGTTGGGCTCGAACCGGATGACCTTGGCGGTGGTGGGCCACACCAGGAAGCCCTTGCGGTTGAGGTTGAACGTCTTGGTGCCCTCGCGGACCTCGCCGGAGACGCGCATCTTGCGGCACTGCGGGCTCCACTCGCCCATGCGCTTCAGGTCGGAGACGATCGTCCACACGTCCTGCGGGGTGGCGGCGATCTCGATGGTTGCTTCGAGGGTGTTCGTCACGGTCCGGCTCTCCAGTTCGAATTAGGTGGTACAGGAGGTCACGCGTACCCGTGGATCCTAGGCCCTGACACCGGCGGTGTGTGCGGCAGGTCACTCACGGGCCTGGATTTCGCATCCCCGGCGCGGCCCGGCGCTCGGCCGATACCCTCGAATCCATGAGCCGTGTCGAGGGCGTTCTGTTCGACATCGACGGTGTGCTCGTCACCTCGTGGCAACCGGTGCCCGGTGCCGTCGAGGCGCTCGACGAGCTGCGTCGCCGCGGAGGTGTTCGTGCCTTCCTCACGAACACCACATCGAGGACGTGCGACGAGATCGCATCCGAGCTCGCGACCGCGGGGTTCGACGTGCGGCCCGACGAGATCGTGACCGCGGTCCGGCTCACGACGGAGTACCTGCGGTCGACCTATCCGGGTGCCCGCGTGATGCTGCTCAATCACGGCGACATCCGTGCCGACATGGAAGGCGTCGAGTTCGACGACGTCGATCCCGAGGTGATCGTCCTCGGCGGGGCCGGAGCCGAATTCACGCACGAGGCCCTCAGTCGGGTGCTGGACTTCATGGTCGCGGGCGTGCCGGTCGTGGCGATGCATCGCGCGCTGATGTGGTCGGAGTCCGACGGCCTGCGGCTGGACACGGGCGCGTATCTGCCGGGGCTGGAGGAGGCGTCGGGCTCGCGGA
Source organism: Rhodococcus sp. TAF43 (assembly GCF_052113525.1). Classification (NCBI taxonomy): domain Bacteria; kingdom Bacillati; phylum Actinomycetota; class Actinomycetes; order Mycobacteriales; family Nocardiaceae; genus Rhodococcus; species Rhodococcus sp. TAF43. Next base: position 29,692 of record NZ_JBFRDL010000003.1, read on the forward strand.
TCGTGGCGGTCGGCAAGCCGTCGCTCACGGGCTTCCTCACCGCGGCGGAACTGATGGGTGCGGATCCGGCGGCGACGGTGATGGTCGGTGACGACTTCCGCGGCGACGTGCTGCCGGCGCAGCGGGTGGGCATGGCGGGGGTGTTGGTGCGGACGGGGAAGTTTCGGCAGCCGGTCCTCGATCTGGCGGTCGATCGGCCCGACCATGTGATCGATTCGGTGGCCGATCTGCCGGCGCTGCTGACCGAATTCGGGTGACGCGCCGACCTACTTCGGTTCGCTATCGAAATCCCTGGCATCCGGGACGTGAACGGGTACTGTCTCGGGCACGCCCGGCGGCACTCCCGGAGCCTGCCCGGCGCTCCCTTTTCCGTTCGTGAAGGAGTCTCGATGTCGACCGTTTCCCGCCTGCGTGCAATTTCCGATCTCGGTCGCCGGATGACCCGGGCTGCGGTGATCGCTGCAGCGGGAATCGGTGTGGCAGCGGGTGTTTCGATGATCGGCGCGGGTACGGCTGCGGCGGCGCCGGTGGCATGCCTGTCGCCGGGCACGCCCAACGACATCCAGGTCTCGGACTACGCGAGCTGTGGCGCCCAGGCGTTCGAGCAGGGCGTGGCCCGCTCCGCCGCGATGGACAGCGGCACGGCGGTCTCCGTCGCGCAGGACCTCGGTTCGTCGAACAGCCTCGCGACCGGTTTCGGCACCGCGCTCAGCGCCTCGCGCGGCAACGGTCAGTCGCTTGCGCTGGCGATCGGCGGCGGCATCGCGCACTCGTGGGCCGACGACGGCTACGCGACCTTCGCGGTCGCCGGTTGGGGCTCGGGCGCGACGGCCGAACAGGGCGGCGTCAACTGCGTCGGACCGCTGTCGTTCGCGTGGAATCTGAAGACCGGCCAGACCTGCCTGGGGTAGACGCGACGCAGGGGTGACGGGCGGGTGGTGTTCGCCGTCGGCGGAGACCTCCCCGCGACGTTGCACTCACCCCCCTCGAGTGCTAAGAATGCACTTGGCACTCGCGACTCGTGAGTGCCAGGTCGGGACGGTGAGACCGGGAACCTAGACACCCCTGGTCGTCCGTCGCGGGCACCGAGCCTGGCCGGAAGCGTAAATAGGGCGATCCGACGAGCGATCGTCCTGTGTGTCACCCCCAATCCGGAGGATCACTTCGCAATGGCCAAGATCATCGCGTTCGACGAAGAGGCACGTCGCGGCCTCGAGCGTGGCCTGAACAGCCTCGCTGACGCCGTCAAGGTGACGCTGGGACCCAAGGGTCGCAACGTCGTGCTCGAGAAGAAGTGGGGCGCCCCCACGATCACCAACGACGGTGTTTCCATCGCCAAGGAGATCGAGCTCGAGGACCCCTACGAGAAGATCGGCGCCGAGCTGGTCAAGGAGGTCGCCAAGAAGACCGACGACGTCGCTGGCGACGGCACCACCACCGCCACCGTCCTCGCTCAGGCGCTCGTCCGTGAGGGTCTGCGCAACGTCGCTGCCGGCGCCAACCCGCTGGGTCTGAAGCGCGGCATCGAGAAGGCCGTCGAGGCCGTCACCGCCAAGCTGCTCGACACCGCCAAGGAGGTCGAGACCAAGGAGCAGATCGCTGCCACCGCCGGTATCTCGGCTGGCGACTCCACCATCGGTGAGCTCATCGCCGAGGCCATGGACAAGGTAGGCAAGGAAGGCGTCATCACCGTCGAGGAGTCCAACTCCTTCGGCCTGCAGCTCGAGCTCACCGAGGGTATGCGCTTCGACAAGGGCTACATCTCGCTGTACTTCGCGACCGACGCCGAGCGTCAGGAAGCGGTCCTCGAGGATCCGTACATCCTGCTGGTCAGCTCCAAGATCTCCACGGTCAAGGACCTGCTGCCGCTGCTGGAGAAGGTCATCCAGGCCGGTAAGCCGCTGCTGATCATCGCCGAGGACGTCGAGGGCGAGGCCCTCTCGACCCTGGTCGTCAACAAGATCCGCGGCACCTTCAAGTCCGTCGCCGTCAAGGCTCCGGGCTTCGGTGACCGCCGCAAGGCGCAGCTCGCCGACATCGCCATCCTCACCGGTGGCGAGGTCGTCAGCGAAGAGGTCGGCCTGTCCCTGGAGACCGCCGGCATCGAGCTGCTGGGCCGCGCCCGCAAGGTCGTCGTCACCAAGGACGAGACCACCATCGTCGAGGGTGCCGGCGACGCCGACGCCATCGCCGGTCGCGTCAACCAGATCCGCGCCGAGATCGAGGCGTCGGATTCGGATTACGACCGCGAGAAGCTGCAGGAGCGCCTGGCCAAGCTGGCCGGTGGCGTTGCTGTCATCAAGGCCGGCGCTGCGACCGAGGTCGAGCTCAAGGAGCGCAAGCACCGCATCGAGGACGCCGTCCGCAACGCGAAGGCTGCCGTCGAGGAGGGCATCGTCGCCGGTGGTGGCGTGGCTCTGCTGCAGTCCGCTCCGGTCCTGGACGACCTGAAGCTGGAGGGCGACGAGGCCACCGGTGCCAACATCGTCAAGGTTGCCCTCGAGGCTCCGCTCAAGCAGATCGCGTTCAACGCCGGCCTCGAGCCCGGCGTCGTCGCGGAGAAGGTCCGCAACCTGCCCGCCGGCAGCGGCCTGAACGCCGCCACCGGTGAGTACGAGGACCTGCTCGCTGCGGGCATCAACGACCCGGTCAAGGTCACCCGCTCGGCGCTGCAGAACGCTGCGTCGATCGCGGCTCTGTTCCTGACCACCGAGGCTGTCGTCGCCGACAAGCCGGAGAAGGCCGCTGCTCCCATGGGCGACCCGACCGGTGGCATGGGCGGCATGGACTTCTGATCTGACGATCGGAAAGCCTGAGCTCAGGTAAGACGAAGAAGCCCGGGACACCTTCACGGTGTCCCGGGCTTCTCGCATTTCTCGATCACTCGCCCGGCATGAGCATCCACGCCGCGAGGTAGATCAGGGCGACGGTGCCGAACGAGATGAACGCGCCGACGACGGCGGCAACGCGAACGAGGTTGACGTCGATGCCGAAGTACTCGGCAACGCCGCCGCACACGCCGGAGAGCATGCGCTGGCTGCTGGAACGGACGAACTGTCGGGGCGAGTCGCTGTAGGTCATGACATCGAGTCTGGTTCGCGCAGGCGCCGGAAACCATCGGGATTCCCCCGGATCTGCACCCTGATCTTTGCTCTCGGGGTCACCCCCGGTGGGCCCGGATCGCGGCGATGACCGGTGCGAACGTGTCGGCGTGGGGTTCGTGGACGGTGAAGTGGTTGAAGCCGTAGCGGTCGCGGTTCGCCGCGACCTGCCGGGCCATCTCGTCGACGGTCCCCAGCAGGACGAAGGGCGTCTCGAGGATGTCCTCCACCGCCATGACGTCCCCGAACCTCCGGGCGAGTTCGGCTGCGGCCGAGGCCCGGTCGTCGGTCTCGATCACCACCTGCACCAGGATCTGCCATTCGATCCGGGCAGCCCGGTCGCCGGCGCATCCACGCGCGTAGCGGACGCGCTCGTCGGTCTCGGCGGCGGTCGCGATCCGGAACGTGCCGGGTGGTTGCCCGGCGATCTGGAAGGCCCCGGCGACCCCGACGACGTCGGCCTGCTGCGCCGCCAGACGCAGGACACGATCGCCGGTACCTCCGACGATCAGCGGTGGCCCGGAGCCGTCGAATCCGCGGCGCTGCACGGGCCGCAGCACGGGCATGCCGAAGTTCGCCCGCATCGCGGCCTGCTGCTCGAAGCCGTCGGACCGGAACCGGCGACGCAGTTCCTCGACCGTGCCGGCCAGCCGTTCGGTGCGGACTCCGAACGGCTCCCACGCGATGCCGGCCTCGTCGAACTCCCACTTCATGTGCCCGGCCCCGAGCCCCACCTCGAGCCGGCCACCGGTGAGGATGTCGGTGGTCGCGATCTCGCGTGCGAGCAACGTGGGATTCCAGAAGCCGACATTGAGCACGAGGGTGCCCACCCGGAGGCGGTCGGTGGCGGCAGCGGCGGCGACCAGGAGCGGGAACGGTGACGGCGCCCCCAGATGGTCCGCGGCGAAGATGGCGTCGTAGCCGTTGTGCTCGGCGCGCCGGCACGTGGCCACGAACTCGTCCCGTGAAGCGATGCCGAAGACGTTGTGCGAAAACCGAAACCCGGTCATCTCGTCAGGATGCCAGCGCGCAGTCGTTCGCGGGCCGGACCCGCGGGAGATCCGTTTGCCGGGCCCCGCGGGCCGAGGGGGCATAGGCTCGGACTCGTGGCGGAGACCGTGCCGATCCAGATGCCCGACGGGACGACGACGCCGGTGCGGCTGTTTCCCGGACCGGAGGGTGCGCCGGTGGTGGTGATCGTGCCGGGTCTCGGCATTCCCGGCGCGTTCTACGACCGGTTTGCGAATTCTCTGGTGGAGCAGGGCTTCTGCGCCGCGACGTGCGAGCTGCGGGGCCAGGGCGACAGTCGGCCGCGGCCGAGCGCGTCGAGCACGTTCGGTTACCAGGAATTGGTGGCGGTCGATCTGCCGGCGATGTTCGAGGTGGTGCGCGAGCGGTTCGACGAGAGCACGCCGTTCCTGTTGGGCCACAGCATGGGCGGGCAGCTCGGGGTGATGTATGCGGCGCGGATACGGGGACGCCTCGGCGGGCTGATCCTCGTGGCGTCCGGTTCGCCCTACTATCGGGGATTTCCCGGAACCCGGTCGCCGGGTGTGCTGCTGGGGTCGACGGCCATGTCCCTCACCGCGAGCGTGGCCGGGTTCTGGCCCGGCGACCGCTTGGACGTCGGGGGGTTCGGGCGGCAGTCGCGGGTGCTGATCTCGGACTGGTCACGCTTCGCGCGCACCGGACGAATCGAACCGTCAGGGTCGGATATCGACTACGAGGAACGTATCGGACGATTGAAGCTGCCGGTGCTGTCCATTTCGATCGAGGGTGACGAACTGGCGCCRCGCAGTTCCTCGAAGAACCTGTTGGACAAACTGTCCGGCTCCGACGTCACGACCTGGCACCAGCCGGAAGAACTGGGACATAACGGGTGGATTCGGACGCCGGACAGCACTTCCGAGCGGATCGCGCGGTGGATTCGGGATCACTCTTGATTTCACCCTCATATTTCATCCCGGGTATGTGTCAATGTGGTGCTGTTGCCGTGTCCCGACCGTTATATTGACCGCAGCGCTTTCGCTCCGGGGGCGCCACACCACAAGAACCGCAGGGAGTTTTCCATGGGCTCGACTGAGATCCTCACCGTCCTCAATGCCGTCACCTCGATCGTGAAGGCTCTGAACTCGCTCGGCACGGCCAGCTCCTCTGGCACCGGCGCCTCCGGCTCGCTCGACACCGCCTCGCTCAGCTCGCTCAGCGCCTGAGTTTCGCTCTCGAACGTCGAGAAGGCGGCGACGGTGCATACGCACCGTCGCCGCCTTCTTCGTGTTCGGAGTGTCGCGGCGGCTCAGACCCCGAGCGAGGCTGCGAGCGTCGGCCACGACTTGGGTAGTTCGTCGCGCCAGTACGCCCAGGTGTGGACTCCCACCGGGTTGTAGACGAAGGTGGCCGGGATCCCGAGGGAACGCAGCCGGTCGTCGAGTTGGTGGGTACAGAAGTTGGTGACCGCCTCGATCGGTCCGCCCTGTGTGACGAGCGGGATCAGGTCGGGGTTGCCCAGGTTCTCGTTGGGGCCGGGCAGCCCGGTGGCCGTCGAGACGTACATCGTGGTGCCACGCAGCTTCTCGGCATTGATGACGACGTCGTGCTCGGCCCACTTCGGATCGGTGAACGGGCCCCACATGTTCGTGATGTCGCCGCCGTAGCTGGAGACGACGAGCCTCATCTGGGTCTGGCCGAGATCACCGGTGGTCTCGTAGCAACCGCTGTAGGCGGCCACTCCGCGGTACAGGCCGGGCGACCGCATCGCGAGCATCATCGCGGACTGCGCACCCATCGACAGTCCGGCGATGGACTGGATGCCGTTGCCGTCGAACCGATCGTCGATCAGTGGGGGAAGTTCCTCGGTCAGGAACGTCTCCCACTTGTAGTTGCCGAGGGCGGGGTCGGGCTGGTCCCAGTCGGTGAAGTAGCTGGCGCGGCCGCCGGTGGTCAGGACGACGTTCACCGGCTTGTCCTCGAAGAACTCGACCGCGTTGCCCTGTGTGGTCCAGTTGCTCGTTCCGGGTGCGGCGGACCGTCCGTCGAGCATGTACAGGGTGGGCCGGGACGCGGAGGTATCGCGGGGCAACAGCACCTGCACCTCCTGCTCGGACTGCATCGCCGGGGAGTACACGAACACCCGCACCCAGCGATCGGTGATGTTCTCGATGCGGGTGATGTAGGCGCCGTCGGACCGATCGGCGGACGCTGGATCCGTCTGCGCCGCAGCCGGATTCGGAATGCCTCCGGCCGTCGCGGTCGGCGCGACGCCCAGCAGTGCGCCCACGACCGTGGCGGTGACGAGGGCCCCTGCTCCCAGTTGCCGCAGCGACGGGCGTGTGATCGCGTCGGATCTCATGTGGCAGCTCACTTCCGGTTGTTCGATTCCGGGCGCATGGTAGCCGAGGAAGGGAAACGTTCGGAGGTCATCGGGCAAGCCTGTCCCACAGGAACGTGTACGTGAGGGCCGACTTGAATGCGGCCTGCGCGTTGTCGGCGGCGCCGCCGTGTCCGCCCTCGATGTTCTCGTAGTAGTGGACGTCGTGGCCCTCCGCCTCGAGTCGGGCCGTCATCTTGCGGGCGTGCCCGGGATGGACGCGATCGTCGCGGGTGGAGGTGGCGATGAGGATCGGCGGGTACGACCGGTCGGCCTCGGTGTTCTGGTACGGCGAGTACTCGGAGATGAAGGCCCAGTCGTCCGGGTTGTCGGGGTCGCCGTACTCGGCCATCCACGACGCGCCCGCGAGCAGCAGGTGGTAGCGCTTCATGTCCAGCAACGGCACCTGACAGACGATGGCGCCGAACAGCTCCGGGTACTTGGTGAGCATGATGCCCATCAGTAGTCCGCCGTTGCTGCCGCCCTGCGCGCCGAGCCGGTCGGCGGTGGTGATGCCCCGAGCGACGAGGTCGCGGGCCACCGCGGCGAAGTCCTCGTGCACCTTGTGCCGGCCGTCGCGCACCGCCTGGGTGTGCCACTGCGGGCCGTACTCGCCGCCGCCTCGGATGTTCGCGACCACGTATGTCCCACCGCGCTGGAGCCACGCGGTGCCGTTGATGCCGCTGTAGCCGGGTGTCATGGAGTTCTCGAAGCCGCCGTAGCCGTACAGCAGTGTCGGGCCGGCGGGCGTCCCGTCGCGGCGCACCACGAAGTAGGGGATGCGGGTGCCGTCGGCGGACTCGGCGAAGTGCTGCGCGACAGTCAGTCCGGTGGGATCGAAGAACGCGGGCGCCGACTTGAGGGCCTCGAGCGGGCTGCCGACGGTGCCGGAGAACAGGGTGGCAGGGGTGAGATAGCCGCTGGAGTTGAGGAAGAAGTCGTCACTCTCGCGCGGGTCGGTGTCGATGATCTCAGTGGACGTGAGCTCTGGGAGACCTTCGAGCGGGGTGTTCACCCAACCGCTCTCGCCCGGGGTGAGCACGTACACGTGCGACTGGACGTCGGAGAGCGTCACCATCAGCAGGTGGTGCCGCGTCCATGCGTACTGCTCGAGCGACGTGTGGTCGTCGGGCAGGAACAGCGTGGTGAGCTCACGCGAGCCGGCGAGATAGTCGTCGTACTTCGCGGCCAGTAGTGCGCCGGCCGGGTAGGTGACATCGCCGACGGTCCACTCGGAGCGGGTACGGATCAGCAGCCACTCCCGGTACGCCGAGATCCGCGCGTCCTCGGGGGTGTCGATGCGGACGAGGGTGTCGTCGCCGCGCACCTGGAAGCGCTGCGACGTGTAGAAGTCGATCGCCCGCTCGACGAAGCTGCGCTCGAATCCCGGCGTGCTGTCGTGCCACGCGGAGATCGCGACGTCGGACTGCTCACCCTCGAAGATCGTGACGGCGTCGGCCAGGGGGGTGCCGCGGTGCCACCGCTTCGCGAGGCGGGGGTAGCCGGAATCGGTGAGGGTTCTGTCACCGAAGTCGGTTCCGACGTAGACGCGCTCGGCGTCGATCCACCCGATGTCGGTCTTGGCCTCCTCCACCCGGAATCCGTCGGCGGTGTCGTCGAAGGCGAGGGTGGTGAGGTCGAATTCGCGGACGACGACGGCGTCGGCGCCGCCGCGGGACAGACTGATCAGTGCCAGGTTCTGTTCGGGCCGCAGCACCTGCGCACCGGACCACACCCAGTTCTCACCCTCTCGCGCGGCGAGTTCGTCGACATCGACGAGGATCTCCCATTCCGTTGTGTCGCTGCGGTATCGGTCCATCGTCGTGCGGCGCCACAGGCCACGGACGTGTTCGGCGTCGCGCCAGAAGTTGTAGAGGTACTCGCCGCGTCGGCGGGAATACGGAATGCGCGCATCGGTGTCGAGAATTGATCGAATGTTTGATTCAAGTTGCTCGAATTCGGTGGTGCCGGAGAATTCGGCGACGGTCTTGTCGTTGTGTTCGCGGACCCACGAGAGTGCGTCGTCGCCGGTGACGTCCTCGAGCCACAGGTTTGGGTCGTCGGCCGGCTCGGGCGTGGAAGGGGAGTGCGTCATGGGTCCATTGTGATCGGTACTGCGACGTGCTCTGCGCGACGACGAGCGGTCGCTCCCGAAGTGCCTGCCAGCGGCCTTGTCGGTGGACCGGTGGCGGGTCGGACGGCGGCTCGGAGCTGATCGGATTACGACGTGACCGCAGCTGGYGGACGTCCTGGACCTGGCACGCCCGGGGGGTGACCGTGGGGGTGAATTTTCAGACATCCTGGACGGCTGACCAGATGAGGTAACGAAAACGCGTACAGAACGATGCCTCCTAGTTTATCTTTCGATCACGGTCGAATAAAAGCGATCGTCTTCCCGGCCAGACGCCAGGAGGGGCGGCACACCACGGCCGCGCCGCCGACGGAGTCGCAATGGGCGGGTTGTCTTGGGAGTTCGAAGGTCCGGGGTAGCGGGGTCCCCCGGCGCCGGCGAAGTCCCAACCCCGATCTGAACAAGATCACGCACCAATCACAATGCAAGACACAAACTCCCTCGAAAGGCACTGAGAATGAACCTCGAGCAGATCATCGCCCTGATCACCGGCTTCATCGGCAACGTTGTGAACGCCGGCTCGGTCACCGACATCAGCTAGTTCGTCGCACTAGCTGTCACACAACCACCACGAAAGTAAGGAAACAGAATGAACCTCGAGCAGATCCTCTCCGCCATCACCCTCTTCATCGGCAACATCGTGAACTTCGGTTCGGTCACCAACCTCAGCTGACGCTGAAGTTCCGAGAGAACCAAGAAAGGCGACTGCAATGAATCTGGACGCAATCGACCTCGGCTCGCTGGCCGGGGCGGCCACGGGTTCCATGTCGGGCCTGCTCGACGTTCTCCTGAGCCTCAGCCGGGGCAGTGTCTTCGGCGGAAGCACCATCGGGGACCTCGGGAGCGCTATCTCGTTCAGCTGAGCATTCGCATCTTCGACCCCAGTCGCCACCGGCGGCTGGGGTCGCAGGTGTGTTCGGGGTCATCCCCCGCAGATAGTGAACTTACTTCGGAGTAAGCACCATTCCGGGACACGGATTCGGGGCGGGACTAGGCTAGGGCCTCGTGACCTCACACTATGACGTCGTTGTCCTCGGAGCCGGTCCCGGTGGGTACGTCGCTGCTATCCGCGCGGCACAACTGGGCCTCAAGACCGCCATCATCGAAGAGAAGTACTGGGGCGGTGTCTGCCTGAACGTGGGCTGCATCCCGTCCAAGGCGCTCCTCCGCAACGCGGAGCTGGCACACATCTTCCATAACGATGCCAAGACCTTCGGCATCTCGGGAGACGTGACCTTCGACTTCGGCGCTGCGTTCGACCGCAGCCGCCAGGTCGCGGACGGCCGCGTCAAGGGCGTTCACTTCCTGATGAAGAAGAACAAGATCACCGAGTACGAGGGTCGCGGCAGCTTCACCGACGCCAAGACCATCGTGGTGAGCAAGGCCGACGGGTCCACCGACACCGTCACCTTCGACAACGTCATCATCGCCACCGGCACCAAGACCCGGCTGCTGCCGGGCACCTCGCTCAGCGAGAACGTCGTCACCTACGAAGAGCAGATCCTCACCAAGGACCTGCCGGGCTCGATCCTCATCGTCGGTGCCGGCGCCATCGGCATGGAGTTCGCCTACGTCCTGCACAACTACGGCGTCAAGGTGACCATCGTCGAGTTCCTCGACCGGGCCCTGCCCAACGAGGACGAGGACGTCTCCAAGGAGATCGCCAAGCGCTACAAGAAGTACGGGATCGACATCAAGACCTCCACCGGGGTCCAGACGATCACCGACAACGGCGCTGCCGGCGTCACCGTCACCATGGCCAAGAACGGCAGCGACCAGGTCGAGACCGTCGTCGTCGACAAGGTCCTGCAGGCCATCGGCTTCGCCCCGCAGATCGAGGGCTTCGGCCTCGAGAACACCGGCGTCCAGCTCGAGCGCGGTGCCATCGCGATCGACGAGCGCATGCGCACCAACGTCCCCGGCGTCTACGCCATCGGTGACGTCACCGCCAAGCTGCAGCTCGCGCACGTCGCCGAGGCGCAGGGCGTCGTCGCCGCCGAGACCATCGGCAACGCCGAGACGATGGAGCTGGGCGACTACCGGATGATGCCGCGCGCCACGTTCTGCCAGCCGCAGGTCGCCAGCTTCGGTCTCACCGAGGCGCAGGCCAAGGCCGAGGGCTACGACGTCAAGGTCGCCACCTTCCCGTTCACCGCGAACGGCAAGGCGCACGGCCTGGCCGATCCCAACGGCTTCGTCAAGCTGATCGCCGACAAGAAGTACGGCGAGCTGCTCGGCGGCCACCTCATCGGCCCCGACGTCTCCGAGCTGCTGCCCGAGCTGACCCTGGCCCAGAAGTGGGACCTCACGGTCAACGAGCTCGCGCGCAACGTGCACACGCACCCCACGCTCAGCGAGGCGCTGCAGGAGGCCATCCACGGCCTCGCCGGCCACATGATCAACTTCTGACGGTTCACCCGCCGCAGAAGCTAGTCCGCGAGAAGCCCGCACAGGATTGTGCGGGCTTTCTTGCCCTCCGGGATCGGGAGCAGCGGGTAGACGTGGATCATCTCCGGCTCCTCGTGGAAGTCCAGTGACAGCCCGGCGTTCGCAGCGAGCGGGGCGAAGCGTCGCGCGTCGACGTTGAGGATGTCGCGGGTGCCGGTGAACAGCGTGATCGGGCCGAGGCCGGTGAGATCCCCGCCGAGTGGGCTCACCCACGGATGGTCGCGGTCCAGGTCGCCGCGGTAGGCGTCGGCGGCCACGGTGAACCCGTCCGGATGCAGCCACGGGTCCCGCGGCGCCACCTCGAGGATCTCCGGGTGCGAGCCGGTCGCGTCGAGCCACGGGGAGATCAGCGCGGTGTGGGCGGGGGAATCCACGCCGCGGTCACGCAGCGCGAGGGCGACCGCCAACGCGAGCCCGCCGCCCGCCGAGTCGCCGGCCACGATCACCGGCTCGCCCCGCGCCGCGAGCAGTTCGGCCAGGTCCGCCGACGCCGACACCACGTGCTCCGCTGTCCCCCGCGGCGCGAGCGGGTAGATCGGCACCGTCACCGACGCCCCCGCGGACGCCAACTGGCCCACCAGTTTCCAGTGGTGCCGGGTGATCTCCCGGATGTAGGCGCCGCCGTGCAGATACAGCACCCGCGCCGACGGCGCCCGGCCGCGCGGCGCCACCGTGAACATCGGCCAGCCCGCCATCGAGGTGGAGGCGGCGACGTCGAGTGTGCGTCCCAGCGACGACGGGGGCGCGAACGGCTTCGGCTGGGCCTGCAGCGCCGCGATCTCCCGGCAGATGTCGTCGGCGCTTGGGCGACGTCGGCCCAGCAGCGCGATCGCCAGCGGCGTGGCCCTGCTGGTCAGGCTCGGCATCGGCCACCCCTTGGTCTCGAGCTCAGTGTCGTCGAATCAGCGCGCGTCGTACCGATTCTGGGCCGCGGTGATGTCCGGCAAGTGCGATTCGAGCAGATCGATGAGACCGGTGAGGCGTTCGGCGATCTGCTCGCCCAGGGGGGTGAGGCTGTATTCGACGTTCGGGGGGATGGTCTCGCGTACCTCCCGGTGTACCAGGCCGTCGCGCTCGAGCTGTTGCAGCGTCTGCGCCAGCATCCGTTCGCTCACCCCGTCCACCCGGCGGCGCAGGGCCCCGAACCGGTACGGACCCTCCGCGAGCGCGGCCAGCGCGAGCGTTCCCCACCGCCCGGTGACGTTGAGCAGTGCGCCGCGCGAATGGCAGCCGCGCGCGAAGACGTCGGCCTCGAGGGTCGGGTCGTCGAAGGGCTGGTCGGCGGTACTCACGACGTCGAGGTTACTACCAGCCCGAACCTCAGTGCTGACAAAAACGCTTGCACTTACGAAAAATAAGTGCATCATGGTGGGTGAACAAATCATTGAAGGTTCAACCCTGGGAGTTCTCATGACCATTGCCGTCACAGGCGCCACCGGACACCTCGGCCGGCTGACCATCGACGCCCTTCTGCGCCGCGGCGTCCCGGCGTCCGACGTCGTCGCCGTCGTCCGTAATCCGGCCAAGGCCGCCGAACTCGCCGGACAGGGAGTGCAGGTCCGGACCGCCGACTACGCCGACCGTGCCGCGCTCGAGACCGCACTCGCCGGCGTCGACAAGCTGCTGCTGATCTCGGGCAGCGAGGTGGGCAGCCGCGTGCCTCAACACATCAACATCATCGACGCGGCGAAGGCCGCCGGTGTCGGCCTCGTCGCGTACACCTCCATCCCGGACGCGCCGAACAACACGCTCCAGCTGGCGCAGGAGCATCAGGTCACCGAGCGTCTGCTCGCCGAGTCGGGTCTGAACCACGTGCTGCTCCGCAACGGCTGGTACTGGGAGAACTACACCAACGATCTCGCCGGCACCGCCGAGCGCGGTGTCCTCGCCGGCAGCGCGGGAGACGGCCGGGTCGCGGGTGCCGCGCGTGCCGACTATGCCGACGCCGCCGCGGCCGTCCTCACGTCCGACGAGAACCAGGCCGGCAAGGTGTACGAGCTCGGCGGCGACGAGCACCTGACGTATCCCGAACTGGCCCGGGCCATCTCGGACGTCACCGGCAAGCCCGTCGAGTACCGGGACCTGCCTGTGGAGCAGTACCGGGGGATCCTCGAGTCGGCCGGGCTGCCCGCGCCCGTCGCGGCGGTCCTCGCCGACGCCGACGCCGGCGTCGCGACCGGTGTCCTCGATGTCACCGGCGGCGACCTGCAGCGGCTCATCGGCCGCGCCTCCACCCCGCTCGAGACCGTGCTGCGCGCGGCGCTCTGAGCCGCCCGCTCAACGGCTGAAGGGTCCCTTCGCGCGCGCGCCGGCAGCGCGTGAAGGGACCCTTCAGCTTCGGGGCGGGGAGGTCAGTGCATCCCGACGGCGCCCTCGGTGGGCAGGTCGCCCTTCTTGGCGCGCACCAGGATCACGACCAGCGGGCTGATGATCGCGATCAGCACAGCGGCCCAGCCGAAGGCGTGCGCGTAGCCCGACACCTCGGTGCCGAACACCCAGTCCATCACCTTGCCGACGAAGTCCTGCGCGGGCTGCGGCAGGGCCGCGATCTGCTCGGGCGTGAGCGGCGTCGCGTTCGACAGGTCCGTCGGGATGGCGTCGGCCGGGAAGCCGGGCGGCGGAGTGGGTGCCGGGTTGTCGGCCTGGAACGCACTCTTCGCGGACGCGTACACCGTGGTGAACAGGGCCGTGCCCAGCGCGCCACCCACCTGCAGCGTCGCGTTCGCCAGGGCGCTGGCGGCACCGGCGTCGTGGTTGGGGACGCCGAGCAGCGCCAGGTTCTGCATCGGCACCATCAGCAGGCCCAGGCCGAAGCCGAAGATCGCCAGACCGGGGAACACGTGGGTCCAGTACGAGGTGTGCACCTCGATCTGGGTGAGCATCAGCAGGCCGACGGCCGCGACCAGCGGGCCGACGGTCATCAGCGGCTTGGGGCCGATGCGGGTGGTGAGCTGAGCCGCAATGGTGGACGCGATGACGATGAAGACGGCCATGGGCAGCGAGCCGACACCTGCCATCACCGGGCTCAGACCCATCACGATCTGCAGGTAGAACGTGAGGTACAGCGTGCCGCCGAGGAGTGCAGACCCCACCAGCGCCGATCCGATGAACGCGGCGCCGCGGTCCCGGTGCCACGGAACACTCAGCGGCAGCAGCGGATTCGCGGTGCGCCGCTCGACCAGTACGAACGCGACGAGCGCGACCAGGCCGATGCCGATGAACAGCAGGGTCTGGGTCTCGAGCCAGCCGTGCTCGGCCTTGGTGAAGCCGTACACCAGCGAGCCCAGGCCGATCGCGACCAGGACGGTGCCCGGCAGGTCGTAGCTGGTGTCGCCGTGCGCCTTGGTCTCCTTGACGATCGGCAGCGTGACCGCGATCGCGAAGAGCGCGACGGGCACGTTCACCAGCAGGCACCAGCGCCAGTCGACGTACTGGGTGAGCACGCCGCCGAGCAGCAGGCCGATCGCGGCGCCGCCGCCGGAGATTGCACCGAACACCGCGAACGCCTTGGCGCGTTCCTTCTCCCCGACGAACGTCGTGGTGAGGATCGCCAGCGCGGCCGGCGCGAGGAGAGCCGCGAAGACGCCCTGACCGGCGCGCGCGGCGAACAGCTGCATCCCGTTCTGCGCGAAACCGCCGACGGCCGACGCCACCGCGAAGCCGGCCATGCCGACCATGAACGAACGCTTGCGACCCCAGTAGTCGGCGATGCGTCCGCCCAGGAGCAGCAGCGCGCCGAACGCGAGCGCGTAGCCGGTGACGACCCACTGGCGGTCGAGGTTGCTGATGCCCAGTTCCTTCTGGGCGTCGGGCAGTGCGATGCTGACGATCGTGCCGTCGAGGACGACGGTCAGCTGCGCCAGCGCGACGATGCACAGCACGAGCCAACGGCGCTCGTGATTGGGGTTGTCAGTCGGATTGCTGCTGAGGGGTGCGTCGGGACTCGAGGTCACCTGGACGTCTTGGGACATGCGGTTCCTACCGGATCGGGGCACGGACGACTGTCACGGCCGAACGGGGCGACGTTACCGGCGTCCGCGGGCCCGCGGCAATCGAGTTCGCGACCATCGTCGGAATCATCACAACGGGAGGTCAGCGGCTTGCCGCGGCCGCGGATCTGTGAGCTCGACGGGAGTTTCGTCCGCCGGTCGCAGTCGCGATCGGTACCGTCGGCCACCATGAGCGAACAGCGTGAACGAATGCTGCGGGGAGACCTGTACCGGGACAACGACATCGACCTGGTCGAGAGCCGCAAGTCCTGTCAACGACTCCTCGATCGGTTCAACGCGACCCTGGCGGACGACGACGCGGTGCGTCGTGACCTGTTGGACGAGCTCCTCGGGGGAGTGGGCGAGGGATCGTGGATCATGCCGCGGTTCCAGTGCGACTACGGGACCTACATCCGCATCGGATCGAACAGCTTCCTCAACTACGACGCGATTCTGATGGACTGCGCACCGATCACGATCGGCGACGACGTCTCGATCGGTCCCCGAGCGCAGCTCCTGACCGCGCTGCACCCGATGGCAGACCATGAGGCGCGTCGACAGCGTTGGGAGACCGCGGCACCCATCACGATCGGCAACAACGTCTGGATGGGAGGCGGTGTCATCGTGTGCCCCGGTGTGACGATCGGCGACAACACGGTGATCGGCGCCGGGAGTGTCGTGACCAAGGATGTGTCGGCACACGTCTTCGCCGCCGGGAACCCCTGTCGAGTCGTCCGGCCGCTGCCGTAGGGCGGACGCTAGTTCTGCAGTCGCAGATCGAGTGCGTCGAGCAACTGTGGCGGCACGGTCAGCTCCGGGGGCTCGTCGGCGACACCCTGCTGGGCCCGGAGGTTGGCGAACTCGTCGTTGAGCCGTTCCATCTTCACGTCGAGCCGGTGCGCGGTCTCGGCGGCCTCGGTGAGCTCGGCGAGCAGTTCGGCCGGCACCTCGCGGTTGAACTTGTAGTAGATCTTGTGCTCGAGGCTGGCCCAGAAATCCATCGCGATCGTGCGGATCTGAAGTTCGATCGGAACCGTCTGCACCCGGTCGCTCAGATACACCGGCACCTCGACGATGAGATGCAGGCTCTTGTAGCCGTTGGGCTTGGGGTTGGCGATGTAGTCCTCGACCTCGCGCACCTCGATGTCCGGCTGGCTCGTGATCATGTCGGCGATCCGGTAGGTGTCGGAGATGAAGCTGCACGTGATCCGCACCCCCGCGATGTCGAGGATGTTCGCGCGGACGTCGTCGAGGGTGAGCGGGCACTCGATGCGCTGCGCCTTGCGGATGATGCTCTCCGGCGTCTTGACGCGGGACGTGACGTGCTCGATGGGGTTGTATCGATTGATGTGGGTGAACTCGTCCTCGAGAACCTTGACCCTCGTCATCAGCTGAGCGATACCGAATCGGTACGACATCATGAAGCGGGAGAAATCGGTCCGTAGTTGCTCAGGGTCCACGGACACCAGTGTGCCACCGGTCGGGTGGTCAGAAGTCTGGTTGGATCCGCAGGGCGTCGATCGTGGTGGCCAGGCCGTCGTACTGCGTCACCAGCAGACAGAACTCGACGAGCCGGCGGTCGTCGAGGTGCGCGGCCAGCGCCGCCCAGGTCGGCTCGTCCAGGTTCTTGCTGGTCAGGAGCTGATCTGTGGCCGCGAGCATTGCTCGGTACCGCGGCGACCAGTCCGGGTCGGTGGGGCCGACGAGGATGCGGTCGAGGATCTGCGGGGTGATCCCGGCCTTGCGGCCGAGCCGGATGTGGTGATCCATCTCGTACCGGGACTCCCGCAGGTGTGCGACGCGCAGCACCACCAACTCGATCTCGAACCGCGACAGTTTGGTGCCGGGCAGCAGCATCAGGACACCCGAGTAGTGCAGCCAGCCGCGGAACAGCCCGCCGGTGCGGCCGAGGGTGCTGAAGAGCTTGGCGTCCTTCGTGCCGGAGCCGAGCGACAGGACTCGCCACACCGCCCAGTTGGCCGGCCCGAGTTCCCGGAACCGTCCCGGCGGTACCCGCGGTGCGGTGTTCTTGCCCGTCTTCTCGTCGTATGCGGTCACTCGGCCTCCCCGGCTCGGTCCGGTAGTTCGGTGGTCAGCCGTGCGTGCTCGGTGCGGGCCACGTCCAGGGCCTGCGCGATCCGCGGCTGGGGGCGCAGTTCGATCAATCTCTGGACGAGCATACGAAGCCGCATCGTCGTCGCCACCCAACGCGGCGCGTAGACGCGGCGGCGACGCCCGGCGATGCCGCGCTCGAACGCGTCGACCGCCACCGACAGAGGCACCACGCGGGTGAACGGACCCAGCTGTCCGACGCTGCGGGCGGCCTCGGTGCCGAACCCGATCGCCGTCATGTCGGTGTCGATCTCGGCGAGATACGCGACGCCGACCCGCATCCCGAGGTGTCGCGTCTCGATCCGCAGCGTGTTGCCGAGCGCCTCCACCGCCGCCTTCGAGGCCGCGTACGCGCCCATCATCGGCAGTTGCACGCCGGCGGCGGCGGATGCCACCAACAGGGCATACCCGCCGGGATGCGCGACGTGCGGGCCGGCGGCACGCACCGTGTTGTACGCGCCCAGCAGATTGACCTCGACGGTCCGGTCCATGACGGCGGGATCGCCGCCGAGCAGGGGGAGTTGCGCCGCGACACCGGCGTTGACGACGACGACGTCCAGTCCGCCCAGCTCGTCGACGAGCGCGGCGACGGACGCCTCCATCTGCTCGCGGTCGCGGACGTCGCAGACCCGCCACGGCGCCCCGCCGCACATGGTCGCGACCTGTTCGAGGAGTTCGGGTTCCAGGCCCAGGAGTGCGACGCGGGCGCCGCGCCCGTGCAGCCGCCGGGCCAGGGACGCCCCGATGCCGCGGGCCGCGCCGGTGATGAGCACCCGACGACCCGTCAGCTGCTCTTCCAGTCCCCGCCGCTCACCTGCACTGATCATCGTGACCGCCCAACCCCACCCTCGGTTACTGCTCGGTAGGAAAAAGCTAACATCGCCGGTCGGATCTGTTCGGCAATACGACCGGCCGTGTACCATACCGGCGTCAAGCAAGCGTTCGATCGGTGTCGGATGAGGACTGCATCCGTGCCGCGAAGAGGGGAGACGTCAGGTGGCATCGACCCGACGGGAAGAGATTCTGTTCCACGCGGCGAAGCTGTTCAGCGAGCGTGGCGTCGCGGGAACCACCGTACGGGACATCGCCGACGAGGTCGGCATCCTCTCCGGCAGCCTCTACCACTACTTCGGCTCCAAGGACGCGATCGTCTTCGAGATCGTGATCGCGTTCGTCGACGACCTCAACGAACGCTACGAAGCGGCGATGGTTCCAGGCGAGACCGGACGTGAGCGCCTCGACCACATGGTCGCGGTCTCGTTCGAGGCCGCCGCCGACCACCCGTTCGCCACGGAGATCTACCAGAACGAGAGCGCGCTGTCGTCGCAGCCGGCGGACAGTCCGATCTCCACCGCGGTGCGCCGCGCCCACAACTACTGGGCCGAGGCCATCGCGTTCGGCGTGGAGTCCGGAGAGTTCCGCACCGACATCGACCCCCGGCATTTCCATCGCATGCTCCGCGAATCCGTGTGGTCCACGGTGCGATTCAACCGCGCCTCGCTGGCGCAGGATGCCGAGCGGTTGCGCCACGACCTGATCGCGGTGTTCCTCGACGGCTTCGCCGCCGGCGGGCCCGCCGGTTCGGCGTCGGCCAAGGCCGCCCCGGGCCCGGTCCGCTCGTCGGAGGTTGCGGAGCGGGCTGCGGTGGCCTCGGCGGGGGCTGCGGGCACCGCGGCCGCCGTCGATGCGGTGGATGCGGTGGATGCGGTGAACGTCTCGGAGCTGGCCGACCTGCAGCGCGACGTCGACGAGCTCAAGGAAGCGATCCGCGAACTGCGTCTGCTGCGGGGCAACTGACCTCGGTCTCCATCAGGGGGATCTCCCCGCATTGACTTCCGAATGTGACCCGGGGCATACTTCTGCCCCGAATCGTCAATCAAGCACTTGCTTGATTGACCAAACGCTTGAAGGTCTGGCGGGCGAGACGGGAGTCGGTTGTGAGAATCGGAAGGGTCGTCGCGTTGGCGGTGGCCGCCGCAGTGGGAACGCTGGGCGTGGCGGGGTGCGCGTCCGCGGGTGAGATGTCGCCCGACGAGATCGTGATCGGCCTCGACGAGGATTCGACGGGTCCGGGTGCGTCGTACAGCACCATCGCCGGCAGCACGGTCCGGCTCACCGTCGACCTCATCAATGCCGCAGGCGGCATCAACGGCAAGCCGGTCCGGCTGGTGGTCGAGAACGACGAGTCCAGCCCCACCAAGACGCCGTCGATCATCCGCAAGCTGGTCGACCAGGGCGCGAGCGCGGTGCTCCTCGCCACCGGCTCCGGCTCGGTGATCCAGGCCAAGTCGGTGCTGCAGCAGTCCGAGATCCCGGCCATCGCGCCCGTCGTCCTGTCCGACGCGTTCGCGAACGCGCCGGACAACGGCTACGCGTTCATGATCCCGAACTCTCTCAAGCAGTACGCCGAGGTGTACTGCGGCGCGTTCGAGACGATGGGCTACAAGACGCTCGGCATCATCGGCGACGCCAGCGCCTCGATCGACGGCATCATCAAGACGCTGCGGCCCGCGCTCGAGAAGTGCGCCGACGTCACCGCCGTCGAGAAGGCGCCGGTCGACGCCGCCGACCTCACCGCACAAGCCTCGCGCGTGACCGGGACCAAGCCCGACGCGATCCTCGTCGCCAGCATCGGCGGGCACTTCGAGATCCTCGCGCACAACACGCTCGCGAAGATCTATCCGCAGGCGCAGCGCTTCTCGCTCGCGTCGATCGGCAACCAGCCCAAGTCGTGGGCGCTGGCCGACCCCGGTGCGCTCACCGGCATGGTCTACATGGGCAGCCTCAGCGAGAACAACACGCGCACAGCCGCGTTCACCGAGCAGGTGCGCAGGGTCAAGGGCGCCGACTATCAGCTCACCGCGTACGACGCACAGGCGTACGACGCCGTGATGATGCTCGAGAGCGCGTTCGAGATCGCCGGCGACCACACCGACCGCAACAAGGTGCGCGACGCACTGCAGCAGGTGTCGGGGATCCCCGCGACGTTCGGACAGGAGGGCCTGACGCTGTCGTACGGCCCCGACGACCACCTCGCGCCCGACAGCCTGTGCGGCCTGGTGCTCGTCGAGTTCGGGCCCGACAACAAGCCCGACGGGCCGTGGGCGTCCTACCAGCCTCCGTGCGGCTGACGAAGGAGACACAAGCATGACTGACGCACAACTCTGGCTCGCCGCTCTCGAGATCGGCGCGTTCTTCTCACTCATCGCCCTGGGTATGTATCTCGTGGTGGTGGGGGCGGACTTCTTCAACTTCGCGATGGGCCCGTACGCGATGGCCGCCGCCATGGCCTGCAGCTTCGTGGTGGTCGACTACGGTGTCCCGCTGTGGCTCGCGCTGCTGCTCGGCCTTGCAGTCTGCATGGCGCTGTCGGTGATCACCGAGAAGCTCGTGGTCCAGCAGGTCCAGAAGCGGTCCGGCCGAGGTGAACTGCCCGCACTGGTCGCTGTCACCGCGGTGCTGTTCGCGGTGCAGCAGCTGGCCGGCACCATCTTCGGCCGCACCCCGCTGCCGGGGCAGAAGCTCTTCGACTTCCAGGCCGTCACTGTCGCCGGCGCCACCGTCGACAGCTCGTCGATCGTGCTGATCGCCGGCACCGCGATCGTGTTCGTCGCGGTCGGTGTGTGGCTGCAGACCTCGCAGACCGGACGGCTGCTGCGCGCGGTGGGCGACAACCCGGAGGCGGCTCGCGTGCTGGGGCTGCCGGTCAACCGGGTGCGTCTGGTGGCGTTCACCGTCGCGGGCCTGATCGCTGCGATCGCCGGACTGTTGTTCGCGTCCAAGGCCGGTGTGCAGTTCACCAGCGGTCTGTCGTGGACGCTGACGGCGTTCATCGCCCTGGTGATCGGCGGTACGGGCCGCAGTTGGGCGCCGCTGATCGGCGGCATGCTGCTGGGCTTCGTCCAGGTGTTCGCGCCGTACTACTTCGGTGCCAGCGCCGCACAGACCGCGATCCTGCTGATCGCGTTGGTGTTCTTCGCCTTCCGGCCGGAGGGCATGCTCTCGAGGAAGGTGCGCGTCTGATGCTGACCGACACGTCACGGAAGTCGGAATCGGCCGCGCCGGCCCGATCCGCGCGGACCAACCGCTCACTGAAGAACATTGCCGTCGAAGTGGGCATCACCCTCGCGGTGGTCGCCGGCGTCCTGCTGTGGATGGGCCCGAGCCTGTACCGGCAGGACCTGGTGTTCCTCGCCGCGACGTACTCGCTGATCGCACTGGGCATGTACATCCCGTTCGTGATGGCCGGCTCGCTGTCGATGGCCTACAGCGCGTACGCCGCGATCGGCGCGTACGCCGTCGCGCTGATCTCGGTGAAGACCGGGCTGTCGATGTGGTGGGGCTGGGTGATCGGGTCCCTGGTGGCCGCGGTGGTCGCGGTGATCCTGGCGCTCGCGACGCAGAAGCTGTCCGGCTTCTACCTCGCCGCCGTGACGCTGCTGTTCGGAATCGCGTTCGAGCACTGGCTGATCGACGGGCCCAGCTTCACCGGCGGCTCCGCCGGCATCTCGGGTGTGGAGGCGGTCACGCTGTTCGGCTGGCAGCCGCCGCGGTACACCTTGGTGGTGCTCGCGATCCTGTTCGTCTGCGCGATCGCGGTGATCGTCGACCGACTTCGCACGTCGGTGTGGGGTCTGACGCTGCGCGCGGCGCGCGACAACAAGAACGCGGCGCGCTCGTCCGGCGTCAATCCGGCACACCTGACGGTGATCGCGCTGGCGATCGGTGCCGCCATCGCGTCGACCGGCGGCTCGCTGTTCACCGTCTCGGTGCAGGCGGTCACGCCCGAGACGTTCACGCTGAGCATCGTGTTCCTCGCGATCTTCATGCCGATCATCGGCGGTCGCAACAGCGCGTGGGGTGCCCCGCTCGGTGCGCTGATCGTGGTGATCGTGACTCTCAACATGCCCGGCTACCAGGGCAGTGGCGAGCTGCTGCTGGCGATCGCCGTGCTGCTGATCCTCGTCATCGCCCCCGGCGGCGTGATCGGTTGGGTCTCCGCTGCATTCGGTCGTCTCACCGGTTCCACGAAGTCCGGCTCGGTCGAGGAAGGAAGTGATCGCTCATGACCGGCAGCGCGCTGCTCGAGGTCTCCGGGCTCACCAAGAACTACGGCGGCGTCCGCGCCGTCGACAACGTCTCGTTCACCGTCGCGCCCGGTGAGGTCGTCGGGCTCGTCGGCCCCAACGGCGCCGGCAAGACCACGCTGGTGGACTGCATCTTCGGCACGCAGAGGGCCGACGCCGGCACCGTCACGCTGGCAGGTCGGACGCTGACCGGTGCCAGTGAGAAGCGGGCGCGGCAGGGACTGTCGCGCACCTTCCAGCACCCGCAGTTGGCCCTGGAGTTGAGCGCGGTCGAGAACATCGTGCCCGCGCTGTACGGGCGGCGGATGCGCACGCCGCTGCACTCGCTGTGGTGGGCGCTCAAGGGTCCGTTCGAGAACTGGGACGCCACCGGCGACCGTGCCCGCGCCGTTGCGCACGAATACGCGATCGACGACACCACCAGTGCGTGCGGCGAACTGAGCCTGGGCGGCCAGCGTCTGGTCGAGGTGGCACGCGCGATGGCGACCGACCCGCAGGTCCTGCTGCTCGACGAGCCGTTCGCGGGTGCAGACCACACCGGTATCGCCGCAATCGCCGGCGCGGTGCGCAAGATCCAGGCGCAGGGCCGCGGCGTGGTGCTGGTCGACCACAACGTCGATCTCATCGCCGAACTCGCGACCACCGTCGTGCTGCTGGACTTCGGCTCGGTCGCCTTCCACGGCGCACCCGCCGAATGTCTCGCGAGCGACGCGATGCGTGAGGTGTACTTCGGGGCAGGAGAGGAAAACTCATGACCACGCTCGACGTGAAGGACCTGCGGGTCCGGTACGGGTCGGCCGTCGCGGTCGACGGCGTCTCGTTCACGGCCACGCCCGGCACGGTGACCGCGATCGTCGGACCCAACGGTGCCGGCAAGTCCAGCCTGTTCGGGGCCGTCTACGGCTCGGTGCGCGGGACCGGTGAGGTGGCGGTGGACGGTCGCCGGGTCGACTCGATGTCGGCGCTGCAGCGGGTGCGGGAGGGCTTCGCGTACGTCCCGCAGGGCCGGCAGCTGTTCATGAAGATGTCGGTGCTCGAGAACCTCCAGGTGGGCGCCGACCTGCAGGGCCTGAAGAAGGACGCAATCGAGTCGGCGTTCGAGCGGTTCCCGGTGCTGCGTGAACGTGCGCGCAGCTACGCGGGTGTGCTCAGCGGCGGCGAGCAGCAGATGCTGGTGCTCGGCCGGGCACTGCTGTCGACGCCGAAGGTCCTGCTGCTCGACGAGATGATGACCGGTCTCGCTCCGAAGATCGTCGCCGAACTGCGGTCGCTCGTGGGCGATCTCGCAGCGGACGGCGTCACGGTGCTGGTCRCCGAGCCCGCGCTCGCCGCGCTCGAGTCGGTGGTGCAGCGCGGCTACGTGATGCAGCGCGGCCGGATCATCGACACCCGGTCCGATGCKGACTCGCTCGACRCCGCCTACAAGCAGTCGATGGGCCTCCTGGAAACGACGGTGGGAAAGTGAGTCCGATGGGGAACATCACCACGACACTCGACATCGCGGTCGGCGAATTCGCCACCGCTCCCGAGAAGTTCGCCGACCTCAGCGTCAGTGAGCTCGTGCGGCACTGGGCGCTCACCATCCCCGACCACCTCGCGTTCATCACACCCGACGCCCGCATCTCGTGGGCCAGCTACGACGCGACGGCCGACCGGATCGCGTCCGCGCTGGCGGCGCTGGCCGACCGTGACAGCGACGGCGAACCAGGCGCGGTCGCGCTGTACCTGCCCGACACCATGGTGTTCCACGCCGCGCTGTGCGCCGCGTACCGGACCGGCCGGATCGCCGTGGGCATCGGATCGCGTTCGGGGATCAAGGAAGTGGCGCACCTGACGACCCGCGCCGACTGCCGGGTCCTCGTCACCGCGCGCACGATGCGCGGCCAGGACATCGCCCCGCTCGTCACCGAACTGCGCGAGCGCACCGGCGGGCCCGAGTATGTCGTCTACGTCGACGATCTGGGATCGGTGGTGGTCGAGGACGCCGCCGGGCGCCCGATCGCGGTGGGCGAACGCCGGTTCGACGCCACCAGTCCGCGTTTCGGCATCCGGGACGTGTCGATGCTCAACTCCACGTCCGGCACGACCGGTCTGCCCAAGCTGGTGACGCAGACCGAACACCGCTGGATCGCGTTCTCGGAGGTGGCGGGGCGCGCCGGCAACATCACCGGCGACGACGTCTTCTTCGGGGCGGTCCCGGCGCCGTTCGGATTCGGACTGTGGACGTCGCACTTCCTGCCGACGCTGCTCGGCGCACCCAATGTGGTGCTCGAGCGGTTCAACGCGGACACCATGATCGACCTGCTCGAGCGGGAACGGGTGACCGTCTTGAACTGTGTCAGTACGCAGTTCAAGATGCTGCTGCGCTCCGACCGCGGCCGCGAGGCGGACCTGAGCGCACTGCGGGCGATGTTCACCGGCGGTGAGGCGGTGCCGTACTCGGAGGCCCTGGCGTTCGAGGAGCGCACCGGGGCGGCGGTACTGCAGTTCTACGGCTCCAACGAGACCGGCGCGGTGAGCGTCACCACCGTCGACGACGACGCCGACACCCGCCTGCGCACCTGCGGGCACCTGCTGGACAACATGCAGGTCCGGGTATTCGACGACGCCGGCGTCGAGGTGCTGGGCGACGAGCGACGCGGCCAGCCCGGCGTGAACGGTCCGCTCATGTGCCACGGCTACTGGGACGACGACGCGGCCAACACCGAGCTGTACACCGACGACGGCTGGATGCTGCTGGGCGACATCGTCGAGATCGATGCCACCAGACGGGTCCGGGTCGTGGGTCGCAAGGCGGACATCATCATCCGCGGCGGCAAGAACATCTCGGCGGTCGAGGTCGAGGAGTTCGTGCGCGCCCACCCGGCGATCGTGATGGTGGCCGTGGTCGGTGTGCACGACGCGCTGTTCGGCGAGAAGGTGTGTGCCGTGGTGGTCACCGCCGACGGCAGCGCGCTCGCCGCGACCGAGCTGTCGTCCTGGCTCGCCGAGCAGGGCGTGACCCGCGAGTACATCCCCGAGCACGTCGTCACCGTCGACCATCTCCCCTTGGCGCCCGGCGGAAAGGTCGCCAAGGGGGAGGTCAAGGTGCTGGCCGAGGAGCAGCTCAGCCGATGACGGCCAGCGGTGTCCCGGGCGCCACCTTGGCGCCCGGCACCGTGAGCACCTGCAGGACGGTGCCCGACCCGGGGCAGGGGACCGGCATCTCCAGC
The DNA here is from genome assembly GCF_052113525.1 of Rhodococcus sp. TAF43. NCBI lineage: Bacteria > Bacillati > Actinomycetota > Actinomycetes > Mycobacteriales > Nocardiaceae > Rhodococcus > Rhodococcus sp. TAF43. Next base: position 55,139 of record NZ_JBFRDL010000003.1, read on the forward strand.
TTCATCGCTTCGAGGATCACCGCCGGCTGACCGGCCGAGACCTGCTGTCCGGGTGACAGTTCCACCCGCCACACGTTGCCGACCATCGGCGCCTCCACCACCACCGCACCCGGTGGGACGTCGACGGTGGCCGGTTCCGGCTCGGGCGCCGGCGCGGTCTCGGTCCGGTCGAACTCGCCGGCCGCGTGCCACGCACGCTTCTCCGTCTCGAAGGCCGCGCTCTGCCGCGCCTCGAACTGCGCGATCGAGTCGGCGTTCGCCTCCAGGAATCGCAGATGGTCGGCGAGCGCGAACGTGCCCTCGCTGATGTCGGCGTCGAACCGGCCCGCTCGCGACTCGGCCCGGGCCTCCGTGAGCTGTTCGGATGTGACCGGCTCCCACACGATCCGGTCGAAGAACCGGAACAGCCACGGCTTGCCCGCCTCGAACGGAGCGTGCTGCCGGTAGCCCGACCAGATCGGGACGGTCCGCCCGATGAGCTGATAGCCGCCGGGCGACTCCATGCCGTACACGCACAGATACTTGCCGCCGATGCCCACCGCGTCCGACGGCGTCCACGTGCGGGCCGGGTTGTACTTGGTGGTCACCAGGCGGCGCCGTGGATCGAGCGGGACCGCCAGCGGAGCACCGAGATACACGTCGCCGAGGCCGAGCACCAGGTACTCGGCGTCGAACACGGCGTCGCGCACGGCGTCGACGCTGTCGAGTCCGTTGATCCGCCGGATGAACTCGGTGTTCGACGGCAACCACGGAGCGCTCTCACGCACTCCGCTGCGGTAGCGGTCGAGGGCCTCGGCGATGGACGGGTCGTCGAACGACAACGGCAGTCGCACCGTCCTGCTCGGGACCACCAGGTCGTGCGTCGCGGGCAGTTGCTCCTCGAGTTCCCGGAGCAGCCCGAGGACCCGGTACTGCGGCAGCACATCGGGATCGAAGTGCAGGTGCAGCGACCGCACGCCCGGGGTGACGTCGATCAGGCCCGACACCTTCAGCTGCGCCAGCGCCTCCGACAGCGCGTGCACCCGCATCCGCAGGCCCAGGTCGAGCGCCATCGGTCCGTACTCGACGAGGATGTTGTCGTCGCCGCCCCGCAGATACGCCACGGCGGGGCGGTCCTCGCCCTCCGGCGTGCGACCGAGGACGCCGCCGTCGCCGCGTGAGATGCGCACGGCGGGAACATCATTCGACCGATCCGCATCCGATCGCCGCAGCGCATCGGCGGCCTCGTCGGGTACCGGCACGAAGCGCACCGCGTCGCCCGGCCGGATCTGGCCCATCTTCCAGCGGTGCGCGCTCACCACGGTGAGCGGGCACGCGAACCCGCCGAGACTGGGTCCGTCCGGGCCCAGCAGGATCGGGGTGTCGCCCGAGACGTTGAGGGCGCCGACGCTGTACGGGTTGTCATGCAGGTTCGACGGGTGCAGCCCGGCCTCGCCGCCGTCGGGGCGCGACCACGTGGGCTTGGGGCCGTCGAGACGGATACCGGTGCGGTTCGCGTGACTCGCGACGGTCCAGGTGGTCCCGTAGAACTGGGTCATGTCCGCGTCGGTGAAGTACGACGGCGACGGCTGCGGCCCCTCGGTGACCGCGAGGTGCCACATGTGGGTGAACTCGGGGCGGGAGTCGGACGGTACCGGTGCCGGGTCGGCGAGGACATCGGTGGCATCGAGGATGCCCAGCACGTCCCCGGTCGCGACGGCCTTGCCGGTGATGCCGCCGAAGCCGCCGAGCGTGAACGTCGAGGCGCTGCCGTGGAACAGCGGGGCGTCCAGGCCACCGCGCACCGCGAGGTAGGTGCGCAGGCCGGTGTCCGCGGGCGAGCCGATGTCGAGGGTCGCGCCCGCCGTGATCGTCACGGGCTCCCACATCGGCACGGCAAGCCCGTCGACGGTCACCGGGACGTCGGCGCCGGTGACACACACCGTCGCCGGAGCGGAGAACACCAGACGCGGACCCCGCAGCGTGCACTCGAGGCCCGGCGCGCCGACCGGATTGCCGACCGCGGTGTTGGCGAGCCGAAGCGACAGGTCGTCCATCGGACCCGACGGCGGAATACCGACCTCCCACAGGCCGATCCGGCCCGGCAGGTCCTGCACCGTGGTCATCGTCCCGGCGCGCAGCACGTCGATGCGCGGCCCGGTCGACGGCAGGTCCGCGAGGGATGCGGTGGTGTACTCGGTGACCGGCCCCGCACAGACGTGGCGCAGTTGCGGCAGATTGGTCTGCACGCCGTACAGATGGGTCTCGGTCAACGCGGCGCCCAGGTTCGCGAAGGCGTCCTCGCGGGTGGCTCCCCGGGTGACGATCTTCGCGATCATCGGGTCGTAGTGCGCGCTCACCTCGGTGCCGGTGTCGACCCACGTCTCGATCCGCGCGGCGGCGGGGAACCGGACGGCGGTGAGCGTGCCGGCGCTCGGGCGGTAGTCGTGACCGGGATCCTCCGCGTACACGCGGGCCTCGACGGCGTGCCCGGTGACTGCGGGGCCCGAGTCGGGCAGGCCGTCGAGCATCCGGGTGTCGCCGGCCGCCAGCCGCAGCATCCACTCCACCAGGTCGATGCCGGTGACCTCCTCGGTGACCGGGTGTTCCACCTGTAGACGGGTGTTCATCTCCAGGAACGATGCCTCGCCGCGGTCCACGTCGTACACGAACTCGACGGTGCCCGCGGACCGGTAGTGCACCGACGACGCGAGCTCGCGCGACGAGCGCAGCAGGTGGTCCACCACGGGATCGGGCAGGCCCGACGCCGGCGCCTCCTCGACCACCTTCTGGTGGCGTCGCTGCAGCGAGCAGTCGCGGGTGCCGAGGCTCAGCGTGCGGCCGCCGCCGTCGCCGAACACCTGGACCTCGACGTGCCGGGCACGGGCGACGAAGCGCTCCAGGAACACTCCCGACGACGAGAAGTTCGCCGCGGCCAGGCGCTGCACCGTCTCGTACGCCCCGCGGAGTGCGGCCGGGGTGAAACACGCCTGCATTCCGATGCCGCCGCCCCCGCCGACGGCCTTGAGCATCACCGGGTATCCGATGCGGTCGGCCTCGGCCAGTGCGTCGTCCATCGTCGCGAGCAGTCCACTGCCCGGCACCAGGGGGACGCCCACGGCCCGCGCCGCCTCCCGAGCGGTGTGCTTGTTGCCGAACACCCGCAACTGCTCCGGGGTGGGGCCGACGAAYGCGATTCCGGCCTGTTCGGCGGCGGCCGCGAATTCGGCGTTCTCCGAGAGGAACCCGTAGCCGGGGTGGATGGCGCCGGCGCCGCTCGCGAGCGCGGCGTCGATCACCAGATCGGTGCGCAGGTAGGACTCCGCGGCGGGTGCTGGGCCGAGTCGGACGGCGGCGTCGGCCATCTCGACGTGCATCGCGGACGCATCGGCGTCGGAGTACACGGCCACGGTCTTGAGGCCGAGCGTGCGTGCGGATCGCATGATGCGGCACGCGATCTCGCCGCGGTTGGCGACGAGAAGGGTGTCGAAGCCGTGGGACACGGGAGGGCTCCTTCGATCGGTTCGGGAGAGTGGCTCCGGGTGGGCTCGTCAGATAGCCATGGCGGTGCGCACGACGGATTCGGCGCCGGCACCGCCGACGCCGGTGGAGGTGATGCGGCCGGACTCGAGGATGTAGTAGCGCTCGGCGGACTGCAGCGCGAACCCGATGTGCTGCTCCACCAGCAGGACTCCGAGGTTGCCCCGCCGGGTGAGTTCGACGATCGCGGCCTCGATCTCGGCGACCACCGACGGCTGGATGCCCTCGGTCGGCTCGTCGAGCACCAGCACCCGCGGCTCGGTGATGAGGGACCGGGCGATCGCGAGCTGCTGTCGCTGGCCGCCGGACAGCAGCCCGGCCCGGCGGCCCAGGAGCGATTCGAGCGCCGGGAACAGCGCGAGCTGCTCGTCGATCAGGGCCTTGCCCCGTTTGCGGCCGTCCGCCACCACCTGCAGGTTCTCCGCGCACGTGAGCTGTCCGAACGACTGCTGGCCCTGCGGGACGTAGGCGAGCCCGCGCGCCACCCGGGCGCTCGGACGCAGCCTCGTGATGTCCTCGCCGTCCAGCAGGACCTTGCCCGACGCGATCTTCGCGAGCCCGACGGCGGCCCGCAGCAGCGTCGTCTTGCCGGCGCCGTTGTGCCCCATCACGGCGGCCACGCCGTCGGCGGGCACCGACACCGAGGCGCCGTGGACGATCTCGGTGCGGCCGTACCCGGTGTGGATATCGATGAGCTCCAGCATGATCAGGCCTCCTCGAGGACTCTCGCGGCAGCGGACGCGGTTTGGGCTGCGGCAGCGGTGGTACCCAGGTACACCTGCTGCACCATGGGATCGGCCTGGATCTCCTCGACGCTGCCGTCGGCGATCACCTTGCCTCGGGCCAGCACCGTTACCGATGTCGCGAACGCCCGCATGAAGTCCATGTCGTGCTCGACGACCACGACGGTCCGTTCACCGCCGATGCGGCGCAGCAGATTTCCGGTCTCCTCACGCTCGTCGTGGCTCATTCCGGCGACCGGTTCGTCGAGCAGCAGCACGTCGGCGTCCTGCACCAGCAGCATGCCGATCTCGAGCCACTGCTTCTGGCCGTGCGCGAGGATCCCGGCCTTGCGGTAACGCAGCTGGGTCAGGCCGATCGTCTCGAGAGCCTCCTCGATCTGCGGCAGGACGGACTTGCGGCGGCGCAGCAGCGTCAGCGCCGAACGTCCGGCCCCGGCGGCGATGTCGAGGTTCTGCAGCACCGTGAGTTCCTCGAACACCGATGCCGTCTGGAAGGTTCGGCCCACTCCCAGCCGTGCGATCTTGTGCACCTTCTGCCCGAGCAACTCGACGCCGGACTTGGTGACCGAACCGGAGGCCGGGACCAGCCCGGTGACGGCGTCGACCAGGGTGGTCTTGCCAGCACCGTTGGGGCCGATGAGGAAGCGCAGATCACCCTGCAGGAGGGTGAGATCCACGCCGTCGACGGCGGTGAACCCGTCGAACGTGACCCGCAGGTCGCGGATCTCGAGGTACTGGCTGGACATTCCGGCGTTGCCGCCGAGTGCCGGCTGGTGGCGGGTGAGGTTCATCGCGCGGCCTCCATCTCGCGGGCGGGTTCGGATTCGGGGTCCGGTAGCGGTGTGGTGACGAGGGTGCGGCGCCGCAGCAACGTCGCGACACCGGCGATCCCGGCGGGGAAGAAGCCGATCACGACGATGAACAGCAGGCCCTGCGCATACGTCCATGCCGACGGGAAGTTCTCGGACAGCGTCGTCTGGGCCCACGCGACGCCGATCGCGCCGAGCACCGGGCCGAGCAGCGTGGTGCGACCGCCGATCGCGACGCCGATGAGGAACGCGATCGAAGGCACGATGCCGACATCGGCGGGGGAGATGATGCCGACGATCGGCACGAACAGCGCGCCCGCGATACCTGCGAAGAACGCGGCGACCGTGTACGCGACGACCTTGATGTTGGCGGGGTCGTAGCCCAGGAACCGGACCCGCTCCTCCTGGTCGCGGACGGCGACCAGCAGTTCGCCGTAGCGCGAGTTCATCAGCTGCCTGGTGAGGGCGACCACCACCAGGAGCGCGGCGGCCGCGATGAAGAACAGCATCCGCTTGTTCGCCGGATCGGCCAGATTGAAGCCGAAGAACGTGCGGAAACGGTTGAGTCCGTTGGAACCGCCGATCGACTGCTGTCCGATCAGCAGGATCGCGAACGCCGCCGCGAGGGCCTGCGACAGGATCGCGAAGTACGCGCCCTTGACCCGGCGCTTGAACACCCCGATCCCCAGCAGGAACGCGACCAGGGCGGGGACGACGAGGATCGCGGCGATGGTGGTGAGCGGCGACGTGAACGGCAGCCAGTAGCCGGGCAGTTCGCGGATGCCCGCGATCTGCATGAAGTCCGGTACCGCATCGCCGCGCAGTTCGGCGTCGGCGATCTTGAGATGCATCGCCATGATGTACGCGCCGAGGCCGAAGAACACGCCCTGGCCCAGGGTGAGCATTCCGCCACGGCCCCAGGCCAATCCGATTCCGACCGCGACGATCGCGAAGCACAGGAACTTGGCCAGCAGGTTGAGCCTGAAGTCGGAGAGCAGGGCCGGTGCGACGGCGAACAGTGCCACCGCCGCGACGGCGAACCCTACCAAGGCCCGATAACGACTGAGCACGGTCATACGAGGCTCCTAGTCTTGGCCACGAACAGCCCCTGCGGGCGGACCTGCAGGAAGATGACGATGAGCACGAACACGATCACCTTCGCGATCGACGCGGTGGTGGAGTATTCGATGAACGAGTTGAGGATGCCCAGCGCGAACGCCGCGACCACCGCGCCCGCGATCCGGCCGAGCCCGCCGATCACGACCACGAGGAACGCGTCGATCAGGTACGACTGGCCGATGGTCGGGCTCGTGGAGCCGATGAGCGTCAACGCCACACCGGCGACGCCGGCCAGGCCGGAGCCGATGAAGAAGGTCTTGACATCGGTTCGGCGTGAGGAGATTCCGCTGGTCTCCGCGAGGTCGCGGTTCTGGACCACCGCGCGGATCCGCCGCCCCATCGACGTCTTCGCCAACGCGAACGACAGGACCGCGACCGCGACGATCGCGAGGACCAGGATGAAGATGCGGGTCTTGGGTACCACCGCCCCGAGGATCTCGACGCCACCGGACAGCCACGACGGCGCCACCACATTGACGGCGGGGGCGCCGAAGATGTCCCGCGCCAGTTGCTGCAACACCAGCCCGACGCCGAACGTCACCAGCAGCGTGTCCAGTGGACGGTGGTACATCCGCCGGATCAGCGTGGCCTCGAGCAGGACACCCATCAGGCCGCCCACCACGAAGCCGACCACCAGCGAGATCAGCAGTGAGGCTCCGGCGCTCGAAATGACCTGCTGCACCACGTAAGCGGTGTAGGAGCCGGCCATGATGAACTCGCCGTGGGCCATATTGATCACGCCCATCTGGCCGAACGTCAGCGACAGCCCCAATGCCGCCAGTAGCAGGATCGACCCGATACTCAGGCCGGTGAACAGCTGCCCGATAACGACATCCATCGGTGCCCGCCCTCCCTCGTCGTCGTTGTACGTTGCGAGCTAGCTACCGGCGCCGGACAGGCTCTTCGCCCAGTCGTAGTTCGCGAGGTACGGGTCGGGCTGGATCGGGCCGTCGGACTCCCAGACGGTGTAGATCAGACCGTCGTCGCGGATCTCGCCGATGCGGGCGGTCTTGGTGATGTGGTGGTTGTCGCCGTCGATGGTGACGAGACCCTCGGGCGCCTGGAAGGTGACGCCGTCAGCGGCGGCCTGGACGTCGGCCACACCGAACGAATTCGCCTTCTCCACGGTGTTCTTCCACAGGTACACCGACGTGTAGGCCGCCTCCATCGGATCGGACGTCGGCTTGTTCGCGCCGTACTTGGCCTTGTAGGCGTCGACGAACTTCTTGTTCTCCGGCGAGTCCACCGTCTGGTAGTAGTTCCACGCCGTCAGCTGGCCCTCGACGTTCGCGGCGCCGATGCCGCCCACTTCCTCCTCGGCGATGGACACCGAGACCACCGGCATGTCAGCGGCTTTCAGGCCCACATTGGAGTACTCGCGGAAGAACGCGACGTTGGAGTCGCCGTTGAGGGTGTTGAACACGGCGTCGGCGTTCGCGGTGCGGACCTTGTTGACGATGGTGGAGAAGTCGGTGGAGCCGAGCGGGGTGTAGTCCTCGCCCTTGATCTCGATGCCGTTGGCCGCGGCGTAGGCCTTGATGATGCGATTCGCGGTCTGCGGGAACACGTAGTCGCTGCCCACGAGGTAGAGGGACTTGACGCCCTTCTCCTTCAGGTAGTCCAGCGCCGGCACGATCTGCTGGTTGGTGGTGGCGCCGGTGTAGAAGATGTTGGGGGAGTCCTCGAGGCCCTCGTACTGGACGGGGTAGTAGAGCAGCGCGTTGTTGTCCTCGAACACCGGCAGCATCGCCTTGCGGCTCGACGACGTCCAACCGCCGAAAACCGCTGCGACACAGTCGCTGCTGATGAGCTTCTCGGCCTTCTCGGCGAACACGGTCGGCTCCGACGCGCCGTCCTCGGCGACGATCTGGATCTTCTTGCCCAGTACGCCGCCGGCGTTGTTGATCTCCTCCACGGCGAGGGCGATCGAGTCTCGGACGGTGACCTCGCTGATCGCCATGGTGCCCGACAGTGAATTCAGCGACCCGACCTTGACCGTGTTGCCGGAGGTGTCCACGCAGGAGGCCGCGGAGGTGCTGCCGCCGGCGGAGGTGTCCGACGCCTTGCTGCCACAGCCGGTCAGAACCAGACCGAACGCCGCCAGCGCAGCGGGGGCGGCGAGGGTGCGCTTGGAGAACGTAGGCATGAACGAGCCTTTCCGTCGATGATGTGACGCCGAGCTGTCCCGAAGAGGTGCGAATACAACGCTGTATCCGTGATCGCACACGGTATGCGGAAGTTATTGCGCCGGAATGTCTGTCGGTGACGAGTTCGTGTCGGTTGTTACACCCGCATGAACAGCTGCTCACGCGGCCTGACGGAAGCGGCCGTGCTGCCGGAAGTGCGCTGGTAGATCAGCGAATCGTGTACGGCGACACCGAGCTACGGTGCTCGTTGATGTCGAGATCCTTGCCGAGCGGAGGGAACGCCCGCTGCGGACAGTTCATCCGCTCGCACACGCGGCAGCCCGCGCCGATCGGTGTCGCGGTTTCGCCACCGAGGTCGAGGCCGTCCGCGTAGACGACGCGCGGCGCGTGCCGCAGTTCGCAGCCGAGGCCGATCGCGAACGTCTTGCCCGGCTGGCCGTAGCGCGACGCGCGACGCTCCACCGTGCGTGCCACCCACAGGTAGTTGCGGCCGTCGGGCATCTGCGCGATCTGCGTCATGATCTTGCCGGGATACGCGAAGGTCTCGTACACGTTCCACAGCGGGCACGTGCCGCCACTGGAGGAGAAGTGGAAACCGGTGGCGGACTGGCGCTTCGACATGTTGCCGGCGCGATCCACCCGGACGAACGACCAGGGCACCCCACGCTGCTTGGGCCGCTGCAGCGTCGACAGGCGGTGGCAGATCGTCTCGTAGCTGATCGCGTAGAACGCCGACAGTCGCTCGATGTCGTAGCGGAAGTCCTCCGCGATCTCGTGGAACTGGCCGTACGGCAGTACCGTCGCGGCCGCGAAGTAGTTCGCCAGGCCCAGCATCGCGAGCGAGCGGGCCTCGTCGGAGGTGAAGTTGCCCTCGTCCACCAGCTTGCGCAGCAGGTCGCCGCACTCGAGATACGCGAGTTCGGTCGCGAACTTGAACACCTGCTGCCCGCCCGACAGGGCGGGGGAGATCTCGAGCAGCCGGGTCTCGGGGTCGTACCGGTGCAGCACGTTCTCGCCGAGATCGATGCGGCGCACGATCTGGACGTCGTGGATGTTCTCGAGCCGGCGGGCGATGCCCTCGGCGATGTCGCCGCGGTGGAACCGCATCCGGGCGGTCAGCTCCTCGGCCGCGGTGTCGAGGTCGTGGATGTAGTTCTGCCGTTGGTAGAAGTAGTCGCGCACCTCCTCGTGCGGCATCGTGATCGAGCCGCTGCCGCTACCGTCGCTGTACCGGTCCTCGGTCGCCGCGGCCAGCTGCGCGGTGGTGTTGCGGTATCGGCGGTGCATGTTGACCATCGCCTTCGCCAGGCCCGGGTGCGACGAGACCATCTCCGCGATCTCCTGCGCGTCCGCGTCGATGCCCATGTCGTCATCGAGCGCCACCTCCCGCAGCTCGGCGATCAGACGGGTGTCGTCCTGCGACGAGAAGAACGTGGTGTCGACCCCGAACACCTCACTGATCCGCAGCAGCACCGGCACCGTCAGCGGGCGGACGTCGTGCTCGATCTGGTTGAGGTAGCTGGCCGAGATGTCCAGGGTCTTCGCGAGCGCGGCTTGGCTGAGCCCGCGCTCGGTCCGGAGCTGTCGCAGACGGGCGCCGACGAAGGTCTTGGACATGACGCCAGGGTACGAGCGTGCTGCTAATCGTGCAAAGGTTCGTCTTAACACATGTCCGGATCGGGCGTTTCCGCCAGTCGAGCCGCACGTGCCCGCAGGTATTCCTGCTCGGGGATGCTGGTGGTCTTGCGGGCGGCGGACCGATAGTGGACCGCGGCCCCGACGGTGTCACCCAGACGTTCCAGCAGGTGGGCGCGGACCGCGTCGGGTCGGTGCGAACGCGCGAGGCGGGCGTCGTCGGCGAGAGTGTCGAGCACGCGCAGGCCCGCTTCGGGTCCACGGACCATCGCGGTGGCAACCGCCCGATTGAGGGTTGTCGCCGGGTTGTCCGTCATCGACTCGAGCAGCACGTACAGGCCGAGGATCTGCTTCCAGTCGGTGTCCTCCGCCGTGGGTGCCTCGTCGTGCAACGCGGCGATGGCGGCCTGCAGTTGGTAGGGACCGACAGCGGTCTGCGACATCGCGGTCGTGACGATCGAGACGCCCTCGTCCACGAGTTCGCGGTCCCACCGGGATCGGTCCTGTTCGGCCATCGGGATCAGGCGACCGTTGCCACCGGTGCGTGCTGCCCGGCGTGCGTCGGTGAGCAGCATCAGCGCGAGCAACCCGGACACCTCACCGTCGTCGGGTAACACACGATGCACGACGCGCGTGAGCCGGATCGCCTCGCTCGACAGCTCGACTCGCTGCAGATTCGGGCCCGAGGTACTGGTGTAGCCCTCGTTGAAGATCAGATAGAGCACGTGCAGGACGGTGCCGAGACGCGTGGTTCGCTCGTGGTCCTCGGGCATCGCGAACGGCGTACCGGAGCGCTTGATCTGTGTCTTGGCCCGACTGATCCGTTGGCCGACGGTGGATTCCGGAGTGAGGAGCGCCGCAGCGATCTCGGCAGTGGTCAGACCGCCCACCGCCCGCAGCGTGAGCGCGATCTGCGACATGGTGCTCAGCGCGGGGTGACAACACATGAACAGCACCGTCAGCGAGTCGTCCTCGCCGGCCGATGGGCCGACGTCGGCCGGTGGCGCGAGCACGTCCTGTGCCGTCGTCTGCAGTGCCGCGGTCTCCTCCCGTCGCCGACGTGCCTGGTCGCTGCGGAGCTGGTCGATCATCCGCCGCGAGGCGACCCGGATCAACCAGGGGCGGGGATCGGTGGGTATGCCCTCGCTCGGCCACTGCAGCGCTGCGGCGAGCAACGACTCCTGCACCGCGTCCTCCGCGACGTCGAAGCGGCCGTAGCGGCGTACCAGCGCGCCGAGCACCTGCGGCGCGAGGTCACGCAGCAGGTGCTCGATGCGCGGATCGGCCATCCGGGTTCTCAGATCTCGGCCGGGTCGCCCTCCATGACCGGTCGCAGTTCGACCGTGTCACCGATGGCGTCCACGATGTGGGCCGTGATGGCGAGTGCGCGGTCGTGCGACTCACACTCGATGATCGAGAAGCTCGCCAGCACCTCCTTGGACTCGGCGTACGGTCCGTCGGAGGCGACCGGAGTCCCGTTCACCCTGCGCACCGTCTTGGTCAGCGAAGGGTCCGAAAGGCCCTGCGTCATAACCAGTTCGCCAGTCTCGGTGAGTTCCCTCTCGAGGTTCTCGTAGAACGCGCACATCTCCTGGAACTCGGTGCTCGTGACGTCCACGGATTCCCAGTCGGCCTGGTTGGTGTAGGCCAGAAGCATGTACTTCACAATCGGCTCCCCTCCGTCGAAGCGCATCGATTCAACGTGCGATCCGGGTCATGGTCGACGGATACCCGCCCCCTCCGGGGTAGATCCACCCGCCGTCGAGGACCGAATCGTCGGCGGAGAACGTCCCACGGAAGTACGCGGGCGAACCCTTCGCCCCGCCCCAGATCGTCAGCGTGTCACCGACAAGATCGTAGACATAGTCGAGCGTGTTGCCCTGGTTGTCGTAGAAGCGGGACACCACGTCCGTACTCCGCTCCTCGCCGAAGGGGCGCAGGTTGCCGATGAATTCGGTGCCGGTGACTGCTTCGCCGAACTGCTCGAGATCGACGTTCTGCACGAGGAAGTAGCCGCCCTCCATCCATGAATACGTGACGGTTCCTTCGGCGCCGCCGGTGACGCGCCACGTGCCCACGAGCCTGTCGAGGGCGTTCAGTTCGGCAGACGGCTGGGGCACCTGCCGGGTCATATCCTGCTCGGTCATCGTCGTGTCCTTTCGGGTTCGGTCGATACGGAAATCGGGTCGCGGGTGACCGGTCATGCGCGACCGCGGTGGTGGCCGGCGGATCGCGCCAGGTGGAGGGCAATCGCAGAGACCCACGTCCAACCCACGACCGCGGCGGCAGCGAGGGCGACGGTGAATCCGGTGCGGCCGATGAGGACGTCCGGTGCGAGCAGTGCGAGGGCGACGCCGGCGCTGTACACGGCCCAGCCGCGGTGGCCCTGGCGAAAGAACCTGCGCGCGAACACGACACACGCGGCGATGAGCACGAGGAACGCGAGGACCGGTGCGACGCTGTGCAGGATCCCGTGCATGGTGGGCGCGGCCTCGACAGACGAATTCGTCGGGAATCCGTCGGACGGATCCGGGACGAACACTCCCGCCCACACCAGGGTCAGGGCGAAGAATCCGATCAGTCGTGGTCCCCACGTCCGGCCGACACCCCCGACCATGACTCGTCGCATTCCGAGGGCACCGGCGAAGAACAAGACACCCGCCACGACGAAGTTGGCGATCTGGATCCACCCGAACGTGCCCAGGCTCAGCAGGCTCAGTGGGTGTCGGGCCGAATCGAAGCCGTCGCGGGTGAGCAGTTGGGCGGCTGTCACGGTGAGGTACAGCGGCCCCGCCACCACGCCGCACATGAGCAGGCGCCGGCTCTGTCCGGCTGTCGGATGTGCGGCAGGTGCCGCGTGATCGATCGCGATCATCGTTCTTTCCTCTCCTCGTATCTCGTCATTCGCTGCTACCTCGGAGCACGACGCCGCCTTTCGACATCACTCGACAACTTTTCTTCGCGGAGACTCGTAGGGTGGGCGCATGGGAGCTCCGGGGGTTGTAGGTGTGGTGGCGGCGGCAGGCGTCGTAGTCGTCGTCTGGCTCGTCTTCGCCGGGTTGACGTCGACGGGCGCGCACCGACGCGGACAACGACCGATTCCGGCGGCGGGGTCCGGGTTGTTCTTCCCGGTGACGTGGGTGGTCTGGTACATCCGTGACGAGCGACCTTTCGGCGCCGTGACCGGGCCGTCCGCTCGGCGTGGGGACACCCCGCTCGCGGCGCAACCGAACAAACCGGACCGGGACTCCCGAACAGACCGATTATGACGTTTCAGGAACAAGTCTTGACATCTCGGTGATCCTGGAAAATGCTGGGCGACAGCCAAATGCACGTTTTCGTAAAGCATTGGTTGCGAGGCAGTTTGGGTCGCGCGGGGAGGGCCTGCACGTCCCGAGCGGAACGATGTGGACGCCTGCCGCACGACGGGCGTCGCCGGCTCACGTTCGCCCCCGTTGAACAGGGCGTGTGCTGCTCCCTGTCCGGAGGCCGAGGTTCCACAGATGCGGGACCGCCACTCGACCAGGTTCGTCTGAGGTCACGATGATCTTTACCTCGAAGCGCCGCTCGCCGAGCGGGCTCGCCCAGCCGACGCTCCTTGCCCCGCCGTTCTGCGAGGACGACATCACGCCGACAGACTCTGCGGCGGGAGCGGGCGACGAGGCGGGGGAGCTCAGCGCGGCGTCGGTGACGGCCCGCTGGCTCGTTCTGACCACTGACATCAACCGGCGTTTCGCACGGGCGCTGCTGCCCGAACCGTTGATCGTCCCGGAGCGGCCTCGGATCGCGGTGTGGATCGTCGATCCGCTGTCCACCGACTCGAACGACGTCGAGGACCCGTTCGGTCGCCTGTTCGCCGGGCTGTCGTGCAGCTGTCTCCACCCCGGGAGCCGGGAGGAGAGCGCCTACACGTCCGACATCCTCGCCGGCACGCCGATCGAGGATCAGGCGGGCCAGGACATCTTCCGGCTGCCGAGCATTCCGCAGGCCCAACTCGAGCTCGTCAACGGTGTCGGCGGGATGGGTTTCGCGATCGCTCCGGCTGACGGCGGCGGCCGAGGAATCGTCGGCACCGTCGATCTCGCCGACTGCGGATCGCAGAGGACGCAGTTGACGCCCGATTGGCTCGCCCACCAGAGCTGGAACGAACAGTTGATTCTGCGGAACGCCGCGGCCTCCGGCGCCGACACGGCGGATACCGGCGAACTCGTCCACACCCGGTGGAAGGTGACCCGCCTGTCGCCGATCGTGTCGGGGTCGGCCGTCATCGAATGTGCCGAGTTCGGACCCCACGCCTACGAGATGACGCCGTCGGCGAGGCCGCTCGACGCCCGCTACGGCTTCGCAAGAGTTGCGATCGTCGGCAGCGAACCGGGTCGCTAGGGCCTCGAGGGCTCCCCACCGGCCCCACCGACCCCACGGACCCCCTCGGAAAAGTATCTGTAACCCTCGTTTTCGATCGTTCCGACGTACGGAACATCTTCGCAACCCTGTGATTGCCCTCACAGGACCCTTCGCAACCCGGCCGGGGACGTCCGTCTGTGTCGGTGCCCACGTGTCCGATTTCACGTTCCGCTTGCCGCCGGGAATCGCCGGCGAACCCCGAGGTAGATGCCTACTTGCGGGTAACTTTCGGTACCTACTCGGCGGTAACCCAAGCAACTGCTTGGCTCTGCAAAAATTAGCAAGCTTTGCAGATTGAAATGAAAAGCTAGCGAAGATTGGCATTAGCAACAGGTAGACGGCGGTTTTCGTCTGTGTCATTGTCGGTTTGTACATCCGAACGGCCTGGCAACGATGTGAAGCAGTACATCCGTACCGGGCAAAGCAGCAGAGAAGAAGTGGAGCTTTCGATGTCGACGACCGGTACTCCGAAGACCGCCGAGCAGATCCAGCAGGACTGGGACACCAACCCGCGCTGGAAGGGCGTCACCCGCAACTACACCGCGGAGCAGGTCGTCAAGCTCCAGGGCACCGTGGTCGAAGAGGCCACCCTCGCCCGCCGCGGCTCCGAGATCCTCTGGGATCTCGTGAACAACGAGGACTACATCAACTCGCTGGGCGCCCTCACCGGCAACCAGGCGGTCCAGCAGGTCCGTGCGGGCCTCAAGGCCATCTACCTCTCCGGGTGGCAGGTCGCCGGCGACGCGAACCTCTCCGGCCACACCTACCCGGACCAGAGCCTGTACCCGGCCAACTCCGTGCCGCAGGTCGTCCGCCGCATCAACAACGCGCTGCTGCGCGCCGACGAGATCGCCAAGGTCGAGGGTGACACCTCGGTCGACAACTGGCTCGCTCCGATCGTCGCGGACGGCGAGGCCGGCTTCGGTGGCGCGCTCAACGTCTACGAGCTGCAGAAGGCCATGATCGCGGCCGGTGTCGCCGGTTCGCACTGGGAGGACCAGCTCGCGTCGGAGAAGAAGTGCGGCCACCTCGGTGGCAAGGTGCTCATCCCCACCCAGCAGCACATCCGCACCCTGACCTCGGCTCGTCTCGCGGCCGACGTCGCCGACGTCCCGACGGTCGTCATCGCCCGCACCGACGCCGAGGCCGCCACGCTGCTGACCTCCGACGTCGACGAGCGTGACCGCGAGTTCCTCGACGGCACCCGCACGGCCGAGGGCTTCTACGGCGTCAAGAACGGCATCGAGCCCTGCATCGCTCGCGCCAAGGCCTACGCCCCGTACTCCGACCTCATCTGGATGGAGACCGGTGTGCCGGACCTCGAGGTCGCGAAGAAGTTCGCCGAGGCCGTCCGCAGCGAGTTCCCGGACCAGCTGCTCGCCTACAACTGCTCGCCGTCTTTCAACTGGAAGGCGCACCTGGACGACTCGACCATCGCGAAGTTCCAGAAGGAGCTCGGCGCGATGGGCTTCAAGTTCCAGTTCATCACGCTGGCCGGCTTCCACTCGCTCAACTACGGCATGTTCGACCTGGCTCACGGCTACGCCCGCGAGGGCATGACCGCCTTCGTCGACCTGCAGGAGCGCGAGTTCAAGGCTGCCGAGGAGCGCGGCTTCACCGCCATCAAGCACCAGCGTGAGGTCGGCGCCGGCTACTTCGACAGCATCGCCACCACGGTCGACCCGAACACCTCCACGGCTGCCCTGAAGGGCTCCACCGAAGAGGGCCAGTTCCACTAGGCCCTCGCCCCGAGGGAGGGATCGGCGGGGTGTCCTCCACGCTGATCCCTCCCGAGGGACCCGACCTCCACTATCCGAAAAGGAGCTGACGTGACCAGCGAAAAGATTCAGCGCGTCGGCGTGATCGGCGCCGGCATCATGGGTTCCGGAATCGCCGAGGTGTGCGCCCGTGCACACGTCGACGTGCTGGTGTTCGAGCAGACCCGCGAACTCGCGGCGGCAGGACGCTCGCGCATCCTGCGCTCGCTCGATCGCGGAGTGAGCAGTGGCAAGATCACCGAGCGGGAGCGGGAGCAGGCCGCCTGGCGGCTGCGCTTCACCTCCGATCTCGGCGACTTCGCCGACCGGCAGCTCGTAGTGGAGGCCGTCGTCGAGGACGAGAAGATCAAGAGTGAGATCTTCACCGAACTCGACTCGATCGTGACGGACCCGGACGCGGTGCTCGCGTCGAACACGTCGTCCATCCCGATCATGAAGCTGGGTATCGCCACCAAGGCGCCGGAGCGTGTGATCGGCATGCACTTCTTCAACCCGGTGCCCGTCCTTCCGCTCGTCGAGCTGGTCACCACGCTCAAGACCAGCCCCGCGGTGTCGGAGCGAGCGGAGGCGTTCGCGAGTGAGCTGCTCGGCAAGCAGGTCGTGCGTTCGGCGGACCGTTCCGGTTTCGTCGTCAACGCCCTGCTGGTGCCGTACCTGCTCTCCGCGATCCGCATGGTGGAGTCCGGATTCGCCACCAAGGAAGACGTCGACAAGGCGATGGTGCTCGGATGTGCGCACCCGATGGGTCCGCTCGCGCTGACCGATCTGGTGGGACTTGACACCGTCAAGTCGATCGCCGACTCGATGTACGAGGAGTTCAAGGAGCCGCTGTACTCGGCCCCGCCACTGCTGCTGCGGATGGTCGAGGCAGGGCTCGTCGGCAAGAAGTCGGGTGCCGGCTTCTATGAATACGCCGACAACGGCCGTGTCACCAAAAAGGCAAGCTAGACAGCACTTTACGGCAACACCAGCCCGCTCCTCGGCGCCCGTGCGCCTTCTCCGCACTCTCGGCAGCGGAAAAGGCGTACGGGCGCAAGGTGCTTGAAGGGAAAGGTCGATCCGCATGTCCGCCGCAAACACCGCCGGGTACGGATCCAGCGTCCTCGGATACCCCCGCATCGGGCCCCGTCGCGAGCTCAAGCGGGCCCTCGAGGCCTACTGGCACGGGACCGGCACCAAGGCCGAACTCGTCTCCGTCGCACAGGAACTGCAGGAGCAGACGTGGAGCGAGCTGGCCGCCACGGGGCTGACGCAGGTTCCCGGCAACACGTTCTCGTACTACGACCACGTGCTCGACAACGCGCTGCTGTTCGGTGCGGTCCCGGAGCGTTTCGCCCCGCTGCAGGGTGAGCTCGACCCACTCGACTTCTACTTCACGATGGCTCGCGGCCGGCCCGACTTCCCGCCGCTCGAGCTGGTGCGCTTCTTCGGCACCAACTACCACTACCGTCAGCCCGAGCTGGACGAGCGCACCACCTTCGAACTGCATTCGGAGACGCTGTTCGACGAGTTCGAGCGGGCCAAGGCGCTCGGTATCGAGCTGCGACCGGTGGTTCTCGGGCCGATCTCGCTGCTGCTGCTGTCGAAGATCGCACCCGGATCCACCCAGGAGGGGTTCACGACCCTCGATCTGCTCGATCAGCTCCTGCCGCAGTACGAGAAGCTGTTCGCGCAGCTCGCCAAGGCCGGTGCCACGTGCATCCAGCTCGACGAGCCGTGCTTCACCGAGGACCGGTCCCCCGAGGAGTTGGCAGCGCTCGGCCGCACGTACGAGACGCTCGCACACGCCCCGCTGCGTCCGCGCATCCTCGTCACCGGACCGTACGGACACCTCGGCGACGCGCTGCCGATCCTGGCTGCCACCCCCGTCGAGGCGCTCGGCCTGGACCTGATCAACGGCCGCATCACCGCCGAGGAACTCGCGAAGATCCCCGGCATCAGGCGCAAGCGGATCTACGCCGGCATCGTCGACGGCCGCAACGTGTGGCGCGTCGACCGGTTCAACACCCTGACCTACCTCAACCAGATCAAGGACGTCGTCCCGGATCTGGTCGTGTCGACGTCGTGCTCGCTGCTGCACGTCCCGTACGACGTGCTCATGGAGTACGACATGCCCGGTGACGTCGCCGACCGCCTCGCCTTCGCGAAGCAGAAGGTCGGCGAGGTGGTCTCGCTCGCGAAGGCGCTCACCGAGGGTCCGTCGGACCGTTGGCGCAAGAAGCCGACGTCGGTGCACTTCAAGCAGAAGCACGACGTCCGGGCGCGGGTCAATGCGATCACGTCCGCGCACCGCGTCCGCGCACCATACGAGGAGCGTCGCGTCGCGCAGCAGGCCCGGCTGAACCTGCCGTCGGTGCCGGCGACCACACTGGGCTCGTTCCCGCAGACCGATGCGATCCGTCAGGCCCGCTACGACCTGGGCCAGGGGCGTCTCGGCTGGGACGAGTACTACAAGCGCATCCAGGACGAGATCGCCCGCACCATCGCGTTGCAGGAGGACATCGGCCTGGACGTGTTCGTGCACGGCGAGCACGAGCGCAACGACATGATCCAGTACTTCGCGGAGTTGCTCGACGGCTACGCGTTCACCCACAACGGCTGGGTGCAGGCGTACGGTTCGCGGTGCACGCGCCCGCCGGTGCTGTACGGCGACGTCCGGCGGCCCGAGCCGATGACGGTGGAGTGGATCTCGTACGCGCAGTCGCTCACCGACAAGCCGGTCAAGGGCATGCTCACCGGTCCGGTCACGATGCTGGCGCGCTCGTTCGTGCGCCAGGACCAGCCGCTGCACGAGACCGCGGACCAGTTGGCGCTCGCGATCCGGGACGAGATCGCCGACCTCGAGGCCGCGGGCATCGCGATCATCCAGGTCGACGAGCCGGCCATCCGGGAACTGTTGCCGCTGCGGGAAACCGGGCGCAAGGAGTACCTGGACTGGGCGGTCGACGCGTTCCGTCTCGCGACGGGCGGTGCCAAGCCGGAAACGCAGATCCACACGCACCTGACGTACTCGGGCCAGCGGTCGGTGGTCGACGCGATCGAGCGACTCGACGCCGACGTCACCGCGATCGTCGCGACGCGTTCGATCGGCTGGGTACTCGACGCGATCAAGGAGAAGGCGCTCACGCACGGCGTCGGACCCGGTGTGTACGAGAGCCGTTCGGCGCGGATCCCCGACATCGACGAACTCGACGCCCTGCTCACCGAGGCCGCCGAATCGGTGGACCTCGACCGGCTGTGGGCGAACCCCGACGGCGGGCTCAAGACCCGCCACTACTGGCAGCTCGAGCCGTCGCTGCGCAACCTGGTTGCGGCGGCCCGGCGCTTGCGGCGGCGTGCCGCGCAGGGGTAGGCGCGCCGATCGAGCAGTGCACCGGGACCGGACCGTCTGCGGGTCCGGTCCCGGTGCGCTGTCTTCTCGGCGGTGACGCTGCGGCTAGGACCCGGCGCTGCCGGATGACCCGGAACTGCCGAGTGACCCGGTGCTGCCCGACGATCCCGTGCTGATCGGTCCGTCCGGCACCTCGGCCCCCGGCGACCCGGGCCGGTGGACTTTCACGGTCACCGGTCCACTGCCGTCGGCGGCGACGGTGACGATGCGGGCACCGGCCGCGGACGTCACGTGTCCGCCGTCCACCTGCACCTCGTAGCCGTCGGGGTAGTGCAGGTCGGAGACGTAGATCTCGGTGGGCCGCGTCGCCGCCCGCGGCGTGTACCGGTAGGCGAAGTCGCCGTTGTCGGCGTCGAAGATCATCCGACCGGGATCGCCCGCCGTGGCCTGCGGGTAGGTCCGGACGAGCTGCCGGCCGACGTCGCCGAGGAACGGGTCGGTGACGTTGTTCGACCCGAAATGCCAGTACTGCCAGCCGATGAAGCGCTCGTCGGCGCGCGCGAGGGTGTTCCTCAGGACCGTCGGATCGCCGTCACCGAATTCGGTCACCACGGTGGGGATGTTCGCGCGCTCGGTCATCTCGTCGATGTGGGACCACGTGAGGTCCTGCTGCGAAACGCACAGTTCCCGCAGCGCTTGTGGCAGGCCGAGATAGATCGCGAGCTGGCTGGGGATGCAGTAGTCGTGCGGCGCGAAGACCGTGTCGGGGCCGGCGACAGCTGGTGTCACAGGCGGGTTGAACAGATTCGACGGCATCATCTGGTTCCACGTGACGTTCGGCTCCCAGTACACGGGGATCGTCGGATTCTCGGCGCGGACGGCATCCGTCAGCTTCTGCATCGCGCCGTGGTACTTGCGGTCGAAGTCGGGGCACCCGTTGGGGAAGCAGGTCAGGAACGGCGAGCCGGGCCAGGGTTCGTTCATGAGCTCGATGCCCATCACGCCCGGTTTGCCCTCCACCCGCGCGGCCAGTGCGCCGAGCGCGGTGCCGAGATAGTCGAGCGCGCCGTGCGTGTTGTTCCAGACCTCGTCCCAGCCGGCATTCATGCTCGGCATCACGTAGTACAGCGGGAAGCCGGGATTCGGTTCCCATGCCTCCGGCCGCGACTCGATCGCCCACGCGGGGAATCCGTTGCCGCCCCACGGCTTCGAGAGCCCGTCCTGATGATTGTCGAGCAGAACGTGGATGCCGCGCGCGGTGAGTGCGTCGACCACTCCGGTGATCCGGTCGAGGTAGGCGTCGTCGATCTGCCCCCGGGCGGGCATGAGCGCGTCGAATGAGGTCCCGAGCCTTACCGTGTTGAAGCCGTGCTCGACGAGCATGTCCACGTCTCGGGACGTGAGGGTCTCACCCGGCGGCAGGTACGGGGCATCCTTGTCGACGTTGTTGACACCGTGCAGCAGCACCGTCCGGCCGTAGCCGTCGACGAGTTGCGTCCCCTCGGCGTGCAATGCGGTCGCGGGCGTGGACGGTGGTTGCGCGGCGGCCGTGCCGCCCGTGGTGAGGAAGAGCGCGGACGCCGCGATGACCGCTGCGAACGCTGAGCCAGGTTTACACATTCGATCCCTCGGTTCACGTTGGGTGAGAAACTCTCGGGCAAGATGTGGACAACTGTTCAGTTGTGGCGATGCTAGAGCGGCGGAAGTCGCGTGCGGGGCGTTTCGGTGGAATTGGTCCCGGGGTATCGGCGCAGGTCAGTGGATTTCCGGCGGCGCCCGATGTGTGTCACTCCCCGATGACGGGTAGGCATGTACGCATGCTTACCGTCTCCGCCTACGCCGCGAACTCTGCCGACGCGCCCCTCGAGAAGACCACCATCGAACGTCGTGACGTCGGTCCGCGCGACGTCCTCATCGAGATCAAGTACGCGGGTATCTGTCACTCGGACATCCACACCGCGCGCAACGAGTGGGGTGCGACCAGCTATCCCGTCGTGCCGGGCCACGAGATCGCCGGCATCGTCACCGAGGTCGGATCCGAGGTGACCCGGCACGCCGTCGGTGACCGCGTCGGCGTCGGCTGCTTCGTCGACTCGTGCCGCGCCTGCGCCAGCTGTAAGGCCGGTGAGGAGCAGTACTGCGAGAACGGCGTCGTCGACACCTACAACACCGTCGGTCGTGACGGAAAGCGCACGGCCGGTGGATATTCCACGCACGTCGTCGTGAACGAAGAGTTCGTTCTGTCGATCCCCGACGGCCTCGCGCTCGATGTCGCGGCACCGCTGCTGTGCGCCGGCATCACGCTGTACTCGCCGCTCGCCCACTGGGGTGCCGGCCCGGGTAAGAAGGTCGCGATCGTCGGCCTGGGCGGTCTCGGCCACATCGGCGTCAAGATCGCGCACGCGATGGGCGCCGAGGTGACCGTGCTCAGTCAGTCGCTGAGCAAGAAGGACGACGGCGTGCGCTTCGGCGCCGACCACTACTACGCGACCGCGGAGAAGGAGACCTTCAAGACGCTGCGCGGCCGGTTCGACCTGATCCTCAACACCGTGTCGGTGAACCTCGACATGGACCGGTACCTGTCGATGCTCGCGGTCGACGGCACCCTCGTCGAGCTGGGGCTGCCCGAGAATCCGATCAGCGTCCGCGGATTCTCGCTGCTCAAGAACCGGCGCAGCCTCGCGGGCTCGCTCGTCGGCGGCATCCCGCAGACTCAGGAGATGCTCGACTTCTGCGCCGCGCACGGCATCGGTGCGGAGATCGAGGTGATCCCGGCCGAGAAGATCAACGAGGCCTACGACCGCGTCGTCGCCAGCGATGTGCGATACCGGTTCGTGATCGACGCGGCCACTTTCTGATATTTGCCGTACCTGTTGCCCCTCCTCGATGCGGCGTAGTTTCGTGTCACAGACCTCGAAGCCCGACATCGAGGAGGGAGCATCAGATGACTCTGAACGACTTCGCAGGGTGGGCCGGATACGCACTGGCCCTGGTCGGCATCGCCACGCTCGGACTGTTCCTCGTTGCCGCAGGCGGCGGATTCGCGGGATGGGCCCTGATCGCCGGGCTGGTCAGCTTCCTGTGCCTGGCCGGATCGGCATTGATCTTCGGCGGGGTCACCCACCACGACCACAAGGTGCACCACAGCACGCCGCACATGCTGTAGACGGTCGTCAGGAGCGCGCCAGGCGCTCCTTCTCGACGTCGATGTCGAACTCTGCCTCGGGCCAGTCCAGGTCGAGCCGGGACAGTGCGTCGATCAACAGTTCCGTCACCGCAATTCTGCTGTACCACTTGCGATCACACGGCACGACGTACCACGGTGCGTACTCGGTGGACGTCTTGTCCAGCAGCGCCTGATACGCCTGCTGGTACTGCGGCCACAGCGCACGCTCGGTGACGTCGCCCGGGTTGTACTTCCAGTACTTGTCGCGACGCTCCAGGCGCTCGGCGAGTCGCGCCTTCTGCTCGTCGAGCGAGACGAACATCGCGACCTTCACCAACGTCGTGCCGCTGTAGACCAGTTCGCGCTCGAACTGGTTGATCTCGTCGTAGCGTCCGCGCCACACCTCCGGTGGCACGAGGTCGTGGACACGAACCACCAGGACGTCCTCGTAGTGGGACCGGTCGAACACCCCCAACTGGCCGCCGCGGGGGAGGGCCTTGTTGATCCGCCACAGGTAGTGGTGGCGCTTCTCCTCCGGCGTCGGCACCCCGAACGCGGCATGGTCGACGCCCTGCGGATCGACATGGCCGATGACGTGCCGGACCATGCCGCCCTTGCCCGCGGTGTCCATGCCCTGCAGGATCAGCAGCACCGAACGCTTGTCTCCCAAGCGGCCGTTGGCGTACAGCTTCTCCTGCAGCGCCGACAGCGCCGCGCCGCGTTCCTCGAGCATCCGCTCGCCGTCGGCCTTGTTGCCGGTGAAGCCCGGGGTGGTCTTGGCGTCGATCTTCGCGACCTTCGTGTGCGGTCCGGCGCGAAGCGCCTCGGCCGCCGGTGTGGTCCACAGTGCGCTCTGCGAGTCCGCTCCCATGAACCGAACTGTGCCACAACCGGTGCCGCCGGGGACGGATTCAGCGGGCGCGCCGCCACCGCTCCTCGGCCGCACCGAGTTCGGTGGCCGTCGGATCGTCGTACACCCACTCCCGGCCGATGCGGTGCCAGTTGGCGCTCGCGTCGAGTTGGCCCAGAACCCCGAACGTGAGGAAATCGGCGCGCCTCGAGAACAGATGCTCGGGAGGCAGGCTCTGGCTCTTCATGCCCGAGAACTCCGACGCGCGCGGGTCGATCGCCAGCAGGAAGCCCGTGCTCGCCATTTCCGGGGTGATCGCGATGTCGGCGTCCACCAGGTTCCATTCCGCAGCGGCGTAGACGTAGTCGAGGCACTCGTCCGGCGTCACCTCCGCCGCAGGAGAGATGACACCGCGCTGCACCATCAGCGCGTGCAGGTCGTCCTTGCGGCCCTCGGTCGCCGCGCGCAGGCAGCTCTTCTCGAACTCGACGTGCTCGGCGTCCATGCTGTTGAACAGTCCGAAGTCCACGAACCCCACACGGCCGTCGTCCCCGAGCAGCACGTTTCCGGGATGCGGGTCTCCGCAGAACTCGTGATAGCGGTACAGCGAACCGATGTAGAAGCGAAAGATGATCTCGCCGATCCGGTTTCGCTCCCGCTGGGGGAGTTCGCGGATGCCGGCGAAACCGGTGCCGCCGAAGAACTCGCTCACCAGCACGCGGTGGGTGCTCAGCTCCGGAACGCTGTCCGGGACCGCGATGAAGGGGTGGTTCGCGTACAACTGCGCGATCTTGCGCTGGGTGAGTGCCTCGCGCTCGTAGTCCAGCTCGCCCTCGAAATTGAGGCGCAACTCGTTCAGCAGCGCGGGCGTCGACAACGTCGGAACCGTCGACTTCCAGATCTTGAGGAACATCGTGAGGTTCTTCATGTCGGCGCGGATCGCGGCGTCGATGCCCGGGTACTGCACCTTGACCGCGACGTCGCGGCCGTCGTGCAGCCGGGCCCGGTAGACCTGACCGATCGACGCGGCGGCCACCGCCTCGGGGTCGAACTCCGCGAAGACGTCGCCGAGGGGGCGTCCGTAGTCGGCCTCGATCACATCGCGCATCGTCTCGAACGACGTCGTCGGCGCCTGATCCCGCAGTGCCGCGAGCTTGCGCTGGAACTCCTCCCGGTGCTCCTCGGGAACGAGGTCGAGATCGAGGATCGACAGCATCTGTCCCAGCTTCATCGCCACGCCCTTCATGCTCCCGAGGACCGTGACGAGCTGGTCGGCGGCGGCGATCGCGGACTTCTCCGCCAGGCGCGCGCGGACCTCCTCGGACCGGCCGACCATCGACACCCGGGTGCCGGCGCTACGGATGGCGCGACCGGCGGCGACCTGGCCTAACTTCGATCCCCGCACGAGGCGGGACGTGGGAACCTTGTCGGCCAACGAAGACCTCCGGATGCGAGAAGCGACGGCGGAAGGGGTGCCTCGGCGGGTGCTGTGCCTGCGTGCAACAGGTCACACTAGAGCAGCCCCTCGGTGTCCTCCATGGCGGGGAAAGGGGGCCGGGTCAGCCCGTCGACCATGTGGCTGCCCCACAGGTCCAGGTCGCTGACCGCGGCCACGCCGGTGCCCTCCGCGGTGGCGATCGTCAATTCCGTCCCGGCGGGCACGGCGACGTCGCCACCGAGCGCGGCCGTCAGTTCGCGGACGCGCCCGCGCCACACGAACCGACCGCTGATGGGCTCGAAGTTGCCCGAGAGTTCGACGTCGACGATGACGGGACGATGCCCGCCGACGGTGACCTGGGCGGGGCCCCGGTAGCCGGCCGGTTCGTCGTCGTGGTGCTCGTCGCGCGGGTCGGTGAAGTCGGTCACACCGCCAGAATACTTGTTACCGGCGGTAACACAAGATCTGATCAGTCGGTCTGGTCCGGCTTCTCGCGTAGCGGATGCGGCACCGACTTGAACCGCGCCGGCGACCCGTTGGACGCCGCGATGCCCGCGATGCCGCCCCACGTCATCATCACCAGGTAGTCGATGAGGTCGTCCGTCGACATCGACTTGTTCGAGATCCACCAGTGCGTCGCCAGCTGGACCGCACCCACCACGCCGTACGCCCACGGCACGGATCCGCCGGAGTCCATGTCCATGCTCCGCAGCCGCTCGCCGAGCACCGTCGCGAGCAGCTCCGCGATCATCCGCTCGGAGTCGGCGACCACGTCGCGATTGGGCCCCGAGCTATTGGCCATCACGTACAGATAGACGTCCGGGTCCGCCGCGACCGTCTCGACGTAGGCCGAGATCGCGACACGAGTGAGGTCGTACTCGTCGAGATCCTCGCCGATCGCCTCGTACATGCGCGGCGCGAGAATCGTCTCGACGTATCGCATCATGGTCGCGCTGGTGAGGTCGTTCTTGTCGGTGAAATAGCGGTACAGCACCGTCTTGGAGACACCGATCTCCGACGCGATGTCGTCCATGCCGATGTCGCGGCCCCGGGAGCGGATGGCCGCGATCGTGCCGTCCACGAGTTCCTCGCGGCGCGCGATCTTGTGTTCGCGCCAACGACGCTTGCGCCCGTCGGGCTTCTCGCTCTTGCCGGTCGTCTCGGATTCGGTTGTCTGTAGATCTGCGGTTTGCTTCGGCACTGGGTTTCGCCACATCCGTTCGGGGTTGATCCAGAAGGTCAGCTTAATGTGCCGATAGGTAGGAGTGACGTCTATCTCCGCGGTGTGATCACGGATTTCGGCACAATGACGAGTGTGCAGCCCGTGCAGCCCGTGCAGTCGCCCCCGGCCCCGCTTCCGTCCGAGAAGCGGCCGCGGGCGGTGCCGTCATCCGCGTCCACGTTCGCCGGCGTCTTCGACGACGACGCCAAACGTCGCGACCTCCGGAAGATGAAGGCGATCGCGACCGGATTCCTGGTGTTCGCGACCGTCGTCTACCTCTTCTGTCGATGGCAGGAGTCCCGCGGTGCGGGCGCGTGGGTCGGGTACGTCAGAGCGGCGTCCGAGGCCGGTATGGTCGGCGCGCTCGCCGACTGGTTCGCGGTGACCGCGCTGTTCCGGCATCCGCTGGGGCTGAAGATCCCGCACACCGCGATCATCAAACGGAAGAAGGATCAGCTGGGGGAGAGCCTCAGCAACTTCGTCGGCGACAACTTCCTGGCCCCCGAGGTGGTGTCGGCGAAGGTCGAGAACGCGCAGATCCCGCTGCGGGTCGGCACGTGGATGGCCGAACCCGCGCACGCACAGCGCGTCGCGGCCGAAACCGCGACCCTGCTGCGCGGTGTCGTCGAGGTCCTCAAGGACGACGACGTCACCGCGATCATCGACAACACCATCGTCCGACGGATCGCCGAGCCCGACTGGGGGCCGCCGATCGGCAAGGTCCTCGCCGAGCTGCTGCGCGAGAACCGGCAGATGCCGCTGCTGGACCTGCTGGCCGAGCGCGCGCACCAGTGGGCGTTGAACAGCCAGGAGACGATCGACCGCATCATCAGCCGGGATTCGCCGTCGTGGTCGCCCAAGTTCGTCGACGCGATGCTCGGCGAGAAGATCTACCGCGAGCTCGTCGAGTTCACGTGGAAGGTCCGGTCCAACCCCGAACACGAGGTGCGGCTGGCGGCCAACCGCTTCCTGATCGACTTCGCGGACGACCTCCAGAACGACCCGGCCACGATCGCGAAGGCCGAGTCGATCAAGGCCGAGATCATGGGCCGCGAGGAGATCACCGGACTCGCCGCCGCGACATGGCGGGTCGCCAAGCGGCTCATCATGGAATCCGTCGACGACCCCGACAGCACGCTGCGCCGCAAGGTCGCCGAGAACKTCGCGAGCCTGGGTGAGCGCCTCCGGGACGACGCCACGCTGCGCGCCAAGGTCGACGGCTGGTTGCTCTCCGGCACCCGGTACGTCGCCGAGAACTACACCGACGAGATCACCGCGATCATCACCGAGACCGTGCAGCGGTGGGATGCCGAGGAGGCGAGCCGCAAGATCGAGCTGCAGGTCGGTCGGGATCTGCAGTTCATCCGCATCAACGGCACCGTGGTCGGTGCCCTCGCGGGCCTGGCGATCTACACGATCTCGCAGCTCATGTTCGGCTGATCGGGGCCGCTCTCCGGCACACCTCGAGGCAAGTGCTAGCAAAGTGCTTGCAATTGTTAGCACCCTGTTCTACCGTGGGGTTTGCGCACAGAACAGGGAGTACTGATGGCCGACGAGCCCGACGACATGAGTGGTGCCGCGCGAGTCGTGAGCAACGCTGCTCAGGACATCGGCAGCTTCATCCGTTCACAGCGGGAAGCGGCGCAGGTGTCCTTACGTCAGCTCGCACAACTCGCCGGCGTCAGCAATCCCTATCTGAGTCAGATCGAACGCGGACTGCGAAAGCCGTCCGCCGACGTCCTCGCTCAGATCGCGAAGGGTTTGCGGGTGTCATCCGAGGTCCTGTACATGCAGGCCGGATTCCTCGAACAACGCCCACACAGCCCGGTCCGGGACGCGCTACTAGCCGACGGTGCCATCACCGAGCGGCAGAAGCAGGTGCTCCTCGAGATCTACGAGTCGTTCTGTCGCGAGAACGACCCGAAACAGTCCGAATCCGCCGATCAGGCTCCGGGGGGTGTGGCCGACTCGGACGACGAAGAGCACGAGATCGCAGATCCACTCGACAGGAGATCCGAGAATGACTGATCCGAAGATCATCGAAAACGTGAAGACCCCGTTCTACGCCGCCGTCGGTACCGGTGACCTCGTGGTCCAGGCCGTCGCCGACGTCGTGTCCCAGGTGCGCTCGCGCGCCGAGAACACCAACACCGACATGTCCGAGCGCATCGAGGAGGCCCGCGAGCGCTGGGCCAACCTGCCGGGCGAGGTGTCCGAGGGTGTCGAGCAGCTGCGCGAGCGGCTCGCCGCGCTGCCGTCCGAGCTGCCCGAGGAGCTTGCCGAGCTGCGCGAGCGCTTCACCGCCGACGAGCTGCGCAAGGTCGCCGAGGCGTACCTGAAGGTGGCGTCCGACCTGTACGTCTCTCTGGCCGAGCGCGGCGAGGAGACTGTCGACCGCATCCGCAAGCAGCCGGCCGTCGAGGAGCAGCTGGGGCGCGCCGAGGCCGTCTTCGGCGACGCCGTCGAACTGACCGAGGAAGCACTCGGCACCGTGGCTCGTCAGACCCGCGAACTCGGAGAGCAGGCCGCCAAGCTCGCCGGTCGCGCGGCCGGCCGCATCAGCGACGCCGCCGACGAGGCTGCCGTGGTGCTGTCGGAGACCAGCGACAGCGTCGCGGAACGCCTGTCCGAGACCGGCGACTCGGTCGCCAGCCGCGTCGTGGGCGCCGGTGAGCGTGCGGAGGCCACGTCGGAGGCTGCCGCCGGGCGGGTCGAGGCCGCAGCACCGAAGGCCACCCCGGCTCCCGCGAAGAAGGCCACGCCCGCACCCGCGGCGAAGAAGGCTGCGCCGGCCAAGGCTGCGGCTCCCAAGCCTGCCCCTGCCAAGACCACCCCGGCTGCCGCCGCGAAGAAGGCCCCGGCCGCCAAGAAGGCTCCGACGAAGAAGACCACGGACTGATATTTCTCCGGGGGTCGTCGCGCCCTCCGGACTCTCGCAACGAACCCGGGGCGCCTCTGTCGAGGCGCCCCGGGTTCGTCGTCAACGCAGGCCGAGGAGCGGGCGGGTGAGACGTTCGACCAGCGTCGGGTTCTTCTTCCGGGACCGGGCTTCCTTCAGCGCGCGCCGATAGCGCCAGAAATCGACCTGCATCGTGTGGCGCTCGGACCGGACGTATCGGTGCGCGAGCGCGGCCTGATCGGTAGCGATCCAGTCCCGCATCTCGGCGTCGGACGGGAGCTGCGAGGCTCCCGTGATCAGATCGCCCACCCAGTCCGACTGGAGCTCTACCAGCGAAATGTTCGATCCCACCGTCTGGATGAAGCCGATGAAGAACAGGCCGGGCCGATCCGGCGTCAGCACCCGTTGATACAGCGGCATCGAGTTTCCGGCGGGGTCGTACACGTCCGGGGCGAGGAACGGCAACGACACCCGGTAACCGGTCGCGTACACGACGACGTCGACGTGCTCGCGACTGCCGTCGACGAAACGAACGCTGTCGCCGTCGAGACGGTCGACGTCGGGCTTGATCGTGATGTCGCCGTGCCCGACCCGGTCGTACAGCTCCGAGGACACCGTGGGGTGCGCGCTCAGTAGCCGGTGGTCCGGCTTCGGGAGCCCGCGGTCCTGCGGCCGGCCGGTGCTGAGCCGGATGAGCATCTCGTAGAGCTTGCGTTCCACGGGAAAGGGGATGTACGCGAAGAGCGGGGACGTGAACTGGTCGATGGGCCGACCGAAGGCGTACTTCGGGATCACATGAACCCCGTGCCGCGTCGACAGGTACACGTTGCGGGCCACCCGCGACGCCTCGCACGAGATGTCCATCCCTGAGTTGCCGACGCCGACGACGAGGACGTCCCTGCCCTCGAACATCGACGGTTCCACGTACTCGTGCGCGTGCAGGGACCGGCCCGAGAACGAGCCGGCGAACTGCGGTTGCTTGGGCACACCGTGGTGTCCGGTCGCCACCGACACGGAGCGGTAGGTGCGGGTCCGACCGCCGTCGGTCGTGACCGCCCACCCCTGACGGCCAGGGAGTCCGTCACCGGGCAGCGGTTCGATCCGCGTCACCGGCGATCGGAACGTGATGCGCTCCACGAGTCCGTTGTCCTCGGCGAACTTCTGGAAGTACTGCGCCATCAGGGTGTGGTGCGGGAAGTCGGGCCAGTGCTCGGGCATCGGGTACGACGGGTACTGGGTCAGCGGCCGCGAACTGTTGAGGTGCAGGGTCTCGTACGCCGCTGAGCCGTCGTTGTCGTTGTCGATGCGCCACAGGCCGCCGACCATCGACCCCTTCTCGAACCAGTCGAATGTGATGCCTCGGTCGGCCATCGCCTTGCCTGCGGCCAGGCCCGCGGGACCCGCCCCGACGACGCAGGCGTCCGCGTCGAAGGTCTGTGCGGAGTTGTCGGTGGCCGCGCTGCGTGGAGTGGGTGCCATGACGCCTGCCGATCCTGTTGGTCGCGCCGGTACCCATCAGTGTGTCATGTGCCACAGCATCCGGCGGGCGCCTTCGTCATCGGCCGGCCGCCTCCCGCGATTTCGTACCTCACGGTGCGGGGGACGGCGCGGCGACGGCTCCGTAGAATGGAATCGTGACTATCGCTGGCGGTCTCATCGGTCTGATCCTGTTCGCGCTGAAGCTGGTTGCCTTGGCCGGGGCTGCCTTCGCGATTTTTCATGCGGCGCGGCAGCGCAAGGACGCGTTCACTGCGGTGGACAAGTTGAGCAAGCCGATCTGGCTCGGCATCCTGGTGGCCGCCCTGCTCGTGGTGTTCCTGTTCGGCCCGGTCAACATGCTCGGACTCATCGGAGTGGTCGCCATCTGCGTGTACCTTGTCGACGTCCGCCCGCGGGTCGACGACATCCAGCGTGGACCTCGCTGGTAGCCGTCCGCTCCCGCTCCAACCATCTGTTGACGATAAGTTACAGATAAACCTTGACAATGCTCATTGTGACAGTGTTATCGTCGATTCGTGCCCGGATGCGGGCGTGTCCCGCCTCTTTTCCCAGCGTATGACCTGCGTGAACGCGACGAGTGCGAACGCCGGCCCGAGCAGGAGTTGACGATGTCGATCACTCATCACCGGGAGTCCGCCGAAGCCCGGCAGTCTCGTCACATGCGGGTGGGGGATCGGCAGGACACCGCGGCGCGACTGCTCGCGTCGGCCGCGCGCAAGTCGTACGACCCGCTCGTCGAGGTCGACTGGCAAGCGCCCGTCCCCGAGGATCTCTACGGCATGACCCCCGAGTGGTGCAGCCTGTACGGCACCGAATTGTGGGAGCGGATGACCGAGGAGCAGCGGATCACCCTCACCCGGCACGAGGCGGCGAGCGTCGCCGGCACCGGGATCTGGTTCGAGATGATCCTCATGCAGATGCTGCTGCGTGACATCTACTCGCACGATCCGTCCACCCCGCACGTGCAGTTCGCGCTCAACGAGATCGCCGACGAGTGCCGCCACTCCACGATGTTCGCGCGCTCGGCGCAGCGTTTCGGTATCCCGTCGTACCGGCCGAAGCGGTGGATCCTCAACTCCGCCCGGCTGTTCAAGTCGACGGCCTCGGGATCACTCGCCTACGGCGGCACGCTGTTCGCCGAGGAGATCCTCGACATGATGCAGCGCGACTTCATGAAGGACGAGCGGGTGCAGCCGATCACGCGGACCGTGAGCAAGATTCATGTGCTCGAGGAGGCCCGGCACATCAAGTTCGCGCGCGAGGAGACCGTCCGACGAGTCAGGACGTTGTCGCGTCCCAAGCGCGCCTATCAGCGTCTGGTGCTGGGTGTCACCGCGTACTTCATCGTCACGTGCCTCGTGAACGAGCAGGTCTACGCGGCGGCCGGACTCGATGTCGACGAAGCCAAGCTGGCGGCGAGGAGCAACGCGCACTACCACGAGATGATCCGCGAGGGTTCCCGCAAGACCGTCGAGTTCCTCGACGAGTGCGGGCTGATCGGCGGACCGTCGAAGGCGCTGCTGCGCCGGGCGCACGTCATCTAGTGCCCACGCTCACCGCGATAGAATTTCCCACACCGTCGACCGCGCCGGAACCGCTGACGCCGTCGCGGTCCCAGTGGGGAAGGCGGAACATGAAGGAATACCGCATCGACGACCTCGCTCGCGAGGCCGGTGTCAGCGTGCGGAATGTGCGGGTCTACCAGGATCGTGGTCTGCTGCCGCCGCCGCGCAAGGAGGGGCGCGCCGGTTGGTACAACGAGTCGCACCTGGCGCGGCTCAATCTCATCAGCCGGATGCTCGACCGTGGATACACGTTCGCCACCATCAGTGAACTGCTCACCGCCGCCCAGTACGGACTGCAGGTCCGCGACGTTCTCGAGACCGACGACCCGGGCGGACGGTGGAAGAAGTACCGTCGAGCCGCGAAACTGACGATGTCGGAACTGCGCCGGATGTTCGGCGAGCAGACCACCGAGGCCAACATCGCGCTCGGCACCCAGTTGGGTGTCCTCGCGAAGGCCGGCAAGGACTACTCCGTCGCCAACCCGCGGCTCATGGAGGCCGCCCAGGTCCTCGTCGACGCCGGGGTCCCACTCGCCGACATTCTCGAGCAGACCGAGGCGGTCCGCCGCGATCTCGGTGATGTCGCGGCCCGGTTCGTCGAACTGGTCTCCGACCGGTACCTCGCCCCCGAGGGCGGCACGCTCGACCTCGACCCGGCAACGGTCTCGGAGGTTGCGGCCCTGGTGAACCAGGTGCGCCCGCTCGCGCACGACGCGGTGCACGCGCTGTTCGCCGAGGCGATGGAGGAACAGATCTCGAAAGCGCTCGCGAAAGCCGCGAGTCAGCTCGAACAGGTTGCGCCCGAGTCGGACTCGACGCGCGCCGGCTAGAGGAACAGGGGAGTGGAAGTGGCTGCACGGAAGTCGCACAAGGCGCTGTGGACGTCGATCGGTGCCGTGGGAGCGGTAGCACTCGCGGGTGGTGCCGTGGTTGCGGCGCGGGCGCGGAACGCGTCGGCGACAGCAGATCCCGGAGACGAGGCAGCGCTGTTCGCCACTCCGGGGATCGAACCGGAGATCGTCCCGGTCACCAGCGCCGACGGCACCGAGCTTCACGTGCGGGCCTACGGATCGCCCGACGCCGATCCGATCGTGCTCAGCCACGGCTGGACGTGTTCGTCCGACTTCTGGAATCCGCAGATCAACGCGCTCGCCGAGAAGTACCGCGTCATCGCCTACGACCAGCGCGGTCACGGCCGCAGTGACATCGGTCGGATTCCGCTGAGCCCCGACGTCCTCGCCGACGACCTGGCCGCCGTCCTCGCCGCCACGGTGCGCGACGGACGCAAGGCCGAGATCGTCGGGCACAGCATGGGCGGCATGAGCATCGTCGCATGGGCCGGCAAGTACCCCGAGCAGGTGGATCGGTACGCCAGTTCCGTGCTGCTGGCCAGCACCGGCACCGACAGCCTGGTCGCCGAGACCACGGTCATCCCACTGCCGCAACGCTTTCCGCGGATGCCGGTGCCCGTGGGCCGGGCGGTCCTCGGATCGGCCATGCCGATGCCGGCGTCCCCGATGACCACGCGCGCGATCAAGTACGTCGCGATGGCGCCCGGCGCGACACCCGCCGAGGTGGCGTTCTGCGAACGCATCGTCACCGGGTGTCATCCCCGCACCCGCGGTGGATGGGGCGCGGCGCTGAGCACCCTCGACATCAAGGACGGCCTGAAGAACCTGACGGTGCCGACCACGGTCATGGTCGGCACCGCGGACCGGCTCACACCGCCGTCACACGCCCGCCGCCTGGCGCAGGCCCTCGACGACGCCGAGCACCTCGACCGGCTGATAGTGCTCGAGGGCATCGGTCACATGACGTCGGTCGAGGCCGTCGCCGACTTCAACGCCGAGGTCGAGCGCCTGCGCAACTCGAACTGACTGCGGCGTCAACCGGCGTCCGTCAGCTGAAGACGACGGTCTTGCGGCCGTGCACCTGGACGCGGTCCTCCAGGTGCCACCGCAGGCCGCGGGCGAGGACCAGCTTCTCGATGTCGCGGCCCTGACGCACCATGTCCGCCACCTCGTCGGTGTGATCGACGCGGATGACGTCCTGCTCGATGATCGGGCCGGCGTCGAGCTCTGCCGTCACGTAGTGGCACGTGGCGCCGATCAGCTTGACGCCGCGCGTGAACGCCTGGTGGTACGGGCGGGCGCCGACGAACGACGGCAGGAAGCTGTGATGGATGTTGATCGCGCGGCCGGCCCAGTGCTCGCACAGTTCCGCGGGTAGCACCTGCATGAATCGGGCCAACACCACCGCGTGCGGGTCGTGCTCGTCGACCAGCTTGCGCACCTGCTCGAACGCGGGACCGCGCTCGGCCGGATCCTTCGGGAACGACACGTAGTGGAAGTCGACGCCGTGGCGCTTGGTGACCCGCTCGAGGTCCGGGTGGTTGCCGATCACAGCAGCGATCTCGCACTGCAGCTCACCGGCGGCGACGCGGCCGAGGATGTCGTGCAGGCAGTGGCCCTCCTTGCTGACCAGCAGCACGACGCGCTTGCGCTCGCCGGTGTCGGTGAGCGTCCACTCGGTCTCGGGACCCAGCTCGGCGGCCACCACCGCGAACTTCTCGCGCATCTCCTCGAGGCTCAGGCTGATCGACGACGCACGCACCGCCTGCCGGGTGAAGAACCAACCGGTATCGGCGTCCGCGTGGTACGCGGCCTCGACGATCCAGCCGCCGATCTCGGCGAGGAACGCGGAGATGCGGGCCACGATGCCGGTGCGGTCGGGGCAACCCAGAGACAAGACGTAACGACGGTCGTCGGTCGAGGCAGCTGAACTCATGGGCCCAGTCTCTCAGGTCAGGGAAACCCGACGACCTTCGCCGTACCGACCAGCGTCGTGGCGTCCACGGTGTGCAGTTCGCGGTCGGTGATCAGGTTCATGAACTCGCGTCRCACCCGGTCGACCACGTCGGGCGCCAGGCCGGTGAGCGTTGCGCGTAACCCGCTGCCCAGCACGAAGTTCCAACAGAACTCCTCGGTCGCCGGGATCAGGTTCGACAGTGCGCGCACCTCGACCGCCTCGGTGCCGGCGTCGGTGAGCCACGCGCCCAGCTTGTCGGTGCTGTCGATCCGCTGCGCCGGCTCCATCTTGGTGGTGCGGTCGGGGAGCGGCTCGGGCAGGTGCCGTCCGAGCGCGTCGAGGAACGTCGTCGCGTACTCGCGCAGCGCGGTGTCCTGCCAGGCCGTGACGCCGACGGTGCCCCCGGGACGCACCAGACCGCACAGCCGTGCGAACGCCTGATCCATCTCGGTCAGGAAGAACACCGCGTACGAGCTGAGCAGGGCGTCGTAGCCGACGTCGGGGACGGTGCTCGGCGGCTCCCACGTGGTGGCGTCGGCGCACACGAACTCGATGTTGAGCAGCGCCCGGTCCGACGCCTTCACCCGGCCGCGCTCGAGCATCTCGTCGGAGAGGTCGACCGCGTGGACCAGCCCGGTGGGGCCGACGGCGAGGGCCGCGGGCAGCGCGGAGGCACCGGTGCCGCTACCGACGTCGAGGACCGTGTCACCCGGACTCAGTCGGGCCTGGAACACCAGCGCCTGCCCCGCCGGACCCCACACATCGGGGGCCACCAGGTCGAAGTCGGCGGCGGCCGCGTCGAACGTCGCGGCTATCTCCTCGGCGTGCGTGCCTGCCATACGACCGATGCTAACGAGCTGTGCCAAGCTTCGGGGCATGTCCGACATCGCGCTCAGCCGGTCCCGAGTCGCCGCCATGGTCGACCACACGCTGCTCAAACCGGAGGCGTCCGACGCCGATGTCCGGGCGCTGGTCGCGGAAGCCCGCGAACTGGGCGCGTACGCGGTGTGTGTGTCGCCGTCGATGCTGCCGCTGCGGACCGAGGGGGGTGGACCGGCGGTCGCGACCGTCGTCGGATTCCCTTCCGGTAAGCATCATTCGCTGGTCAAGGGCGCCGAGGCGCGCCTCGCGGTCGAACAGGGTGCCGCGGAGGTCGACATGGTGATCGACATCGGGGCCGCCGTCGCCGGCGAGTACAACGCGGTCCTCGCGGACATCCTCACCGTTCGTGAGGCCATCGGCCCGGGACCCGTGCTGAAGGTGATCATCGAGTCGGCCGCCCTGTCGGACGAGGCGATCGTCGAAAGCTGCCGGGCCGCCCAGTTGGCGGGCGCCGACTTCGTCAAGACGTCCACCGGATTCCACCCCGCGGGCGGTGCGAGCGTCGAGGCGGTGCGCCTGATGGCCGAGACGGTCGGAGGTCGGCTCGGCGTCAAGGCCAGCGGCGGCATCCGCACCGCCGAGGCGGCGCTGGCCATGATCGAGGCCGGCGCCACCCGGCTGGGACTGTCCGGTACCCGCGCCGTGCTCGACGGGCTGCCGGACCAGTCCTGACCGGACGTCAGAGCAGGCTGCAGCCGCTCTGCGCGTTGGGGTCCTGCGGCGGCATCACGTACTGACCGCCCTCGAGGTTCAGGTCGACGGAGTTGTCCGTGACGGTCAGCGACGTGGGGGCCATGCCCAGCGGGTACTGCTGCAGGCTGTCCGTCAGGGTCTGCACGATCCCGTCGACGAGCGCCGTGGGCAGGCCGAGTCCGAGGATCTCCGCGCCTACCGTCTCGACGACGACCCCGCCGTTCTGCACCGACGGGCGCACCGTCAGGTCTGCTAGTCCCGCCGGACCGACGGCGAACTTCAGCGTCCCCGCTGTGGGATCGGAGGTCACCGAGCTGACCAGGTTGCCCAGCGATTGCGACTGCACGGTTGCCAGGATCCCAGCCGTCGACCACGTGACATCGGCGCTGGAACTGCCGATGGTGCCGCTGCTGTCGGGGGAGTCCGTGATCTTGATGTCGTTGGCGCGGGCGTGCACCTCCATCCCCTGAGCGGGGCCGAACGACGAGCCGGAGCTGTCGATCTTCACGTACGGAACGTCCTTGCCCACCATCTGCCACAGCACCGGCTTCCAGCTGAGGCTGACGTTCACGTCGGAGCCCAGCTGGCTTTGGAACTGCGACTCCATGCAACTGGTCGCGCGCTGCCTCAGGAACAGCTCACCGCCGACGAGTGCGACGACCAGCGCTGCGACCACGATCAGCGAGATCATGACCGCCTTGCGCCGCTTGGGCTTCGGGGGCGTGGGCATCTGGGGTGCGTTCACTGGTGCCGACATGAGAAGGATTCTCCCCGAAGACTCTGAACGGTTTCTGTGAATGGGGGATCGGTATGGACACCGGCTCCGCCAAAACTGTGATCCGCTGCATATCCGCGCAGTACTGTTGCTGCATGGCGGGCTGGACAGATCCGCGGCGAGAACCCACCCCTGAGGCGGGTGAGGATCTGCGTCGTCTTGCGCTCCGGCAAGCGGGGTATTTCACGACCGGGCAGGCGCTGCGTCTTGGTTGCACTGCCGAGGATATCGGCGGCCGCCTGGCCGAGGGGTCCTGGTTGCGGATCGAACGGGATCTGTTCCGGCTCGCCTCATTCCCGCGCACCGACCTCGAGGAGTACGCCAAGTGGTGTGCGTGGTTCGAGGGCGCCGCGGTGGTCTCGCATCAGAGCGCCGCAGAACTGCACGGCCTCGGCCACCTGCACCCCAGCTTCGTGCACCTGTCGACGACGGGCTCGGCACCCGCACCCACCCGCCGGCTTGCGCTGCACCGCCGGGAACTGCGACCCGAGGACACTGAACAGACCGGGACGTTCGGCATCACCACCCCGCTGTGCACCGCACTCGACCTCGCGACCGGCGGGATTGCGCAGGACCTGTTCGACGAGGTCGTCAGCGACGGCGTCGCGATCGGCCGCATCGACCCCGAACGCCTGCGCGCCGAATGCGACGGCCGGCCCGAACAGGTCGCCGAGCGGATCGAGCACGCGCTGGGGTCGTGCCGGTAGCGTCGCGGCATCGTGATCGGCGAGTTCCGTTGCGAGTCTGCATAGCTCGCGATCGGTGATGCCGGCGATCGGCGGGTGAACCGTACGCGCTACCGCCCGGGTCGGACGTAGCTCCACGGCACGGTGAGGACGCAGTCCCGCAGGCGGCGGCGCTGGGGTGCGACGGGGACGCCGAGGTCGGCGAGCAGATGCAGTGTCTCCCGCCACCGCACCCGTGGGCCGAACGGCGCCAGCCCGGCGGCGGTCGCCCAGGCGCGGTCGGCGGTGACGAGCAGGTCGTGGATGCGTTCGCCCGGGACGTTGCGGTGGATCAACGCCTTGGGCAGGCGCTCGGCGATGTCGCTGGGCCGGTCCACGCCGAACGGATCCCAGGCGAGCGTCAGCGAGCGCGGGCCGTCGCGGTCGAGCAGCACCCACGCGCAGCGGCGCCCGAGTTCGTCGCACGTGCCGTCCACGATCAGACCGCCGGGCGCGAGACCGGCGCGCAACCGGCCCCACGCCTCGTCGACGGCGTCCTCGGGGTACTGGCGCAGCACGTTGAACGCGCGGATCAGGGTGGGTCGCAGGCCGGCGAGTTCGAAGCCGCCGCGCGCGAAGCTCACGCCGTCGCGGCCCTCGACCACCCGGTCCGGGTCGATCTCGAGCCCCACGACGCGGACGTCGGGGCGCACCGTCCGCAGGCGGGACGCCATCTCGTACGTGGTGACCGGCATCGCGCCGTAGCCGAGGTCGACGATCAGCGGGTCGGGGGCGTCACGCAGCATCCTCGTGACGGCGGGGCTGTGCACGAGCCAGCGGTCGCTTCGGCGCAGCCGATTGATACCTGTGGTGCCGCGGGTGATGACGCCGACGGGTTTACCTTCACGCACGCCGGTTACTGCCGGGCGAGCCAGGTGGCCGTGACTTCGGCTTCCGTGCGGAACAGGTCGACCAGGTTCACCAGCATCAGCTGCTCGAGCTTGCCGCCGACGAACGGGATGAACACCTTCGCCTCCGACGACGTGCGCAGCGTGGACCCGGTGTCGGTGCCGAACAGTTCGATCGTGCCGGTGAGGCTGCCCGGTCCGCCCGGAATGGAGGCCTCGTAGGTGCCGGTCACGGGGTCACCGAACGGGGTGTACCGCTCCTTGCGGGTGATGATCAGGTCCTTCTTCAGCACGGTCTGCGCGATCTCCGGCAGGTCCTTGCGGGGCAGCACGTGGTGCAGCACCAGGTCGATGCCGCCGTCGTGGACCTCGTGTGAGACGAGGTTCCCTGCGTTGTCGGCGTACTTGCGCATCTCTTCCATCCGCGCTTCCCAGTAGTCCGGGTTGCCCAGCGCGGCGTACACCAGCTCGGCAGGGTGGTCGAACCTGGCGGAGTAGTCGATACGACGGGCCATGACCGGCAGATTACCGGCTGGTGCCCGGTCCGTTGGAGAAAGCGGCTACCCGGCCGAGGATGTCCACTGGCCGGTGAAGTCCTCCTCGGCGTCGAGGAGTTCGAGGACCTGACCGGCGATGACCGACTCGATCTTGCCGCCGATCAGCGGCATCTTGACCTCGACCTCACCCTCCATGACCAGCAGCGATCCACTGCCGTCCGCGGTGAGCGTCATGGTGCCGCGCAGCTGCCCGGGAGCGCCCTCGACCTCGGCGGAGAAGGTGCCCACGGCCCGGTCGCCCTGTAGTGCACCCCACGATTCGGTACGCGTGATGATCAGGTCACCGGGACGGATCTTGGTGACGACGGACGGCAGATGTTGGGCGGGGACGGCCTGCGTCATCGCCACGTCGATGGTGCCGTCACCGACGGTGACCTTGTCGAGCTTCGCGCCGGGCCCGCCCACCTGCTGCAGACGGGCATGCCAGTAGCCCTCGTCGGTGAGTGCGGCGTGCACCGTCGCGACGGGTTGGGGGTATTGCGCGGAATGCTCGATGTGTCGGGCCATGGACGGCACGCTACCGTTTCCACGTGTTGGATCCACTCATCCGGGGGCGCCTCGTCGACGCCGGCGCCCAGCTGTCCGAGCAGGTGCCGCTGTCGACCCTGACCACCCTGCGGCTCGGCGGCCCCGCCGCGGTACTGGCCGAATGCCCGTCCACCCGGACCCTCGTCGACGTCGTCCGCGCCCTCGACGACGCGCAGGTGCCGACGCTGATCCTCGGCGGCGGATCCAACCTGGTGATCGCCGACGACGGGTTCGCCGGCGTCGTGGTCCGCGTCGCCGACGCCGGGGTGGAGCTCGGTGACGAGACCGTGCTCGCGCAGGCCGGCGCCGCGTGGGACGACGTCGTCGCCAAGACCGTCGCCGCGGGCCTCGGCGGGCTCGAGTGCCTGTCCGGGATCCCCGGCTCGACCGGGGCGACCCCGGTGCAGAACGTCGGCGCGTACGGCGTCGAGGTGGGCTCGCTGCTGCGACGCGTGCAGCTGCTGGATCGCACCACCGGCGACGTGCACTGGGCGGAGCTGTCCGAGCTGGGCCTCGGGTACCGCACCAGCGTCCTCAAGCACCGCGACGACGCGCTGGTCCTGGCCGTCGAGATGACCGTCCGGCCCGACGGCTCGAGCGCACCGCTCGCGTACCGCGAACTGGCGTCGTCTCTCGGCGCCGAGGAGGGCGAGCGACGGCCCACCGCCGAGGTGCGCGACGTGGTCCTCGGCCTGCGCCGCGGCAAGGGCATGGTGCTCGACGCCGACGACCACGACACGTGGAGCGCCGGGTCGTTCTTCACCAATCCGGTGGTCCCGGACGTGAGCCTGCCCACGATTCTCGACGCGATCCGGGCGAAGGTCGGTGCGGACGTGCGGATCCCGCAGTTCCCCGGGGCGGCCGGCACCAAGCTGACCAAGCTGTCCGCGGGTTGGCTCATCGAGCGTGCCGGGTTCGGCAAGGGCTACCCGGGTGCCGAGTCGCGGGTTCGCCTGTCCACCAAGCACACCCTGGCCCTGACGAACCGCGGGCAGGCCGTCACGGGTGACCTCGTGGACCTGGCCCGAACTGTCCGGGACGGTGTCGAGTCCGCGTTCGGGGTGCGCCTCGAACCGGAGCCCGTCACGGTGGGCGTCGTCATCTGATCGATGTCTGAGTGACGAAAGCCACTACCGTGCGGCGAGTACCGTTGAATCCGTGCATGATCAGGGGATTCGGTCAATTCGGACGCGTTTGCTGGCGGTGGTCGCCGTCCTGCTGGGTGTGACGCTGCTCGCGGGCTGCACCATCGCTACGGGTGGCGCCACGGACAGCAAGGCCGAGGCTGCCCCCGTTGCGGAGGTGGTCCAGACGCCGGCCGCCGGCGCGAAGGGCGTCAACCCCGTCGAACCGGTCTCGATCCGTGTCGACGGCGGCACGCTGCAGGGCGTCGCGCTCACCAATGCCACCGGCAAGGTGGTGCAGGGTGCGCTGAGCCCCGACGGTCAGTCGTTCACCGTGACCGAACCCCTCGGCTACGGCAGCACCTACACGTGGACTGGCACCGCAGTCGGTTCGGACGGTAAATCCGTGCCGGTCGCCGGCTCGTTCACGACCGTGGACCCGGTCACGACGACGTCGGTGCGCACCAACATCGCCGACGGTCAGGTCGTCGGCATCGGGGCCCCGATCATCCTCCAGTTCGACGGACCCATTGCGGACAAGGCCGCCGTCGAGAAGGCACTGAAGGTAACCACGAATCCGCCGACCCCCGGCGCGTGGGCGTGGCTGCCCGACGACCGTGGCGCGCGGGCGCACTGGCGGCCGGCGAACTACTGGGTACCCGGCACGACCGTCAACGTCGATGCCAATCTGTACGGCGTCGACTTCGGTGGGGGCGCCTACGGCGCGGGCGACGTGAGCCTGAACTTCTCCATCGGCCGCAGCCAGATCGTCAAGGCGAACGCCCCGAGCCATCGCATGCAGGTGGTCCGCGACGGTGTCACGATCATGGACATTCCCGTCAGTTACGGCGAGGGCAACGAGGACCGCAACGTCACCCGCAGCGGCGTCCACGTCGTCACCGAGAAGCACGAGGACTTCCTGATGTCCAACCCGCCGTACTACGAGAACGTCCGTGAGCGCTGGGCGGTGCGGATCTCCAACAACGGCGAGTTCATCCACGCGAATCCGGCCACGGTCGGGGTCCAGGGCGCATCGAACGTGACGAACGGGTGCATCAACCTGTCGCTGTCGGACGCCGAGGAGTACTTCGGCACAGCGATGTACGGCGATCCGGTGGAGGTCACCGGCACCCGCATCGACCTCTCGGCCGCGGACGGCGACGTCTACGACTGGGCGATCGACTGGCCGACGTGGCTGTCGATGTCGGCGCTCGCGTGAGTCTCGGGTGAGGCACGGCTGAGTCTCGGCTGGGCCGAACCGTCCTGACCTGTGTTGGCGGCGTGGGAAAGTCGACGGACTTCCGACGCGAGGAGATCCGCCGTGAGAATGCGCAGGATTCGGACGTTGACGGCGATGTGCGTGCTGGCACTCGCAGCGGTTCTGGCGGTGGGAGTGTCGCCGGCGACCGCCAAGCCCGTGCCGACCGTCGTGCTGGTGCACGGCGCGTTCGCGGACACCACGAGCTGGGATCCCGTCGCCGCCGAACTGCGAGGGCGCGGGTACAACGTCGTGGTGCCGTCGAATCCGCTGCGCGGACCGGCCTACGATTCGGCCGCGATCGAGAAGGCCCTCGCGGACATCCCGGGTCCGGTGCTGTTGGTCGGGCACTCGTACGGCGGTGCCGTCATCACCAACACCCATTCGCCCAACGTGGCCGGAATGGTCTACGTGGCCGGATTCATTCCGGCGCAGGGAGAACCGGCGATGGCGGCGCTCAACCCGCTCACGTTCCCCGGTAGCCAACTGGTGCCGCCGGTGCTGCAGGTGAAGGCGGTCGACGACACGACCAATCCCATCGGCAAGAACATCGACGGCTACATCGACCCGAGCCGCTTCCACGAGGCCTTCTGCCAGGATGTCTCCGACGCCACCGCAGCCGACATGATTGCCCACCAGCGGTCCATCGCACTGTCTGCGAACCTCGAGCCGACACAGGACCCGTCGTGGCAGACCCTGCCGACCTGGGCGGTGATCCCCGGCCAGGACCGCGTGATCCCACCCGCGTCCGAGCGATTCATGGCAGACCGCGCGGGTGCACAGATCACCGACATCCCCGGCGCCTCACACGCGGTGCTGGTGTCGCAGCCGGGACAGGTGTCGGACGCGATCGAGTGGGCCGCAGCGACGCTGTGAGCCGGAGCGCCCATTCCTCGGCCGATCCTGCGGATTCCCGCCCGGAACGAGAAGGGGTGGGCGCTCGTGCCGATCGCGTGGAACCGTCTCGGGTGCCGGCGCGTCTATTGTCGGTGGGCGACGTCTTCCGTGGGCGACGCTTGTGCACTCGGGGAGGGGTGACGGGGTGGGATTCGGCGAATCTGCCGGTGGTCGGACAGGGAGTGACTCGAGCTGGCGGTTCACCGGCCTCGAGTTCGAGGTCCTGTGGAGACAGTTGGGGCGGGACCGGCTGCCGTACCCGCTGCGGTTCCGGCCGACCGCGGACGACCGGGACGACCTGGATCGGCAGCGCCGCGCGGCCGCACAGTACTGGGCACCGCGAGTCACCGAGACCCTTCACCACCACCTGACGGTGCTCGCCGAGCCCGACATCCGGCTCGAAGTGGCCGGTTTCGCCGGTGCCGGACTCGCGGTCCGGATACGCATGCAGGCCGGAATTCGCGGCACCGGAGCAACACTGGCGATCC
This sequence comes from Rhodococcus sp. TAF43, assembly GCF_052113525.1. NCBI lineage: Bacteria > Bacillati > Actinomycetota > Actinomycetes > Mycobacteriales > Nocardiaceae > Rhodococcus > Rhodococcus sp. TAF43. The sequence continues at coordinate 98,847 of NZ_JBFRDL010000003.1, forward strand.
AGCTGCCGGGTGCCGACGCCGACACCGGCGGCGACGTGTTGATCCACGGGGTTCCGCCGATGCAGATCCCCCATGCCGTCGCGGCCGCCCTTCCCGCGGTCCCGGCCGGATCCCGCAGCGCACTGCGCTTCCGTCGCAGCGACCTCGATTCCGCCGGTGGTCCTCTACTCGTATCGGCCGGCGCCACCCGCCTTCGTGACGAGGCGCTGGGGCTGCTGCGGCGCCCCCGCACCGGCATCGGTGAGATCACCGCGTTTGCGGGCGTCGCATACGACGGTCGGCCCACGGCCGACGGAATCGGGCTGCACTGGCTCGACTTCGATGGCGACGGGCGCTACACGATGCGCGAAACCGGTGCCGTCGTCGTCGCACCGGCAGCCACCGTGGATCTGGCGGGGGAGATACAGCGCCTGGTGGAGGCGATCCGCACCCGCGTGCCCGTGCGCTGACGACTTCTCGGCCCGATGGAACCGATTCCCTCACGCCCGCGTCTATAGACAGCGAAGGGGAAGATCGGGAGGGACGCAATGACCGACAACGGTATTCGGGCCGACGCTCGAGACGCCGCGCGCGAGCAGTCGAGGGGTCGCAACGCCGCGCTGCAGGAGCAGATCGATGCTCTGCTCGCTGGGCTGCACGAGCAGACGGAGGCACTCGCGGTAGCGCAGGGGGCTGTCGCGAACACCACTGCCCAGGCGGAATCGCCGGACGGGCTGGTCCGGGTGACAGTCGACTCGTCCGGCGCGGTGGTGGCGGTGGACTTCGATCCGTCGACATTCACGCGAACGACGCCCGCACGGCTCGCCGATGTCGTTGCCGGCACGGCCCGGGCCGCGGTGGCCGAGGTACGCGCACGCATCGCGGAACTGATGGCGCCGGTCGCTGCACTGACCGCGAACCTCCCGGACCTGCCCGACCTGGTGGACGGGGCGCCGAGTATCCGGAACCTGGTCCCGACGGTGGCGACCGAGTTCGGCCCCGGCACCGAGCATCCGAGTACTCCGGCCCAGGACGACGACCTCCACGACTGGCGGGCACCGATCATGAGAGAGGCGCACCGTGGCTGACGAGATGCGGGTGGACCCGCAGCAGTTGCGCGGTGCCGCGCCGCACTTCGACGTCCTCGCCGACCGGCTCACGGATGCGCTGAGCGAGCTCGCCTCGACTCTCGACACGGAGGGCGCGAGCTGGGGAACGGATGCTCCCGGAACGGCATTCGCGTCCATGTACGTTCCGGGCGCCGACGGTGCCCGATCCGCGCTGCGGCACGTCGCGGAGGTGTTCGCGGGCGTCGCGGGCGGATTGCGGGACACCGCAGAGGTGTTCGAGCAGACCGATAGCGGACTCGCCGGCACGCTGGGGGGCGGTCACTGATGGGCATCGAGATCCCCGGTTCGCTGCGAACCGTCGCCTCGGTCGCGGTCGGGCAGGACTGGCCGGAGGCCGACGAGACGTCGCTGCGTCGACTGTCCGACGCGTGGGAGCTCGCCGCCGTCCGCCTCGATCGGGCCGGCGCCGACGGTGCTCGGTCCATCCAGCCGGCGTTGGACGCCCTGACCGGAGACGTGAACGACGCCGTCGCCGGTAGATGGCGCGAGGTCGGGGCCTCGGTCGAGGAACTCGCCGCCGCGTGCCGTCAACTCGCCGACTCGTGCGAGAGCACCGCCGCCGACGTCGAACACGCGAAGCTCTCGATCATCGCCGCATTGGGCCTGCTCGCGGTGGAGATTGCGTCGCTCCTCGCGGCCGCGGCCGGAACGTTCGGTGCGAGCGCGGCGGCCATCCCCGCAGCCGAGATAGCCACCCAGGTAACCGTGCGGATGATCCTGCAGGAACTCATCGGCAAACTCGGCCGCGAGATCGCGGTGGCCGTGCTCCGCGACGGGGGCCTGTCCGCCGGTATCCAGTTGATGCAGATGGCCGAGGGCAACCGGGACCGATTCGACATGGCCGCGCTCGGGAAGGACGTGTACGGAACCGTCGTGTCGACGGCGGTGTCCAGTCCGCTCGGAAGTTCGCAGGTCAACGATCTGCTCGTGGACGGGATCGCGAATGTCGCCGAGCGCAAGCTGGTCTCAGCGGGGCAGGACATGGCGGCCGGCATGATCGGTGCGCATGCCGGGGAGGATGCCAAGGCCGCACTCGGGCAGCAGCCTCCGGCCGAACCGCCCAGCGCCGCAAGCTCGTTGAATATGAACTAGGAGGTCTCGGGTGCAGACGACGCCGAYGGTGGGCGTGGCTCCGGAACTGGTGATCGCGGTGTGCGTCGTCGCCGTGGTCTTCGTGGTGCTCCTCGTCCGAGAGATCCGCAGCTACACCGCGATGCAACGAAAGCATCAACGTCGGCTGTACGGCAAGGACGACGACGGCGGCCCGCAGGAGGAAGCGCCGGCCACACCGTCCTATCGGGAGTGGTGAGCGCGACCGTTCACCAGCGGTTGCGGACCTCCTCGGCGAATCCGAGGAGGTCGGTGACCTCGACCCGGCTGCCGTCGTCGAGCACGACATGCCCGGTGAACCGGCCGAACACCTGGTGCTGAATGGAGCGCAGCACCTTCAGGTCCGTCGACGCCGCCCGGTCGATGATCGGCTCGAACGTCATCTCGAAGCGCCCGTCGTTGCTGCTGAACTTCCAGGGGGCGCCGTCGAAGGTGCCCTCGGGCAGGTGGAACGTCACCCGGTCCAGCTTGTGCGCGACACCGTTCACGAACACCATGTTCTCGCTCGCCGCGGACGTGTCGCCGAACCCGTATCCGATGTTGAAGCCGAACGTGCGGTCGTCGACGACACCCGATGCGGACCCCCAGTACCAGACGTTGTCGTAGGTCCACACCCCACGACCCCAGTCGAACACACCGAAGGTGGTCTCCGGATCGAAGTCGAAAGTCTCTGTACCGACAGTGATCTCGCCACTCGAGGGCATGCAATTGATCTTCTGGTTGTAGTAGAACGCCTTGTAGTCCTTCGGGAACGGCGTCGCGATCACCATGCGGTCCATCGGCGGCTGCGTCAGATGCAGCTCGCCCCGCAGGCCGCGACCACCGTCGAAACCGGGATGGTCGATGCTGAGCACCCGTCCGCCGTCGACGTGACGGAACGCGATCCGCATCTTCCGGCGGTCCACCACGACATCGCCGTCGTCGGCGCTCGCCGGCAGGCCCATCCGGCCCATCGGGAACGGCAGCATGACGTTCTCCGTGCACTCGCATCGGCCGCGGAAGTCGAGCCACGACACGCCCAACAGGCCCATGTAGCTGTTGTCGGCGACCGTCAGCGCCAGCCCGTAATCGGGGGTGAGGACGCAGTAGTAGTCCCACTCCTTGATCCGCCACGACGGCGCCGCGACGGCATCGCGGTCGTAGCGACGGGCCTCGGCGCTCGCCCACCCCGCCTCGGCGAGGCGCCCGCGCGCGTCGAGAAGCGGACCCGGCCGCAATCGGTGCTGCATGCCGCGAGGCTACCGGGACTAGCCGGTGGTGCGGTGGAAACGACCGGGTTCGGCCTGATCGCGCGGCTTGACGATGATCTGGTCCAGGTTCACGTGCGGCGGACGGGACGCGACGAATCCGATGATCTCGGCGATGTCCTCCGCCACCAGCGGGGTGATGCCCTCGTACACCTTCGCCGCGCGCTCGGCGTCGCCGTCGAATCGCACCAGCGAGAACTCGGTCTCCACCGCGCCCGGCGCGATCTCCGTCAGCCGCACCGGCTTGCCCAGCAACTCGCCGCGCAGGGTGCGGTGCAGGACCGCCTGCGCGTGCTTGGCCGAGGTGTAGCCCGAACCGTTGTCGTAGGCGGAGAACGCGGCCACCGACGTGATCGTGACGATCAGGCCGTCGCCCGAGTCGATCAGCTTGGGCAGCAGCGCTTTCGTGACGCGCAGCGTCCCGAGGACGTTGGTCTCCCACATCCAGCGCCAGTCGTCGAGGTCCGCCTCGAGGACCGGCGCGAGGCCCTTCGCGCCGCCGGCGTTGTTGACGAGCAGGTCGACACGGGGGAGCACCGCGCAGAATGCGTCCACCGAGTCCTCGTCGGTGACGTCCAACTCGAGTGCGGTGCCGCCGATCTCGGCGGCGATGGCCTCGAGCCGGTCCAGCCGGCGGGCGCCGAGGACGACGTGAAATCCCTGCTCGGCGAGGGTGCGGGCGGTGGCTTCCCCGATGCCGGAGCTCGCTCCGGTGACGACGGCGACGCGGGTGTCCGGTGACAGGCTCATGGCTCGATCGTAGTGCCGACACGAACCCGGGGTGGGGGACGGGCTGGGGGTATGCGCGCGCAGATGCTAGCTTGATCGTCATGTCGTCCGGTATCTCCTCCGCACCGCGGGTCACCTACGTGACCGCCGCGCTGGGGTCCCGGCTGCCGCTGGCTCGGGAACTCTGTTGTCCCTGCCGCGCTTCCCTCAGCTGACTCCGCGCTGCCGGCACCCCCGTTCGTGCTGATCGTCCGCCCCACCGGTCGGACCTGATCTCCGTCGCAGCGCGTCACCCGACCGCGTCGACAGCCGTCCCCTCCCGGGGCGGGGCAAGGACAGACTCATGCTCACTGCAGCGCCTCACGCCACCCGAACGAGACCCGTGACCGCTCGCACCACCACGTCGAGAACCCCACGTTCCGGGGCGGCCCGCCCCGCCACTCGACCTCGAATCGTGGCTCCCACCCTCGGGATCGCCGACAGCCCGGCCGCCGCGGTGTTCCGTGTCGCCGCCGGCGGCGGACCCCTGTCACGCGACGAGGCAACGCGTGCAACGGGTTCGAGCATCGCGACCGTCAACCGGCACGTGTCGGCGATGCTGGCGGTGGGACTCCTGCGCGAGCGGCCCGACCTCGCCCCGGCGGGCACCGTCGGCCGCCCCCGCATCCCGTTCGAGGTGGACCACGAGTCCTACCTCACCGTCGGCATCCACATCGGCGCCGTCGTCACCAGCGTGATCGCGTCGGACCTGCGGGGCAGGATTCTCGGCGCAGTCGAGATCCCGACGCCACGTGGGGCGTCGGGGTCGGCGCTGGCCAGCATCACCGGCAGCGCACGCAGTTTCGCGGCCCGCTGGCACCGGCGGCGCCCCCTGTGGGTGGGGGTGGCACTCGGCGGTCGTGTGGACCCGGAGACCGGTGTGGTCGATCATCCCCGCCTCGGCTGGACCGACGCGCGCGTCGGTGACGTGGTCGGGGCCGGGTTCGGACTGCCCGTATCGGTCGCCGCCCACGTCGAGGCGATGGCCGCGTCCGAGTTGCTGCTGACGCCGCAGCGCGCCGACAACACCGAGGTGAGAGGTAGCGGGCTGTACTTCTATGCACGCGAAACTGTCGGTCTGGCACTGACTCTCGATGGGAAGGTGCACACCCCGAGCGCGGGACCCGGGTCGATCGCGCACCTGCCCACCGGCTCGGATGCGCAGTGCGACTGCGGGGCCACCGGGTGCCTCGAGGCCGCCGTCAGTGATCGCGGCGTGCTGCTCGCGGCCCGCCGCGCCGGTGTCCTGCCCGGCGGCGACCCGCTGCCGCCGATCGCCGCGCTGTACCGCGCGGCGCGGGCGGGTTCGGCTCCGGCGCAGGAGATCCTGACCGATCGGGCGCGGACTCTCGGCCGGGCGGTCGCGATGCTGCGTGACCTGTTCAATCCGGACCGGGTGATCCTCGGCGGGCAGGCGTTCACCGACTATCCCGAGGCCGTACCGCAGGTGGCGCAGGCTCTGTCGAGCGCCTCCCGGGTGGGCGGGTCCGACGTGCGGATCACCGGATTCGGCAATCGGGTCCAGGAGCACGCGGCCGGCGTCGTCTCGCTCAGTTCGCTGTACTCGAGTCCTCTGACGGCCATGCGGAAGGCGACCGTGCAGATCTGATCCGGACGGCCCCGACCGGTCAGTAGTACTGCGCCTGCGTGGTTCGCGCCAATCGGCTTCTCATCGCCGCGCCTCCTCGAACCTGCCGACGAACCAGTCGACGTTCTGCATGCCCAGCAGTTCGGTGCTCACCCGCCACGGGTCTGTCAGCACGTCCGACATTCCGCAGACGCTCGGGTCGACCGTGACCTCGGTGCCGCCGGCGCGGTACGCCGCGACGAGCTGCTCGACGTCCGAATAGGGCACCAGGAAGTCGTCGCGGCACGACGTCATCAGCACCGGCGCCTTCGGGGCCTGAAGACCCAACCGGTTCTCGGCGTACGCCCGGGCGAACACCGGATTGTCGGCGGGCCGGCCGTGCGTGTACAGCGCGGACAGCGGCACGAACGGCATGAGCAGGTACGTCTGCTGGCACGTGCGGTTGAAGACGTCGGCGATCTGCCGGCCGAGCGGTGTCAGCTCCTGGTCGAGATCGATCTCGGGGTAGCGGGCCGCGTAGCCCAGCGAGTTCGCGAACACGAAGCCCGCGCCGATGCCGCCGTCGGCCTTGCGTTCGAACGTCGCGCTGTCGACCACCATCGCCTGCAGCACGGTGCCGACGACATTGAGTTCGGGTGCGTACGTCGCCTGCTTCTCGGCCGCGAACCCGGCCGCGACACCACCACCGGCGATGCCGTAGATGCCGACCGGGGTGTCGGGGGAGAGGCCGGCCGTGGGTAGCGCGAGTGCTGCCCGCAGTCCGTCGAGCGTGGCGGCGCCGGAGAACTGTCCGATCGAGAAGCCGTTGGGGGTGGGGTCGCCGTCGTTGGCGGTGTCGCTCATCATCACGGCCCAGCCGTTGCCGAACATCTGCGCGACGGGCCCGAGCGCGGAGAACAACGAGGGGTCGTCCTGGTCACCGCCGGTCCACTGGGTGCTGGGCATGCAGCCGGGGCCGAGGCTGTCGTTGGCCTCGGAGTAGCCGATGAGCTTGCGGTCCTGCGGAGCGGTGCCGTCCTCGGGGATCATCAGCATGCCCGTGCTCACGGCCGCCGACCCATCGAAATCTGTTGTGACGTACATCAGCTGGTAGCCGCGCACGTGTCCCGGCTGCACCCCGTACACCTGGACCGTCGCGGGACGCGCCTTCAGCAACGTGCCCGCGGGTGCGTCGCCGACCGGTGGCGCCTGGTACCAGGGATCGGATACGGGATGGCGGGCCTGCCACTTCTCGAACGGGGCGATCCGGCCGTCGGTGAACGTGCTGACCACGAACGGGCTGAAGACCTCGTCGAGGCCGACCGGGTTCGGTGCGGCCGCCACCGCCGGCGCACCGGCGAGCAGGGCCGCCGCGGCCACTGCAGTCGCGAGCAGCGATGTTCGAAGCTTCTTCAAGATCCCCCCCAGGAGGTAATTCGGTTCGGTTTGCTACTGCTGCGTCGACCCCCGACGCCGCGATTCCGCCTGTGCCCGAGCGATCCCACCGTGCTCGAGGCCTGCCAGGCGTGACTCACCCGACCAGGCACATCGATTGTTGTGACGGACCGTTACGGATAGATTGCCGGCGAGGTGCTCCAACGCGCCCGGGATGTTCCGGCGTTGCGCCGGTAGCGGCACCGGCAGGACGTGCGCGGCGCCCAGCGGTGCGTGCCCCTCGATCTCGACGGACCAGCGACGGTTTCCGCCGCTCAGCCGCCAGGTTTCGTCACCCATCTGCGCCCGGATCGGGGAAGTGAGCGGATTGCCGAGCCACACGAGGGTCCCGTCCGGCAGCAACACGACGACGGCCGTGATCGCGGTGCCCAGCGGTCCCGCATCGACCTGGCCGCCGGCGAACGCGACGCACGCCCGCGGATCGTCGAACGCCTGGGCCTGCCCCCACCACCAGGCCGCCGGGAAACCGCCACGGCCCCAGTTCTTCTCGCAATAGACCTGGGCGCCGTCGAGGTCCCACCGCTCGTCGCCGACCACCGCCCAGCCCTCGGCGCGGCCGCCGAGCAGCCACGGATGCCAGTACTGGTTGAGCGCGGGCACGGTGTGGAACACGCTCGATCCACCCAGACGACGGCGCGGCCACGGGACGGGAGCGGTGATGCGCACGTCGAGTTGCGCGTCGGGTCCGAGGTCGACGCGGAGCCGGTCCGCGGTGCCACGGAACACGTCACCCGCGACGGCACCGAGTCGGTCGGGGTCGGCACGGCCTTCGGGATGGGCCGCGGTGCGCAGGAACCCGCCGGGGTGCGCACCGAATCCGAGCGTGGCCCAGTGCCCGTCGTCGGCGCGGTTGATCCCGGCGAGCGCAATCAGCACCCGTCCCGTCTCGCGTTGCGTGAACCGCCAGAAGTAGCCCTCCATCGCGACGTCGTGCGCGGCCAGAGGGTTTCCGAACGGCAGGTCGGCGCCGGTGCTGCGGTACCGCGCGAGGAGACCGGGCATCCCGCGATGCTAGGTCCGTGTGACCCGTCGGCGCAGGAAGTTGTCGGTATTCGACTGCAGCATCCGACTACAGCGGAAGAGCGGTCTCCGTCAGTCCGGCCGGCGCACCCCGCCTCCGGAACCACTCCTGCCCGAACGCGGCCTGCAGTTGCTCTGCCGGCATCTGCAGGAACGGGCCGAAGTCGCCGATCTGCGTCTGGTGGGCATGCATCGCGGCGCGCTTGGCGTCCAGCGCCGCGGTGACGTCGACAACCGTGGTGATCTCGTCGTCGGACAGGCCGAAGGTGTCGAAGTCGGGCGGGGTCGCTTCCTCGCTCCACTCCGGGTTCGCCGCCATCATGCGCCGGATGTGATCGCGGCTGACCGCGGCCTCATAGACGTGCGGGACGTGCGCGAGCTCGGCCGCGCGCACCCCGACATGGTGGACCTGAACGTGATCGGGGTGCCCGTACCCGCCGTTGGGGTCGTAGATCGTCAACACGTCCGCGGACTCCTCAGCGAGGATCTCCGCGAGCCGCGCCGCTGCGGTGTCGACGTCGACGTTGCAGAAGGCGTCCGGATTCGCGTTCTCCGGCGTGCCCGCCATCCCCGAATCGGCGTAGTGCAGCATCACCACCCGGTGCGCGCCCAGCACACTGGTCGAGGCCTCGAGCTCCCGGCGGCGGCGCTGCGCGAGCGTCTCCCCGTCCGCGAGTAGCCCGTCGGGCACCTCGCCGAGCGCGCCGTCGGTGGCGGTGACCACGACGACTCGGTGGCCGGCGTCCGCCGCCTGCCGCATCACCCCGCCCGTCACGAACACCTCGTCGTCGGGGTGGGCATGGAAACAGACCAGAACGCTCATGCGGAGAATGCTTACACGCTGGTCGCGCTGCGGGGCAAGGGTGCGAAACTCTCCTCGGACAACTGCTTACCGGCCGTCAGGAGACACACCGGCAATGATCGGCACCTACCGGGAGATCTTCTCCGCCCGCGGTTCCGCCGCGTTCTCCGCCGCCGGGTTCGTCGCCCGCCTGCCGATCGCGATGGTGGGCATCGGCATCGTGACGATGCTGTCGCAGCTGCGCGGCGACTACGGGCTCGCCGGCGCGCTGTCCGCGGTGTTCGCGCTCGCGTACGCCGCGATCACCCCGCTCGTGTCCCGTGCCGTCGACCGCTACGGGCAGCGTCGCGTGCTGCCGGCCGCCTCGGCGATCAGCGCGTGCGCCCTGGGCGTGATGCTGCTGTGCGTGCGATTCGAGGCACCCGATTTCGTGCTGTTCCTGCTCGCGATCCCCGCCGGGTGCATGCCGACGATCGGTGCGATGGTCCGCGCCCGCTGGACCGCGCTGTACCGCGGACAGCCGCAGCTGCGCACGGCGTTCGCGTTCGAATCCGTCCTCGACGAGGTGTGTTTCGTCGCCGGCCCGGTGATCTCGGTCGGTCTGTCGGTGGCGCTGTTCCCCGAGGCCGGACCACTGCTGGCGCTGATCCTGCTGGTGATCGGCACCTTCGCCCTGGTCGCGCAGCGCGGCACCGAACCGGCGGTGCGTGACCGCAGCGAGCATGTCGACGGCTCGGTGGTCCGCAACCCGGCGATGTGGGCGCTCGTGGCGGTGATGCTCGGGATGGGCACCATCTTCGGCACCGTCGACGTCGTGAGCATCGCGTTCGCGACCGAGCGCGGCACCCCCGCCGCCGCGACCGTCGCCCTGGCGCTGTTCGCGGGCGCATCCGCAGTCGCCGGCGTGGTGTTCGGGGCGCTGCGTCCGGGTGCGGCGCTGCGCCGCCAACTGGTGTTCGCGACCGCCGCCGTCGCGGTCCTGCTGTGGCCGCTGTTGCTGGTCGATTCGATCCTCACCCTCACCGGGGCGCTCGCGCTCGCCGGCATCAGCGTCGCTCCCACCATGATCGTGGCGACGACACTCGTCGAATCGGTGGTCCCGCACCACAAGCTCACCGAGGGCATCACCTGGACCGTGACCGGACTGGGTGTCGGCGTGGCCGTCGGATCCGCGCTCGCCGGGCAGATGATCGACCATTTCGRCACCCGCGCGGGCTTCGCGGTGGCCGTCGCGTCGGGCGCCGTCGCGTTCGTCGTCGCGCTCGGTGCGTACCTCCTGCGCCGCGCGAAGTGAGCGGTCCCCTTAGGGTGACCGCATGGCCATTCGTGAAACCGTCGGCGTCGACGGCACCACCCTCGTCTATCGAACGCTCGGTAATCCGGATGCGCGCCCGCTGGTGCTGCTGCACGGCTGGGCGCAGTCGTCGCGCTGCTGGGGCGACGATGTCCTCGCCGCGCTGTCGGCGCAGTACCGGGTGATCGCCGTCGACCTGCGTGGCCACGGCTACTCCGATGCCCCGGCCGCCGGCTACGACGACTCCGCGAACTGGGCCGGCGACGTCGACGCGGTGCTGACGGCGGAGGGCGTCACCGCGGGCGCGGTCCTGCTGGGCTGGTCGTACGGCGGCCTGGTGATCTGCGACTACCTGGCCGCGCACGGCACCGCGGCCGTCGACGGCGTGGTGTTCGTCGGCGCGATCACAAGCATCGGCCGCGGCCAGGCGGGCGGCGCGGTCGGTTCTGCGATGAAGGCCGCGATCCCCGCGGCCATGGCCGAGGATCCGGGCACCGCGATCAAGGCGCTGGGCGGCTTCGGCACCGCGCTCACCGGCCCGATCGGCGATGACGACGGCGCCAAGGGGGCGTGGTCGCAGTCACTGTTCGGCGCGAGCCTGTCCACCCCGCCTCGGGTGCGGTCGGCGCTGTTCCGGCGGTCCGTGAGCCACGACGACGTGCTGCGCGGCCTCGACGTCCCCGCGCTGGTGTTGCACGGCACCGCGGACACCGTCGTCGACGTCTCCGCAGGTGAGCACGCCGTCGCGCTGATTCCGGACGCGACCGGGTCGTACTGGGAGGGCTGCGGGCACGGTCCGTTCGTGGAGGATCCGGCTCGGTTCGTCGGCGAGGTCCGGGCGTTCTGCGACGGGATCAGCGACGGGATCGGTGCCGGACAACCGGGAGAGGTCCCGTTCTCCGAGAGCGCATCCGGGGCAATTACCTCATGACAGAGCGACAGGGCAGTATGGACGCGTGACACCCAAGCACAGCAGCGCGGGACCCAAGCGGGTCGCCGTTCTCTCGGTACACACGTCGCCGCTGGCACAGCCTGGCACCGGCGACGCGGGCGGAATGAACGTGTACGTGCTGCAGACTGCGATCCAGCTCGCGCGTCGTGGCGTGGAGGTCGACATCTTCACACGGGCGACGTCGTCGGCCGCTCCGGTGGTGCAGGACGCCGCGCCCGGTGTCCGCGTCCGCAACGTCGCTGCCGGCCCGTACGAGGGGCTCGACAAGCACGAGCTGCCCACGCAGCTGTGCGCGTTCGCGGCGGGGGTGCTGCGCGAGGAGGTGCGGCACGAGCCCGGCTACTACGACCTGGTGCACTCGCACTACTGGCTGTCCGGGCAGGTCGGATGGCTGGCTCGCGACCGGTGGGGCGTGCCGCTGGTGCACACCGCGCACACTCTCGCGGCGGTGAAGAACGCCTCGCTCGCCGACGGCGACACCCCCGAGCCGGCGGCCCGGCAGATCGGTGAGCAGCAGGTGGTGGCGGAGGCCGACCGGCTGATCGCGAACACCGCCGACGAGGCCGCGCAGCTCGCCTCGATCTACCGGGCGTCCCCGGACAAGGTCGACGTGGTCGCCCCGGGCGCCGATTTGTCGCGCTACCGGCCCGGCGACCGCCTGGCGGCCCGCGCCGCACTCGGACTCGACCCCGCCGAGACGATCGTGACGTTCGTCGGACGCATCCAGCCGCTCAAGGCCCCCGACGTCCTGCTGCGCGCCGCCGCCGAGGTCATCGCCCGCGAGCCGGACCTGCCGCTGCGGGTACTGGTGGTGGGCGGGCCGTCCGGCACGGGCCTCGAACGCCCCGATTCGCTGATCGAACTGGCCGAGGCGCTGGGCGTCCGGGCACGCGTGACCTTCATGCCGCCGCAGCCGCCGGACCGGCTGGCCGACGTGTACCGGGCATCGAATCTGGTTGCGGTGCCTAGCTATTCGGAGTCGTTCGGTCTGGTCGCGATCGAGGCCCAGGCCTGCGGGACGCCGGTGATCGCCGCCGACGTCGGCGGTCTGGGTGTCGCGGTCCGCAACCGTGAGACCGGTCTGCTGGTCAACGGTCACCGGACCGACGACTGGGCGTCGGCGCTGCAGTCCTTGGTGACCGTGCCCGACCTGTTGGACGAGCTGGCGGCGCGCGCGCCCCGGCACGCCGAGAACTTCTCGTGGGAGCACACCGCCGATGGGCTGCTCGCGAGCTACCGCGCCGCGCGTGCGATGTACGACCGGATCGAGGGCGGCGAGTTCTCGCCGCGCAGGTCGCGCGGGCTGTGGAAACTGCGTCGGACGAGTGGGGTGCGGGCATGAGTGAACTGGAACGGACGGCGGAGATCATCGATGCCGCGCTGAAGGAGCGCGAACTCGACTACAGCCGCCAGGGCGAGAACCAGTTCATCGTGGAGTTGCCCGGCGAACACAAGCTCAAGACGACGACCCTGCTCACGGTCGGCAACCACGGCGTGCGCGTCGAGGCCTTCGTGTGCCGCAAGCCGGACGAGAACTTCGAGGGCGTCTACAAGTACCTGCTGCGCCGTAACCGCAGGCTGTACGGGGTGCACTACACGATCGACAAGATCGGCGACATCTATCTGGTGGGCCGCATCTCCTCCCATGCGGTCAACGGCGACGAGTTGGACCGCGTCCTCGGCCAGGTCCTCGAGGCCGCCGACGGCGACTTCAACGTCCTGCTCGAACTCGGGTTCGCGACCTCGATCAGGCGGGAGTGGGCCTGGCGCGTGTCGCGGGGCGAGTCGCTCGCGAACCTGCAGCCGTTCAAGCACCTCGTGGAGGAGCAGGACTCTGCCGCGAACGGTCCCGGCTGGGGCGTCGACCCCGGGTCTCGCTGACGTAGCGCGAGGCCTCCCAGCCGTTATCCGGTCGAGATTTCGTGACCCCGTTCACCGATTTCGTGTGATCTGGATCACATTACGGATATGCAACGATGCGGGTAGTCATTCCCGATTCATGGCGGTTGAACTGCCACTTTTACCAGCTCATGGACCTTTTTGCGTACGGGCGTCTCACAAAATCGACCCGTGACCTTTCCGTGATCGGTGCCTACGGTTGTAACCAGCACGAGACGAACGAACTCGAGTAAGCAACACCGAGCAAGACACGTGAGACACCGACCCGCCGCCGCTGACTCTGCCCCGCGGGATCGGAACGAAAAGACCTTCGAGGGGCAGAGGCGAGGCCATCCAGAGCCCGGATCGATCAATCGGATCGTCCGACGGCCGCCTCGCCAGCAACATGGAGAGGATCCACCCCCCAATGGCAAAGTTCAACGTCAAGCRCACCCTCGGCACCGTCGCCGCCACCGCCGCCCTCGTCGCCGCCCCGTTCGCGATGAGCGCCGGTACCGCCAACGCCGCGTCCGGCAACTGGGACGCCGTCGCGCAGTGCGAGAGCAGCGGCAACTGGGCCGCGAACACCGGCAACGGCTTCTACGGCGGCCTGCAGTTCACGCAGAGCACCTGGAACTCCTTCGGTGGTTCGGGCATGGCTCATCAGAACTCCCGCGAGGAGCAGATCCGCGTCGCCGAGAAGGTTCTGGCCGGTCAGGGCCGCGGTGCATGGCCGGTGTGCGGTCAGTACCTCTGAGCCTGACGGCTCGCCGGGGTTGATCGCCCCCGAGAATCGCTGAAGGGACCCTTCGAGCGCCACGAGCGCACGAAGGGTCCCTTCGTCCGTTTTGTCGGTAGGGTCGGGGTCACTTGTGACTGGCGTCATAGTTTCTCCTCCGGGATCGACGACGAGCACCTGATCGTCCTCGACGGCGCCGACGGCCATCCGTCGCTGCGGGACCTGCTCACCGCCGGCGCCCCACCGCCGCAGGTGTCGTTCGACCCGGCCACACACCTGGCGGTGCTGCCGTACTCGTCGGGCACCACCGGCCGGCCCAAGGGCGTCATGCTCACGCACCGGAACCTCGTGGCCAACGTGTGCCAGATCCATCCACGGATGGGCATCTCCGCAGAGGACAAGATCCTCGCGGTGCTGCCGTTCTTCCACATCTACGGCATGACCGTGCTGCTCAACGCGGCCCTGTACGAGCGCGCGAGCCTGGTCACGATGCCGAGGTTCGACCTGGTGGAGTTCCTGCGGATCGTCGCCGAACAGAAGTGCACCTACATCTTTGTCGCGCCGCCCGTGGCGGTCGCGCTCGCCAAGCATCCGCTGGTGGACCAGTACGACCTGTCGAGCGTCCACACCATCTTCTCGGGTGCCGCGCCGCTCGACGAGGAACTCGGCAAGGCCGTCGCGAACTGGCTGTCGTGCCGGGTCCGGCAGGGCTACGGCATGTCGGAGATGAGCCCGGTGTCCCACGCCATCCCGTTCGACCGCGACGACATCGTCCTGAGCTCGGTGGGCCCGACCATCGCGAACATGGAGTGCAAGCTCGTCGACCCGGCCACCGGGGAGGAAGTCGACTACCCGGCCGACGGTGTGAGCCAGCCCGGTGAGCTGTGGTGCAAGGGCCCGAACATCATGGTCGGCTACCTCGGCAACGAGCAGGCCACCCGCGACACCCTCGACGCCGACGGCTACCTGCACACCGGCGACATCGCCACCGTCGACGCCGGCGGGGTGGTCACGATCGTCGACCGGCTCAAGAAACCATCAAGTACAAGGGCTACCAGGTGCCGCCGGCGGAACTCGAGGCTCTGCTGCTCACCCACCCGCTCATCGCGGACGCCGCGGTCATCGGGGTGCTTCGACGACGAGGGCGAGGAGGTTCCCAAGGCGTTCGTCGTGTGGCAGCCCGACACGGACCTCGACGAGGACGGCGTCATCGCGTTCGTCGCCGAGCGGGTGTCCCCGCACAAGAAGGTCCGCAAGGTCGGTTCATCGACGTGGTCCCGAAGTCCGCTGCGGGCAAGATCCTCCGCAAGGACCTGCGCGCCGGCGAGGCCGCGCGGGGCTGACGGTCCACCGCGGGCATTGCTCCTCCGCAGGTCAGTCGCGGGGGAGCAGTGTCCGGTGCAAGTGGCCGACGAGCGACGCGACGGTCGGGTTCTCGCCCCGGCGTCCCGGACGGCCGTCGGGGCGGACCACCACCGCTGCCAGTGTCCGGCCCGTCCCGTCCCGTACACCTCGGCGAAGCGGCCGTCGCCGCCGATCCGCACGTCGAACTCACCGTCGGCGCCGCGGACCATCGGTGGTGGCGGAATCGGGGCCGAGTCGACGGCTCGCGCGACGGCGAAAAGGCGTCATGCCAGGATTGACGGCATGAGTACCGGAACACTTGTGCTGCTCCGCCACGGCGAGAGCGAATGGAACGCGCTGAACCTGTTCACCGGCTGGGTGGACGTGCACCTCACCGACAAGGGCATGGCCGAGGGCAAGCGTGCCGGTGAACTGCTCGCCGAGCACAACCTGCTCCCGGACGTCCTCTACACGTCGCTGCTGCGCCGCGCGATCAGCACCGCGAACCTCGCGCTCGACGCGTGCGACCGCCACTGGATCCCCGTCGTGCGCGACTGGCGTCTCAACGAGCGCCACTACGGCGCTCTGCAGGGCAAGAACAAGGCCCAGACCAAGGCCGAGTTCGGCGAGGACCAGTTCATGCTGTGGCGTCGTAGCTACGACACCCCGCCGCCCGCGATCGAGGCCGGCAGCGAGTACAGCCAGGACCAGGACGCGCGCTACGCCGACCTGCCCGAGGTTCCGCTGACCGAGTGCCTGCTCGACGTCGTCAAGCGCCTCATCCCGTACTGGGACGAGACCATCGCGGCCGACCTGAAGGCGGGCAAGACCGTCCTGGTCACCGCGCACGGCAACTCGCTGCGCGCCCTCGTCAAGCACCTCGACGGCATCTCCGACGAGGACATCGCGGGCCTGAACATCCCCACCGGCATCCCGCTGCGCTACGACCTGGACGAGAACCTCGAGCCGCTGAACCCGGGTGGCACCTACCTCGACCCGGCCGCCGCCGCTGCCGGCGCCGCGGCCGTCGCGAACCAGGGCGCCAAGTAGCCCCTGCGTAGTCGTTTGACCGAGGCCCCCGCCACTTCCGGAACGGAAGCGGCGGGGGCCTTTCGCAAACTCCGGGTGAACGGGTCGGAAACTCCAGCTCACGGGCCTGTGACGTGCGAGAAAACCGTCACACCCGGCTTCGGCGGCCGGTGTGCCGAACGTACGATTCACGTGTGACTGTTGTTCAGGCCGTAATGCTGGCCGTCGCGACCGCCATCGCCGGTTGCATCGTAGGCGGCGTGGTGGTTCCCCGGCTCGGCTCCCGTCACGCCCGGCGACAGCAAGCCCAGGCCGGGCTGACCATGTCGCAGGTCCTCGACCTCATCGTTCTCACCTCCGAGAGCGGCATCGCCGTCGTCGACAAGTTCAACGACGTCGTGCTGTTCAACCCGCGTGCCGAGGAACTCGGGCTGGTCCGCAACCGGATGATCGACGACCGCGCGTGGGTCGCGGCCACCGAGGTGTTCGAGACCGGCGAGGCCGTCGACATGGACCTCACGACCCGCACCACCCAGCGCGGTCGCGCCAAGATAGCCGTGCGCGGCGTCGCGCGGTTGCTGAGCGAGGAGGACCGCCGCTTCGTCGTGGTGTTCGCCGACGACGACTCGGAACAGGTCCGCATGGAGGCCACCCGCCGCGACTTCGTCGCGAACGTCAGCCACGAACTCAAGACGCCGGTCGGCGCCATGGGGCTGCTCGCGGAGGCACTACTCGAGTCGGCCGACGACCCCGACTCGGTGCGCTACTTCGGGCAACGCGTCCTGAGCGAATCCGCGCGGCTCGGCAACATGGTCACCGAACTGATCGCGCTTTCGCGGCTGCAGGGCGCCGAGAAGCTGCCCGACCTCGACGTGGTCGACGTCGACGACGTCATCGCCGAGGCGCTGCGCCGGTCCACCGTCGCCGCCGAGGCCGCCGAGATCACGGTTCATACCGACGCCCCCAGCGGGCTCGAGGTGATGGGGGACCGCACCCTCCTCGTGACGGCGCTGTCCAACCTCGTCGAGAACGCCATCGCGTACTCGCCGAAGGGCACCGCGGTGTCGGTCAGCCGCTCGGTACGCGGCGACAACGTGGCTGTCTCCGTCACCGACCGCGGCATCGGCATCGCCAAGGAGGATCAGGAGCGTGTCTTCGAACGCTTCTTCCGCGTCGACAAGGCCCGCTCCCGGGCCACCGGCGGCACCGGGTTGGGGCTGGCGATCGTCAAGCACGTCGCCGCCAACCACAACGGTGCGATCGACCTGTGGAGCCGGCCCGGCACCGGATCGACCTTCACACTGCAGATTCCCGCACACTTCGAGTCCGTGCCCGCCGACGCCCTCGAGCCCGGCGACACCCGCAAACCCGCAATGATCGAGAAGAAAGCCGCGTCGTGAATCGACGCGGCACAAGTCTGGAGGCCAACCGTTGACGAGTGTGCTGATCGTGGAGGACGAGGAGTCGCTGGCCGACCCGCTGGCGTTCCTGCTGCGCAAGGAAGGCTTCGAAACCACCGTCGTCGGTGACGGGCCGTCCGCGCTGGCCGAGTTCGAGCGCTCCGGCGCCGACATCGTCCTGCTCGACGTCATGCTGCCCGGCATGAGCGGAACCGACGTGTGCAAGCAGTTGCGCGCCAAGTCGTCGGTCCCGGTCATCATGGTCACCGCCCGTGACAGCGAGATCGACAAGGTGGTCGGGCTCGAACTCGGCGCCGACGACTACGTCACCAAGCCGTACTCGGCCCGAGAGCTGATCGCCCGAATCCGGGCCGTGCTGCGCCGTGGTACCGACGCGGAGGCCGACGCCGGCCCCGACGACGGTGTGCTCGAGGCCGGTCCGGTGCGGATGGACGTCGAACGGCACCTGGTCCACGTGGCCGGTGAACCGGTGGCGTTGCCGCTCAAGGAGTTCGACCTGCTCGAATACCTGCTGCGCAATTCGGGCCGGGTCCTCACCCGCGGACAGCTGATCGACCGGGTGTGGGGCGCCGACTACGTGGGCGACACCAAGACCCTCGACGTCCACGTCAAGCGTCTGCGCGCCAAGATCGAGGCCGACCCCGGCAAGCCGCAGCACCTGGTGACGGTCCGCGGACTCGGCTACAAGCTCGAGGAGTGATCCTGCGGCCCGCATGACGGCCGAATGTCACATCCGTTCAGTGGGACTGAACCGATGTGACATTCGGCCGGAAGGCCGGTACGTGTCAGGCCTTCTTCTGCTGCGCCGCGGTGGTCGCGGGATGGATCGCGATCAGGCCCAGGCCCTCGCGACGCCGGCACAGCGACGCCAGTTCGTCGTAAGCGGCCTTGCCGAGCAGTTCGGTGAGCTCCGGTGCGTACGACTGCCACACCGGCCTGGCGCCGACGTGGGCGTCGGGGGACCCCGAGCAGTACCACGCCAGGTCCTCGCCGCCCTCGCCCCAACCGCGTCGGTCGTACTCGGTGACGGTGGTCTCGAGGATCTGCTCGCCGTCCGGCCGGTCGACCCACTCCTGGGTCCGGCGGATCGGCAGCTGCCAGCACACGTCGGGCTTCACCTCGAGCGGCTCGATGCCCTTGCGCAGCGCCATCTTGTGCAGCGCGCACCCGATGCCGCCCTCGAAGCCCGGACGGTTGAGGAAAATGCAGGCGCCCTTGTAGCGGCGGGTCCGCAGCGCCGGCTCGTCCTCGAGGTCGTCCTCCTCGACGTAACCCTTCTTGSCGAGGCCCTTCTCCATGAACTGCCAGTCCTCCGGTGTGAGCATCCTCACGGAGGCGTCGAGCTTGTCCTTGTCCTCCTGGTCGGACAGGAAGGCGCCGTGCGAGCAGCACCCGTCGTCCGGGCGGCCCGCCACCGTGCCCTGGCACGCCGGGCTGCCGAAGACGCAGGTCCAGCGGGAAAGGAGCCACGTCAGGTCGGCTTTGATGGTGTGTTCGGAGTTTTCTGGGTCGACGAACTGCACCCATTCGCGGGGGAAGTCCAGATCCACTTCTGGTGCGGGCACCAACTTGTCGGAGCCCGTGGTGCTGCCTGCTGTCACAGTGCCCGACGGTAGACCCAGTACCGTAACCGTGTGCGCCTTGGGGTACTCGATGTCGGAAGCAACACCGTCCACCTGCTCGTGGTGGACGCTCATCGTGGTGGGCACCCCACGCCGATGAGCTCCACGAAAGCGACTCTGCGGCTTGCCGAGAACACCGACGACCGTGGAGACATCACGGCCGTCGGTGCCGACCGGTTGGTCACGACAGTCAACGATTTCGCGGGTATCGCCAGGTCGTCGGGCTGCGGTGAGCTGATGGCCTTCGCGACGTCCGCGGTGCGCGACGCCAACAACTCGGAGGCGGTCCTGTCCCGGGTGCGTGCCGAGACCGGCGTGAGCCTCGAGGTTCTCTCGGGTGTCGACGAGGCCAGGCTGACGTTCCTGGCGGTGCGGCGCTGGTACGGGTGGAGCGCCGGGCGCATCCTCAACATCGACATCGGCGGCGGCTCGCTCGAGCTGACATGCGGCGGTGACGAAGATCCCGATACCGCGTTCTCGCTCCAGTTGGGTGCCGGACGGCTGACCCGCGACTGGCTGCAGGAGGACCCGCCCGGCAAGCGCCGCGTCGCGGTGCTGCGCGACTGGCTCGACGCCGAACTGGTCGCCCCGGCCAAGCAGCTGCGCGCGGGCGGCGAGCCCGACCGCTGCGTCGGCACGTCCAAGACGTTCCGGTCACTGGCCCGACTCACCGGTGCCGCGCCGTCCGCCGCAGGTCCGCGCGTCACACGGACGCTCACATCGAGCGGCCTGCGCCAGCTGATCGCCTTCATATCGCGGATGACCGCGTCGGACCGTGCAGAATTGGAGGGCGTGAGTTCCGACCGCTCCCAGCAGATCGTGGCCGGAGCTCTCGTTGCGGAGGCCAGCATGCGCGCGCTCGGGGTCGACACGCTCGAAATTTGCCCGTGGGCACTGCGTGAGGGTCTGATTCTTCGCAAGCTCGATACGGACATGGGTGGAGAACTGGTGGTGAGCGCTCGATGACGGAGCCCGAAGGTGACAGCCAAGCAATCTCGGTTGCGGAGCTGTTGGCCCGTAACGGCCAGCGAGTCGGTGCCGGTGGTGGCGGCCGACGACGTCGCGGCGTCAAGGGCGGCATCTCCGTCGCCGAACTGACCGGCGAGTTCCCGGCGGTCCGCAATGGGCGCACGGCCGGCGAGTCCGACGACGATCCCGAGACCCCGGCTGCCGCGCAGATCCCGGCGCCGGAGGTGCCGGCGAAGGCGACCGCGGCCCCGGAGCCGGTGAAGGCGACCGCGGCCCCGGAGCCGGTGAAGGCGGCCGAGACTCCGGTCCCGGCGAGGCCCGAGGCTCCTGCAGCGCCCAAGGCGGCTCGGATTGCCCCGGCCCCCCCAACGCCTCGAGCCCCCAAGGCTCCCGATGCACCCAAGGCTCCCGCGAGACCCGCTGCAACCGCCAAGGCGCCGGCCCCCACGCCGGAGTCGGATGCGACGGCCGTGTTCACCCTCGCCGACGCCGACGCGCAGGACAAGCGCGATGCCCGGGCCGATGCGAAGGCGTCCTCGAACAGTGCGGCGAAGGGAGCGGCGGCCAAGGCCGACGACGCGCCCACCGTCGTCGCGCCGGCCGTGAAGGACGACGGGCCGACCGGGAGGGGAACGAACGCCGGCTGGCGATCCGTGGCGTCGACGACGGTGGGCGCGTCGGGCCCGGCCCCCGCGCGCGGCGGGGCGCCAGAGCCCAGGCTGCTGTCGGGGCAGACCCTGGCCGGCGACCTGATGCGTCAGGGGAACGAGCGTGCCGCCGCCGAGACGGACGGCGACGTGGACTCGGACGCCGATCTCGAGAACGACGAGAATCTCGGGGACTTCGGGGATCTCGAGGACCTCGACGACGAGCCCGAGGCCAGCGGAGCCAAGCAGTGGGCGGTGTTGCTCGGACAGGGTGCGGTCGCCTTGGTCGCCGGCGCGCTGATGTTCAAGGGCTTCGAGAAGCTGTGGGACATGCTGCCGATGGTGGCGCTGGTGCTCGCGGTCCTGGTGATCGTCGGCCTGGTCGCGATGGTGCGGATCCTGCGCCGGACGGACGACATCACGAGCCTGGTGATCGCGGTCGTCGCGGGTGTGTTCGTCACCCTGGGCCCACTCGCCTTCCTGCTCGGCACGAGCTGACCGGACGCCGGCGAAGGGTACGTCGTGGGGAGACCAGCAATGCCGGATCGGAAGATCCTCGTCGGGTTGTCCACGGCCTCGGTGTACCCCGAGAACACCGAGGCCGCGTTCCGGTATGCGGCCGAGGTCGGCTACGACGGCGTCGAGTTGATGGTGTGGGCCGAATCGGTCAGCCAGGACGTCTCGGCGGTCCAGCGGCTGGTCCGCAAGTACGCGGTGCCCGTTCAGGCGGTGCACGTGCCGTGCCTGCTGATCTCGCAGCGCGTGTGGGGCGCCGACCCCGTCGCGAAGCTGGACCGCTCGGTCGCGACCGCGGAGGCGCTGGGTGCGTCGAACGTGGTGGTGCACCCGCCGTTCCGGTGGCAGCGCCGCTACGCCGACGGTTTCGCAGACCAGGTGGCGGGTCTCGAAGAGAAGACCGGCGCTGTGGTGGCGGTGGAGAACATGTTCCCGATGCGCGCCGACAGCTTCTTCGGCGGCCGGGAGAAGTCGGCCCAGCGGCTGCGTCGACGCGGGGGGCCGGGTGCGGCGCTGTCCGCGTTCAGCCCGTCGTACGACCCCACCGACTCCGATCACCGGCACTACACGCTGGACCTGTCCCACACCGCGACCGCGGGCATGGATGCGCTGGATCTCGCGAACCGGATGGGCAGCGGTCTGGCCCACCTGCACCTGGCCGACGGGCGCGGCGCGTCGATCGACGAGCACCTCATTCCCGGGCACGGCAGCCAGCCCTGCGTCGAAGTGTGCCGACATCTCGTCGACAGCGGGTTCGCCGGGCAGGCCGTCATCGAGATCAACACCCAGAACGCCCGCACCCGGTCCGAGCGTGCGTCGATGCTGGGGCAGGCGCTGAGCTTCGCGCGCGAACACCTGCGCCGCTGATCCCGCCCCCGGTCTACAGCGCAGAGACCCCCGCACTGATCACGGTGATCCCCGAGATCACCAGCCCGACCGCGAGACACGCGGCGCCGACCCAGATCGACGCGAGCATCGGGCCCGGTTTCGCGGGGTCGCGTCCGAGGACGGACAGGAAGAACCCGGCGGGAATGAAGATCGCCGACACCAGCACGGCGATCGCGCCGGTCGCGGCCCAGCCGGGACTCACATCGACCACCGTGGTCAGGGTGGCGAGCACGAGACCGAGGGTGACGAGGA
Organism: Rhodococcus sp. TAF43; assembly: GCF_052113525.1. Lineage (NCBI taxonomy): Bacteria > Bacillati > Actinomycetota > Actinomycetes > Mycobacteriales > Nocardiaceae > Rhodococcus > Rhodococcus sp. TAF43. The sequence goes on from NZ_JBFRDL010000003.1 coordinate 121,476, forward strand.
CGCCGGCGTGGGCGTGCCCTGCCCGGAAGAAACTCTTCTGTAGGTCGTTGGCGCCCTGATGTCCGGTGAGGATGCGGAGCAGGAACGCGCCGCCGGACGCGATGCCGACCACCGTGAGCACGGTGACGCCGACGACGATCGTGAGAACGGGATCCATGGTGAGTTCCTCGTGTGCGGTAGGCTCGAACCCGAAATTGGATAGTTGAGCTATCCAGTACGAGTTCATCGTCGACCCGATGACGGTGGGTGTCAATAGTCGGCACGGGCAGGAGCGGTGGGATGCGGGTCTCCGAACTGGTCTCCGCCAGCGGCGTGCCCCTCGCGACCGTCAAGTACTACCTGCGCGAGGGCCTGCTCATGCCCGGGGAGGCGAGCAGCGCGACGCAGGCCGAGTACGGCGAGCAGCACGTGCGGCGGCTCGCGCTCATCAAGGCACTCGCCGGCGTCGGGTTGCCGCTGGGCAAGATCCGCACCGTCGTCCGCCTCGTCGACCAGCCCGCCGACACGGTCTTCGACACCGTCGGACGCGCGCTCGCCGCGCTGCCGCCGTATCCGGTCGAATCGGCCGAGCAGTCAAACGACTACCTCCGCGCGCGGGCCGTGCTCGAACGCCTCGGCCAGGTCTACGAACCCTCGTATCCCGCTGTCGCGCAACTGGACCGGGCCCTCGCGGCCGCCGAGGACGTCGGCATCCCGATGACCGACGAACGCCTCGACGCGTACGGCCGGCACATCCGCGGGATCGCCGAGGTCGACCTCGAACTGATGCCTACCGACTCCGTCGAATCCGCGGTGGAGTACGCGGTCCTCGGCACCGCGATCTACGAACCCGTCCTCGCCGCACTGCGCCGGCTCGCACATCAGGACATCGGTGCCGCGAGCTTCGCGGGCCGCACCTTCGACGACTTCACCGACCCCCACAGACAGGACGAGCAGTGACTTCCGACAACGCAGTGTCCGCCCACCCGTTCCGGGATCTGACCGCCGTCACCCCGCAGGGCGGTGGTCCCGATGGTGTCGCCGGCCGGTACGGCGCCCACATCGACCCGATCTGGACCATCGGACCCAAGGTGCACGGCGGCTGCATGATGGCGCTGTGCGCGGCCGCCGCACGGCGCGAGCTGATCCGCACGGCGCCAGGTGGGATGCCCGTCGACCCGGCCGTCCAGCCACTGGCCGTCAGCGCCAACTACCTCGCCGCCCCGGACCCGGGCGACGTCGATCTCGTGGCGACCGTGCGCAAGCGGGGACGGCAGGTCTCGCTGGTCGACGTCGAGCTGTCGCAGGCCGGTCGGCCCGCGGTGCACGCGGCGGTGACGCTGGGTGTGCCGGACGCGGGGGAGCCGCACTACGCCGAGGTGCAGTCGCTCGCGCAACTGCCGGCCGAGCCGACAACCGAGGCGCACGTGCTCTCGAAGGACCATCCGATGGCCCAGATCGTGCACGTCTCGCAGGGCTGCGATCTGCGCGTAGACGGGTCGTCGGCCCACTTCCTCAGCGGGAAGCAGGGCGAGCCGCAGGTTCGCATGTGGGCGCGGCCGTGGGCTGCCGACGAGGAGGGCCCGGCCACCGCGGCGCTGTTCGCGATCATGACCGGTGACATCTGCGCGCCGGTGACGATGAACCGCGGGATGTTCGGGTGGGCGCCCACCGTCCAGCTGACGACGTACCTGCGCCGACAGCCGGCCCCCGGCTGGTTGCGGGTGATGGCGAGCTCGACGGTGCTGGGCGACACGTGGTTCGAGGAGGATCACACCGTGCTCGACTCCACCGGCGCCGTCGTGGTGCAGAGCCGTCAGCTGGCCATGATTCCCCGCTGACCGCTCACCCGGGGACTGCTTCGTCACACCGCCCGGTACCGGGGGATTGCCCCGATCTCGGGCCGTGGCAGGCTGGGCGGTATGACGAGAATTGCGGTGATCGGTGGCGGCAAGATCGGTGAGGCCCTGATCTCTGGACTATTGCAGGGTGGTCACGCCACCCGGGACCTGGTTGTCGCCGAGCAGTACGAGCCGCGTGCCGAGGAACTGGCCGCGACGTACTCGATCCGCGTCACCACGATCGAGGACGCGGCCGAGGGCGCTGACGTGATCGTCGTCGCGGTCAAGCCCACGGACGTGGACTCGGTTCTGACGGCGATGAGCAAGGTGGATCTCGACGGCGAGCAGGAGCAGCTCCTGGTCTCCCTGGCCGCGGGCATCCCCACGGCGCGGTACGAGGCGAAGCTGCCCGCCGGGTTCCCGGTCGTCCGGGTCATGCCGAACACTCCGATGCTCGTCGGGCAGGGCGCCAGCGTCATCGCGCCCGGACGCCACGTCAAGGCAGGGCATCTGGACCTGGTGCGCAGCATCCTCGCATCCGTCGGCACGGTCACGACCGTTCCGGAGTCGCAGATCGATGCAGTGACCGCGGTGTCCGGTTCCGGTCCCGCGTACTTCTTCCTGGCTGTCGAGGCGATGATCGACGCCGGTGTCGCGTTGGGCCTCACCCGCGCGACGGCGCGTGAGCTCGTGGTGCAGACGATGGTCGGCTCGGCCGCCATGCTCGACCAGTCGGGCGAGAACGCCACCGAACTGCGGGCGGCCGTCACGTCGCCGGGGGGCACCACCGCCGCGGCGGTGCGGGAACTCGAGCGGTGCGGCCTCCGGACGGCCTTCTACGAAGCCCTCGCGGCCGCTCGTGACCGCTCGGCTGAACTCGGGGTGTCGCCCGAGTAGATCGCAATTAGCGATCTTGTTTGCAACACCCGTCGCACCAATCCCTCTGGTCCCGCTAAGCTCGTGTCAGCACGTGCGTGTCTGTTCCGCCGGAGGGGAAGCCGGCGGCGCGACATGTGCCGGAGGTAAGTGGACAGATGGGATCCCCTGAAAACCCAGCAAAGCCGGCTAAGCCGGCTAAGCCAGACAAGTCCGGTAAGCAAGACAGCCCCGGTAACGCAAGCCTCGCCGGGACGCAGTTCCTCACCGTCGCGGAGGTCGCGACGCTGATGAGGGTTTCGAAGATGACCGTGTATCGGCTGGTGCACAGCGGTGAACTGCCCGCAGTTCGTGTGGGGCGGTCCTTCCGCGTGCACGCCAAGGCCGTGCACGACTATCTGGAGACCTCGTATTTCGACGCCGGCTGACCTGCCGGAATCGATAGGGTGAGCCTCGGTTTTCGTCGAGCTCACCCGCCCCGGTACGATCGTGAGTCGTCGTACCAGCCAGCCGGTGTCGTCAGGCGCTGGGGTCGTGAAAGCGACCAGTGGCAACGAGGCCTCAGCGCCAGAGGAAGACACAGGCGTACGTGACCGGCGTGCGCTGAACGCTATAGAAGACTGTGAGGAACACCCACCATGGGTTCAGTGATCAAGAAGCGCCGCAAGCGCATGTCGAAGAAGAAGCACCGCAAGCTGCTCCGTCGCACGCGCGTCCAGCGTCGGAAGCTCGGCAAGTAAGAACTTGCACCCGGATGCCCGTCACCGTCAGGTGGCGGGCATCCGCGCATTTCGGGTATTCGTAATCTTCTCCGTCGATCGTGTTGCCAGGGCGTAAAGGCTCGCGCGGAACCCTTGCCACCCGCCGCGGATTCGTTAGGCTCCCCGCAGGGGCGAATGGACGGGGGTACGGGTGAGTCCTGACGAGCGGGGTGTGCAGCCACCGAAGGTGGTGCTGGTGACGGGCGCGAGCCGGTTCCCGGGCGGGTTCCTGGTGGCGCGGCTGGCACAGGAGCCGGGCATCGAGCGGGTGATCGCGGTCGATGCCGTCTCGCCCAGCAAGGACATGATGCGCCGAATGGGCCGCGCCGAGTTCGTCCGCGCGGACATTCGAAACCCGCTCATCGGCAAGGTGATCCGCGGGGCCGATGTCGACACCGTCGTGCATGCCGCGACCGTCGCCCAGGCGCCGAAATCCGGCAGCCGAGCGGCGATGAAGGACATGAACGTCATCGGCGCCATGCAGCTGTTCGCGGTGTGCCAGAAGGCCCCCACCGTGCGCAAGGTGGTGCTGCGGTCCGCCTCGGCGGTCTACGGCGGCAGTCCCAAGGATCCGGCCAAGTTCACCGAGGAGATGGGCGCGCGGCGTCCACCGCAGGGCGCGTGGGCCCGCGACTGCATCGAGATCGAGGGCTATGCCCGGGGACTGGGTCGGCGACGCCCCGACATCGCCGTGTCGATCCTGCGCCTCGGACCACTGATGGGACCGCGGTTGCACGGCTGGGTGGCGCGGTACCTGTCGTCGCCGATCGTCCCGAGCATCCTGGGCCGCGACGCCCGCATGCAGCTGCTCCACGAGGAGGACGCACTGGCAGCGCTCAGCCGGGCCACCCTCACCGGTCCGGCGGGAACGTTCAACGTCGCGGGAGACGGCGCAGTGATGATGTCGCAGGCGATCCGGCGGGCCGGCCGCGTCGAGGTCCCGATGCCGTTCTCGCTGTTCCGCAGCGCCGGGCGCGCGCTGATGGGCTCGCAGATGCGTTCGTTCACGCGGGAACAACTCGACTACTTCCACTTCGGGTGCGGGCTCGACACCACCCGGATGCGGGCCGAACTCGGATTCGAGCCGCGATGGACGACGATGGAGGCACTCGACGACTTCGTGCGCGGTACCGGGCTGACGCCGGTGATCCGGCCCGAATGGATCGACCGGGCAGAATCGACGGTGCTCGCGCTCGCAGGCGCACCAGGCGGGGCCGGACAGCAGAACAGGTGAACCGCGGATCGAATGGGCAGGGGGCTCTTGTGAACGAGGTGGCGAAGGTGATCCCGCTGCACGGCGGCTCGGGTACACGTCCGTCGCCGGCCCGCGCGGCGAATCGGCGTCCGCCCGTGGATGGCGCCGATCGCGTGTTCACGGCATCGGACGAGCCGGTCGGTGAGGCGGATACCGCTGAGGGTGGTGCAGGTGCCACCGAGCGCGACGGCGGGTCACTGCTCGACGGGCTGCGCGATCGCCTGGTGGGTCAGGTGGCGGGTGCCGCAGGCTTCGTGCGCCGGCGTCTCGCGGGGGACTACGAGGTGGACGAGTTCGGTTACGACCCGCACTTCGCCGACGGTGTCTTCCTGCCCGCGCTCCGGCCGCTGTTCGAGAAGTGGTTCCGGGTCGAGGTCCGCGGCGTCGAGAACATCCCGGCCACAGGCGGTGCACTGGTGGTGGCCAACCACGCCGGGGTGGTCCCCATCGATGCGCTCATGACGTCGGTCGCGGTGCACGATCACCATCCGCAGCATCGCGCGCTGCGGATGCTCGCCGCCGATCTGGCGTTCGAGATGCCCGTCGTCGGCAACATCGCCCGCAAGGCTGGGCACACCCTGGCCTGCCACCCCGACGCCGAGCGCCTACTGCGCGGCGGTGAGGTGGCCGCGGTGTTCCCCGAGGGCTACAAGGGCATCGGCAAGCCGTTCTCCGAGCGCTACAAGCTGCAACGGTTCGGCCGCGGCGGATTCGTCTCCGCCGCGATGCGCGCCGGCGCGCCGATCATCCCGTGCTCGATCGTGGGATCGGAGGAGATCTACCCGAAGATCGGCGACATCGCCCCGCTCGCGCGTCTGCTGGACATGCCCTACTTCCCGGTGACGCCGCTGTTCCCGCACCTGGGGCCGCTGGGGCTCGTTCCGCTGCCGTCCAAGTGGTACATCGAGTTCGGGACGCCGATCCTCACCGACACCTACGACGCCGCCGAGGCCGACGATCCGATGGTGCTGTTCGAGGTCACCGACCACGTCCGCGAGACGATCCAGCAGACGCTCTACCGCTTGCTGGCGCAGCGCCGCAACGTCTTCATGGGCTGAACCCGCCCCGCGTCCTGGCGGGCCGCGAGCTCGGCGATCAGGGCCCGGTCACGTCGACGGCTGAGGATCGCGCCCACCGCACCACCCACCGCACCCAGCAGCAGGGCGGTCGGCACGCCGATCTTCGCGGCCTTGCGTCCGGTGCGGAAGTCGCGCACCTCCCAGCCGCGGTTCCGCGCGAGCTCGCGCAGGTCGGCGTCGGGATTGACGGCGACGGCGGTGCCGACGAGCGAGAGCATCGGGACGTCGTTGTAGCTGTCGGAGTATGCGGTGCAGCGCTTGAGGTTGAGACCCTCCCGCACGGCGAGCGTGCGCACCGCGTGCGCCTTGCCGAGCCCGTGCAGGATGTCGCCGACGAGGCGGCCCGTGAACACGCCGTCCTTGCTCTCGGCGACCGTGCCCAGGGCGCCGGTGAGTCCGAGACGTTTGGCGATCACCTGCGCCAGCTCGACGGGGGTGGCCGTCACGAGCCACACCTGCTGACCGGCGTCGAGGTGCATCTGTGCGAGCGCGCGGGTGCCGTCCCAGATCTTGTCGGCGATCACCTCGTCGTAGATCTCCTCGCCGAGGCGGGCGAGCTCGGCGGTGGAGCGGCCCGCGACGAACGACAGCGCCTTCTCCCGGCCCTCCGCGACGTCGTCGCTGTTCTCCTTGCCGGTGACCCGGAACTTGACCTGCTTCCACGCGAAGTCGACCAGGTCGGAGGTCCTGAGGTACTTCCGGGCCGCGAGGCCGCGGGCGAAGTGGATGATCGACGCGCCCTGCACCATCGTGTTGTCGACGTCGAAGAACGCGGCAGCGGTGAGGTCGCGGGGCACGGCGATCTCCGCCGGCGGTTCCGGCGCCTCGGGAATCTCGAGTGCCTCGGGGATTTCGAGCGTGGCCGCTTCGAGTGTGGCCGCCTCGAGTGCTTCGGCCTCCTGGAGGGCTTCGGCCTCCTGGAGGGCGAGGGCGGCGTCGGCGCTGGCCTCGCCGGCCAGATTGGCGCGTAGTTCGGCCTCGCTCGGACCCAGCAGATTCCGGATCCGGCGGCGGCCGGGGCGCAGAATCCCGGACAGGCCCACACCGAATCTCGCGCCGATCGGCAGTGATCGCCCAGGCACTCGCACCTCCCGCGTCGCAGACACCTCTGGCTCACCCTAGCCCGCGTGCATGCGTCGATCCCGTCGGATCGAGGCCGGGTCCGCGGCGTGTGATGTTCGTCTCGAAACGGAACGGTCTGCGGAACGGCATCGCGCAGGCTGTCCGGCCGGTCTCCCGGGCGGTGGGGAACACTGGTGCGTATGGATCAGTCGCGAAACCGGATCACACTTCTCACTCGCGTCGGCTGCGGCGCGTGCGCGCCCGCCCGCGAGTTGCTGGACGAGATCTGCCGCGAGTACGAACTCGAACTGACCTGCGTCGACGTCGACGAGGCCGCCGCCGACAATCCCGATCTGCGGGCGGAATACGGGGACCGGCTGCCCGTCGTCCTGCTCGACGGCAAGGAGCACAGCTACTGGGAGGTTGACGAGGAACGGCTCCGCGCCGACCTCTCCGCGAGCTGAGTTCACCCCGGCGGGCGCCGGGCATGCGGGGGAGTGGGAAGGGTCACCCCGGATCGAGGATTCCGGTCGCTTTGCAGGTGAGAGCACGTCCGGGGCCCGTCGAGCAACTTTGTGCATGGCTTCACAAGCGGTTACCGTGGTGTGAACAAACCCCCCGGACCTGTGCGAAGGCCGGGGTACACGGCCGGCCGGACGAGGAGCCATCGACGTGACCGAACAGCACCAGGCGCAGGGGGCAGTTGCCCGCGGCGTCGCCGGGGCTGCTCCGTCCGCTCCGCGGCGTGAAACGCCTCCGGCTCCGCAGTACCGGGACATTCCCCAGGCTACGGTGACGCGTCTCGCGACATACCTGCGGGTCCTCGGAGTGCTCGCCGACGAGGGTGCGCTCATCGTCTCGAGCGAGGAACTCGCCACGGCCTCCGGTGTCGGATCGGCCAAGCTGCGCAAGGATCTGTCGTTCCTGGGTCCCAACGGAGTTCGCGGCGTCGGCTACGACGTCACCCGGCTGCGGGCCCGCATCGAATCCGCGCTGGGCCTCGATCGTGGCCACCGCGTGGTGCTGGTGGGCATCGGCAATCTCGGTCGTGCGCTCGCCGGATACGGCGGCTTCGACCGCCGCGGCTTCTCGATGGTGGGCCTGTTCGACAAGGACGCCGACGTCGTCGGTGCCCGCGTCGGCGGTCTGACGGTTCGTGACGTCGCCGAGCTGGCCGACGCGTGCCGTGATCTCGAGGCCACCATCGGTGTCATCGCCACCCCGGACAGCGCGGCCCAGGACGTGTGCGACCTGCTCGTCGGCGCCGGCCTCCGCTGCATCCTCAGCTTCTCTCCGCTCGCGCTGGAGATCCCCGACCACGTCGAGATGCGTCGGGTCGATCTCGCCATGGAGATGCAGGTTCTGTCGTTCAATATGGCCCGCAACGAGGAGCAGTTTCCTCAGCAGGTTGCCGCCGCATCCGCGGCGGTCGGCGCTTCGACCAGAAACGGATCGGTGATCAGGCCGTGAGTGTGCTTCTCGTCGGGATTTCGCACCGTAGCGCTCCCGTCTCCGTCCTCGAGCGGATAGCGGTCACCGACACGGACCGCCCGAAGCTGACGGACAAGATGCTGGCCTCGGCCCACGTGTCGGAGGCGATGATCGTCTCGACGTGCAACCGCATCGAGATCTACGCGGTCGTGGACGCGTTCCACGGCGCGCTCACCGAGATCGCCGACCTGCTCAGCGAGCATTCCGGTCTCGATCTCGCCGAGCTGCACAAGCACGCGTACGTCCGCTACAGCGAGGCCGCCGCCGAGCACCTGTTCGCGGTCGCCAGCGGCCTCGACTCGATGGTCATCGGCGAGCAGCAGATCCTCGGACAGATCCGCGCCGCGTACGCCGCGTCCGACGCGCAGCAGGCCGCCGGGCGGGCGCTGCACGAACTGGCGCAGCAGGCGCTCCGGGTCGGCAAGCGGGTCCACTCCGAGACCGGGATCGATGCCGCCGGTGCCTCCGTGGTGTCCGTCGCCCTCGACCGTGCCGCCGGGATCCTCGGTGACGGTGGTCTGGTGGGCCGCACCGCCGTCGTCCTCGGCGCCGGCGCGATGGGCAGCCTGTCGGTCGCACACCTCACCCGTGCCGGGATCGGCCGCATCCTCGTCGTCAACCGCACCCGTGAGCGGGCCGAGCACCTCGCGGCCACCGCCGTCGGTAACGGCATCGACGCGATCGCGATGGGTTTCGACGAGCTGCCCGACGCGATGGCACAGTCCGACGTCCTGGTCACCTGTACCGGCGCGGTCGGCTCCGTCGTCACGCTCGCCGACACCCACCTCGCGCTCGCTCGGCAGGGTCGTGAGGCGGGCCGCCCGCTCGTCATCTGCGACCTGGGTCTGCCCCGCGACGTCGAGGCCGCCGTCGCCGGCCTGCCCGAGGTGGTCGTGCTCGACATGGCCGCGTTGCAGCGTGACCCGGCCGCCGGCGCCGCCGCGTCCGACGCTGACGCCGCCCGCGGAATCGTGGCCTCCGAACTTGCCCAGTACCTGGCCTCCCAGCGGTTGGCCGAGGTCACCCCGACCGTCACCGCGCTGCGTCAGCGCGCCGCGGAGGTGGTCGAGGCGGAACTGATGCGCCTGGATTCGCGCCTGCCGGGTCTGGAGGATCCGCAGCGTGACGAGGTCGCGCGCACCGTCCGCCGTGTCGTCGACAAACTCCTCCATGCACCGACCGTGCGGGTCAAGCAGTTGGCCTCGACGCCGGGCGGTGATTCGTACGCCGCCGCGCTGCGCGAACTGTTCGAGCTGCGCCCGGGTGCGGCGGAGGCCGTCGCCGCGCCGATCGATCTCGGTGAATTCACCAGCGGCCCCGATGTTTCAGGAAAGGATGCGCAGGCATGAGCACCGACGCTGTCCAGTCGCCGGCCGTCGACCCGAGCATCGGCTCGCAGACCGACGCCACCACCCGCACCCTGCGGATCGGCACCCGCGGCAGCCTGCTGGCCACGACGCAGGCCGGGACCGTCCGGGATGCGCTGATCGCCGCGGGTCACCCGGCCGAGCTGGTGATCATCAAGACCAAGGGTGACGTCACCGCCGGACCGGTGCAGCGCATCGGCGTCGGCGTGTTCGTCGCCGAACTTCGCGAGGCGCTCGCGGCCGGCGAGGTGGACGTCGCCGTGCACTCGTACAAGGACCTGCCTACCGCGCAGCCCGACGAGCTGGTGATCGCCGCCGTGCCGCCGCGTGAGGATCCACGCGATGCGCTCGTCGCCCGCGACGGCCTGGTGCTCGGCGAGCTGCCGCCCGGTTCGAAGATCGGGACGTCCGCGCCGCGGCGCCGCGCCCAGCTGCGCGCCCTCGGCCTGGGACTCGAGATCGAGCCGCTGCGCGGGAACATCGACACCCGCCTCGGCAAGGTCGCCTCCGGCGAGCTGGACGCGATCGTCATCGCCCGCGCCGGCCTGTCCCGCATCGGCCGCACCGACGCGATCACCGAGTCGCTCGAGCCGGTGCAGATGCTGCCCGCGCCGTCGCAGGGTGCGCTCGCGGTCGAGTGCCGTGCCGACAACCCGGAGCTGATCGCGGTCCTCTCCGAGCTGGACGACGCGGCCACCCGCGCCGCCGTCGTCGCGGAACGGTCGCTGCTCGCCGAGCTGGAGGCGGGCTGCACCGCGCCGGTCGGCGCGATCGCCGAGGTCGTCGAGTCGATCGACGACGACGGCCACGTGTTCGAGGAACTGTCGGTGCGCGGCTGTGCCGCCGCGATCGACGGCTCCGACGTGATTCGGGCGTCCACGGTGGGATCGCCCGAGCGTGCCGACGAGTTGGGACGCGCGGTTGCGCGTGAACTCCTCGAGCTCGGTGCACGCGATTTGATGACGATTGCCGAGGACGGTGATGCGGATGCTTGACGTGGTTGTCCGTCCGGGGCCCGATTGCAGGCCCGATTTCGTACTTTTTTCCTATCGACATGAGACCGCACTGGAGAACTACCGATGAGCCGAGTCCGTAAGAACAGTCCCGGGCGAATCCTCTTTGTGGGATCGGGACCCGGTGATCCGGCGCTGCTCACCGTCCGGGCGCGCGACGTTCTCGCGTCGGCGGCGCTGGCGTTCACCGATCCCGACGTCGACAAGGGCGTGACCGCGCTGGTCGGTACCGCGCTCGGTCGCGACCCCGAGACCGACGAGCCGATCGCCGAGGTCCGGCCCGCACTCGGCGAGCCCGCCGAGGTGGCCAAGACGCTGGTCGCCGAGGCCAAGAACGGCCACGACGTGGTCCGTCTCGTCTCGGGTGATCCGCTGACCACCGATTCCGTGATCGCCGAGGTCTCGGCTGTCGCGCGCACCCAGGTGGTGTTCGAGGTGCTGCCCGGCCTGCCGTCGGGCTCCGCGGTGCCGAGCTACGCCGGCATGGCGCTGGGCTCCGCCCACACCGAGGCCGACGTGCGCGGTGAGGTCGACTGGGCGGCGCTGGCCGCGGCCCCCGGCCCGCTGGTGCTGCACGCGAGTGCCGCGCACCTCGCCGAGACCGCGAGCGCGCTCGTCGAGCACGGTCTGGCCCCGCAGACCCCGGCCGCGATCACCGTGCGCGGCACCACCCGCCAGCAGCGCACCGTCGAGGCCACGCTCGCGACCCTCAACGACGCCGGGTCCGAGCTGGTGGGCCCGCTGATCGTCACAGTCGGCAAGGTCGTCTCGCAGCGCAACAAGATGTCGTGGTGGGAGTCGCGCGCCCTGTACGGCTGGACCGTCCTGGTGCCGCGCACCAAGGAGCAGGCCGCCGACATGAGCGATCGCCTCGTCACGCACGGTGCGATCCCGATCGAGGTTCCGACCATCGCGGTCGAGCCGCCCCGCAGCCCCGCCCAGATGGAGCGTTCCGTCAAGGGTCTGGTCGACGGCCGCTACCAGTGGGTGGTGTTCACCTCCACCAACGCGGTGCGCGCGGTGTGGGAGAAGTTCGAGGCGTTCGGTCTGGACGCCCGCGCGTTCTCCGGCGTGAAGATCGCGTGCGTCGGTGAGGCCACCGCCGAGAAGGTGCGCTCGTTCGGCATCACCCCCGAGCTGGTGCCGTCGGGTGAGCAGTCCAGCGAGGGCCTGCTGGCCGACTTCCCGCCGTACGACGAGGTGTTCGACCCGGTCAACCGCGTGCTGCTGCCGCGTGCCGACATCGCCACCGAGACCCTCGCCGAGGGCCTGCGTGAGCGTGGCTGGGAGATCGACGACGTCACCGCGTACCGCACCGTGCGGGCCGCGCCGCCGCCGGCCGAGACTCGCGAGATGATCAAGACGGGTGGCTTCGACGCGGTGTGCTTCACGTCGTCGTCGACCGTGCGCAACCTCGTCGGCATCGCCGGCAAGCCGCACGCCCGCACGATCGTCGCGTGCATCGGACCCAAGACGGCCGAGACCGCGATCGAGTTCGGTCTGCGCGTCGACGTCCAGCCGGAGACGGCACAGATGGGTCCGCTGGTCGAGGCGCTCGCCGAGCACGCGGCCCGGCTGCGTGCCGAGGGTGCGCTGCCTCCGCCGCGCAAGAAGTCCCGCGCCCGCCGCTGACCCCTTCCGGTACAGGAGAAGCTGCACCCGTGTTTCCCACCCGCCGAGACGGTGACTTTCCCGCCCGCCGCCCGCGCCGACTGCGTGGTACCCCCGCGCTACGGCGTCTGGTCGCCGAGACATCGCTCGAGCCACGGCATCTCGTGCTTCCGATGTTCGTCGCCGACGGCATCGACGAGCCGCGACCGATCTCGTCGATGCCGGGCGTCGTCCAGCACACGCTGGACTCGCTGCGCGGTGCCGCCACCGACGCGGTGGCGGCCGGCGTGGGCGGGGTGATGCTCTTCGGCGTCCCGCGGGCGGAGGACAAGGACGCCGACGGATCGGGTGCCACCGACCCGGACGGCATCCTCAACCGGGGCCTGGCAGCTCTGAAGGCCGAACTCGGTGACTCGACCGTGCTCATGGCCGACACGTGCCTGGACGAGTTCACCGACCACGGCCACTGCGGTGTGCTGACGGCGGACGGCCACGTCGACAACGACGCGACGCTCGCGCGGTACGTCGACATGGCGGTCGCGCAGGCCGAGGCCGGCGCGCACCTGCTCGGCCCGAGCGGGATGATGGACGGCCAGGTCGCCGCGATCCGCGAGGGTCTCGACGCCGCCGGACACGTCGACGTCGGTCAGCTCGCGTACTCGGCGAAGTACGCGTCCGCGTTCTACGGACCGTTCCGGGAGGCCGTCGGCTCGTCGCTCGAGGGCGACCGCCGCACGTACCAGCAGGATCCGGCGAACCGCCGCGAGTCGCGGCTCGAGGTGGACCTCGACCTCGCCGAGGGCGCCGACCTGGTGATGGTCAAGCCGGCGATGTCGTACCTCGATGTGCTGCGCGAGGTCGCGGACCGCTCCACCGTGCCGGTTGCGGCCTACCAGATCTCGGGCGAGTACGCGATGATCACCGCCGCCGCCCAGAACGGCTGGATCGACCGCGACGCCGCGGTCCTCGAGTCCCTGCTGAGCATTCGCCGCGCGGGCGCCGACATCGTCCTCACCTACTGGGCTGCCGAGGCCGCGGGATGGCTCGGATGACCGGGCAGCCGGGGCCGCCGGACCCGTGGCCGGGCACCCCGCAGTACCCGGCGCCGATGCCTCCCGTGCAGCAGCAGGACGGAAAGAAGCCGGTTCCGGCGGACGTGATCACGGCGTTCCAGTTGTGGTTCGTGGTGGCGGCGCTCGGGATCGTGTATCTCGTGTCGGCGCTGGCCTTCGCGTACGGGGACCGGGACTCGTTCGTCGACCAGGTCGTCGACGAACTGGCCAAGCAGTCGGACACCGTGATGTCGCGTGCGGACGTCGAACAGCTCTTCGTCTTCGCGATCATCGGCACCGGTGTGTTCCTGAGCATCGTGCTCACCGGTCTGCTGGCACTGTTCGCCTTCAAGATGCGCAAGGGCAAGAACTGGGCGCGCATGCTGCTCACGATGATCGGCGTGTTCACGGTGTTCTCCGCCATTCCCACGATCTTCGGCATCACGGCCGGCACCGGAACCGCGGCGCTGATCATGGGCGGCGCCGGGATCCTCCAGGCGGTCGCGGCGATCGGTGCGATCGTGCTGATGCACCGCAAGGAATCCAACGAGTACTTCCTGAACCTGCCGCCTGCGCGCTGACGCGGGCCCTCCGCTCGTGTCGGGTCGATCCATGCCGCAGGATGAGGGTGTGAGTGAGTCGACCCCGCGCGTGGTCTCCGTTGCCTACTGGATCTGGGTGCTGTGCGCCGCGGCGATGGTGCTGTTCGGGCTGCTCGCCCTGACGACGTCCGCCGACGCGATCCGCGGGCAACTCGGGGCCGATGCCGATACGTTCGTGTGGCTGCTGCGCGGTGTCGGTGCGGCGTCGCTGATCTTCGGCCTCGTGATCGGGTTCCTGGCCGCGCCGGTGCGTGCCGGAAACCGGGGCCTGCGGACCGCCGTCGTGGCGCTCTCGTCGGTGTTCGCGCTGGCGACGATCGCCCTGTCGGCGGTCGGGGTGATCGCGCCGCTGCTGCTGGTCATTCCGCTGTTGCTGCTGCTGGCAAGCGTTCTGGTGTATCGGGAGGGTGCACGTGAGTGGTTCCGTGACGAACGGGCCGGCTGAGCCGGTGGCGGACGGGCCGGCTGAGCCGGAGGCGAACGGGCCGGACAGTCCCGAGGGTGCGCTGTTCTACGAGCCCGGCGCTCGCTGGCGCGCCGTCTCGTACGGTCCCGTCTTCTGCGTGATCGCGCTGGTGATCGAGTTGTTCACCGGTCCGGTGGTGCACTGGTTCGCGTTGACGCTGTTCGCGTTGATCCTCGCCGGCATCGTCTACGTGCAGGTCGCGGCCGCCCGTCGGCACGTGAGCGTGCTGTTGACCGAGACGGCGCTCCGGCAAGGGGCGGAGGAAGTGCCGCTCGACGAGATCGAGGAGGTCCTGCCCGAGGCCGATCCGTACGCCGACGAACCACAGCGCTGGGAGAGCGCGCGCAGTCTCGGTGAGCTGTCCGGGGTGCCGCGGCGCCGGCGGCCCATCGGGCTGCTCCTGCGTGACGGCTCCTTCGCGCAGGCGTGGGCGCGCGACGACGACGGTCTGCGGGAGGCTCTGACGGAGGCCGTCGCGCAGGTGCAGGGGAGGTCGGTGTGACGCGTCCGGTGGTACTGGTGAGCGAGGCGGCGGGGGTCGTCGCGGCGCTCCTGCTCACGGTGTGGTGCGCGGTTCGTGGGGTGAGCACTCACGTGTTCGAACCGGTCGCGCCCGGGGCGCCGTCGTTCACGTCCGTCGACTATCACGGCGCGTGGATCACGGCGGCGTTCGCGTCGACGCTCGTCGCGGGCCTGCTGGCGCTCGACATCCGACGCCGACGCCGCTCCGCCGGGTACCCGCAGGGGGTATCATGACGAGTATGAACGGATACAGCCCGCAGCAGGAGGACCTGCTCAAGCGTCTGCGGCGCATCGAGGGCCAGGTGCAGGGCATCTCGCGCATGATCGCGGACGACCGCTACTGCATCGACGTGCTCACCCAGGTGTCCGCGGCCACGTCCGCGCTGCAGTCGGTCTCGCTCAAGTTGCTCGAGGCGCATCTCGCGGGCTGCGTCGTCGAGGCGGCCAAGAAGGGCGGACCGGAGGCTGATGCCAAGGTCAAGGAAGCGTCCGACGCGATCGCACGCCTGGTGAAGTCCTAGCGGGAGTGCGATCGACGAGAACAGGAGGTCTGTGAATATGGAGCACACCTACATCGTCAAGGGCATGACCTGCCAGCACTGCGCAGCCGCGGTCGCCGAGGAGATCAGCGAGCTGTCCGGGGTCACGGAGGTCGACGTCGACGTCGCGTCCGGCAGGGTCGTGGTCCGCAGTGATTCCCCCATGGACACCATTGCCGTCGCCGCCGCGGTATCCGAGGCAGGCTACGAGCTGGTCCAGTGACCACCATCGGGCTGCGCACCATCGACCTCGACATCGGCGGAATGACCTGCGCGTCGTGCGCAGCCCGGATCGAACGCAAGCTCGGCAAGCTCGACGGCGTCAGCGCGACCGTCAACTACGCCACCGAACAGGCCCGCATCCGGTTCCCGGAGTCGGTGCCGACGCAGGATCTGATCGACGTCGTCGAGAAGACCGGATACACCGCCGCGGTGGCCCGTCCGGTGCCGTCCGCCGACGAGACGCGGGATCTGCTCGGTGCGCGGCTGATCGTCGCGATCATCGCGTCGGTGCCGGTCGTGCTGGTGTCGATGATCCCGACGCTGCAGTTCGACTACTGGCAGTGGGTGGCGCTGGTGCTCACCACGATCGTCGTCTTCTGGTGCGGCTACCCGTTCCACCGCGCCGCGGTCGTCACGGCCCGGCACGGCATGTCGACGATGGACACCCTCGTCTCGCTGGGCACACTCGCCGCCTACGGGTGGTCGCTGTGGGCACTGGTGTTCGGCACCGCCGGACACATCGGGATGACCCACGAGTTCACGCTGCGCCCCGGCGCGCACGACACCTCGGGGCAGATCTATCTCGAGGTCGCGGCCGGGGTCACCACGTTCCTGCTCGCCGGCCGGTACGCCGAGTCCCGCGCCAAACGCCGCTCCGGGGCCGCGCTGCGGGCGCTGCTCGAGGTGGGCGCCAAGGACGTCTCGGTGCTCCGCGACGGTGTCGAACAGCGAATCCCCGTCGCCGCGTTGCACGTCGGTGACGAGTTCGTGGTGCGCCCGGGGGAGAAGATCGCCACCGACGGACGCGTCGTCGACGGCGCCTCCGCGGTGGACACGTCGATGCTCACGGGCGAGTCGGTTCCGGTGGAGGTGGGTGCAGGTGACGCCGTGGTCGGGGGCACCCTCAACACGGACCGGCTGCTGACGGTCCGAGCCGAACGAGTGGGCGCCGACACGCAATTGGCGCACATCGCCGAGCTCGTGACCGAGGCACAGAGCGGCAAGGCGCACGCGCAGCGGCTCGCGGACCGCGTCTCGGCGGTGTTCGTGCCCGTCGTGCTGGTGATCGCCGCCGTCACGCTCGCGGTGTGGCTGCTGCTGGGGCAGCCGGTCACCGAGGCCTTCACCGCGGCCGTGGCCGTGCTGATCGTCGCGTGCCCGTGCGCTCTCGGGCTGGCCACACCGACGGCGCTGCTCGTCGGGACGGGCCGGGGTGCGCAACTGGGCATCCTCATCAAGGGCCCCGAGGTGCTCGAACAGACCCGGCGCATCGAGACCGTCGTGCTGGACAAGACCGGCACCGTCACCACCGGGCAGATGGAACTCGACGACGTCGTCGCCGTGGACGGCGAGGACCGTGACCGGGTCCTGGCGCTGGCCGCCGCGGTGGAGTCCGGGTCGGAACATCCCGTGGCGCGGGCGATCGTGCGCGCAGTACCGCGGCCGCTACCGGTGACCGGATTCGTCAACCGCCCGGGCATCGGCGTCGAGGGTGTCGTGGACGGGCACGCGGTGCGCGTGGGCCGGGTGCAGGGGCCGATGCCCGTCCAGCTGCGGGGACTGCTGCCGGAGGGCCGGACCTCGGTGATCGTCTCGTGGGACGACAAGGTGCGCGGCGCGGTGGCCGTGGCGGACGCCGTGAAGTCGACCAGCGCCGAGGCGATCGGGGAGATTCGGGCGCTCGGAATGACCCCGGTGCTGCTCACCGGCGACGCCCAGGCCGTCGCTACCGCCGTCGCCCGCGAGGTCGGTATCGACCGGGTGATCGCGGAGGTGCTCCCGGACCAGAAGGCCGACACCATCGCGCGCCTGCGGGAGGAGGGCGCCGTCGCGATGGTGGGCGACGGCGTCAACGACGCGGCCGCGCTCGCGACCGCCGACGTCGGCATCGCGATGGGCACCGGCACCGATGCCGCCATCGAGGCGAGCGACCTGACCCTGGTCCGCGGCGACCTGCGATCGGTGCCCGACGCGATCCGACTGTCCCGCCGCACCCTGGCGACCATCAAGGGAAACCTGTTCTGGGCGTTCGCGTACAACGTCGCGGCCATACCGCTGGCGGCGACGGGACTGCTCAACCCGATGATCGCGGGCGCCGCCATGGCGTTGTCGTCGCTGTTCGTGGTGGGGAACAGCCTGCGGCTGCGGCGCTTTCGCTGATCCTTGCGGTTGCCGCGGTAGTTCAGTAGGTGGTGTCGTTGATCGCGGTTTCGCCGGGATGCAGCGTGGCCTGCAACGCTGTGAGGGCGTCGGGGTCGAGTTCAGCCCGGTGCAGGACTACGGCCCAGTCGAACTTGTCGGTCGACCAGCGATGAATGGTGCCCTGCCAGCGGAGGTTCCACGGCTGATCCGAACGGGGTCGTCGCGCCAGTATTCCGGTCGCGAGCCCGCCGTCGAGGGATGCCTCGAATGCCCCGGTCTCCGGGTCCACTGCGTGCGTCTCCACGACACTCAGGTCGACGAGCACGCGGGCGGTCAACGGTCGGTCGGTCACGTTGTTGCGGAACCACTCCGTCCGGCTCGAACGCTCGGCCTCGCGCTCCGCCGCGTACTCGCGCTGTCGATCCTCGAAAGTGCACACGGGGCCGGACCACGTGAAGAGGTCCGGATCGACGGGTTCGCCGACGGAGAGTTCGACGTACGACACGTTCGAGCCGACGGCGTCGTTGCCCTGCGCGAGCACCGCGCCGGTCTCGGCGTCGACGACCATTCTCAGCAACCCCTCCTTGTACCGTCCCGGAGCCAGATCAACTGTCCAGCAGCGTCTTCCGAGAAACTCGGTGGTGCCGATGGGCCCAGCGGGTCGGGTGTAGTCGCTGCCCACCCAATCCTGCGCAGGCCGGCTGAACAGCAGGTCGCTGCCCGTGCCGAGGTAGCGGACGCGTCCGGCACTGCCCTCCAGTGGCGGCTCGCCGGGTTGCTCGAACTGCCAGACAGTGGTGCCGTCGGTGATGAACAGGGGCTGTCCGTCGAGGGTCTCGACTCGGACCTTGGAGCGGTCGCGCCAGATTCGCACATCGCCGCCGCCGACCCCGACGATCATCGGCATGCGGTCGCCGGCTGTGAAGATCCTGACCCGCTCGGGTGCGTCGGGCATCTTCCGGATCACGCCCCGGATCGGCGCGCTGGGTCCGTCGGCCATCGTCACCAGAACCTGCACCCACGCCGTCATCGATCCCCCTCGAAATGTCCCGTTCGTTCGAAGCTACCCGCGAGGTCGGCCCGCACCGTGGCATCTTTGTCGGTGACATGAGCGCCCGGGGCGCTCATACTTCGGTTATGGCATACCTGAAACCGCCGCTGCTGGTCCGCGAGGTGTTCAACCGTATCGCCCTCGCGACCGGCGTCAGCGGCACCGAGAAGATCACCGTCACCGGCCGGCGCAGTCACGAACCCCGCTCGGTTCCCGTCGTCCCCGTCGACGTCGACGGGGTGCGGTACCTGGTCTCCACCCGCGGCGAATCGGAGTGGGTGCGCAATCTCCGCGCCACCCCGGAGGTGGACGTGAGCCGACGCGGTCATACCGCGCACTTCACCGCCACCGAGGTCCCCGTCGGCGACCGGGAACCCATCATCGCGGCCTACCGCGTGAAGGCGGGCAAGACGGTGCAGGGCTACTGGGAGAAACTGCCCGATCCCGTCGACCATCCGGTGTTCGCGCTCACGACCGCGGGCTAGCGGGCACGCGTGCGTAAACCGCTCTCGGGATCGGGAGCCGTCCTGGTGGCGGCGGTCATCGGACTGGGCGCCGTGCCGACGGCATGCGCGCGACCCGAAGAACCTGCCGCGCCGTTTCCTGATCTCGCCGTCACCACCGTGATGGAGGACCTCGCCAATCCGTGGGATGTGGTCGTTGCGCCCGACGGCGCGGTGCTCACCGGTGAGCGCGCCGGCCGATTCGTCGTGAAACGGTCCGACGACAGCGTCGGAGAGGTGACCGCGGATCTTTCCGATCTGTACGCCCGAGGCGAGACCGGGCTGATGGGCATCGCGCTCGACCGGGACTTCGCGGCCAATCGCACGCTCTACACGTGCCAGGGACACCGCGGCGGCGAGAACAACGACATCCGCGTCGTGTCGTGGACGGTCGATCCGGGGTGGACCATGATGACCCGCACCGGCGACGTCGTGACCGGGATGCCGGTGGGCGACAACGGACGCCACGGTGGTTGCCGCATCCTCGCGCATCCCGACGGCACGCTGTACATCGGGACCGGTGACTCCGCGCGGCCGACAGTGTCGCAGGATCGGAATTCGTTGGGCGGCAAAGTGTTGCACGTTGATCGTGACGGCTCGCCCGCCGTCGGCAATCCGGATCCGAACAGCCCGGTGTTCACCCTCGGGCACCGCAATGTGCAGGGATTGGCGCTGCGGCCGGGCAGCGGCAGGATCTACGACATCGAGCAGGGCACGAGTCGGGACGACGAGGTGAACCTGCTCGCCGCCGGGAACAACTACGGTTACCGCCCCGACCGGCGATCGGACATCTACGACGAGAGCGTTCCGATGACCGATCCCGTCCGCGTACCGGGTGCCGTGGCGGCTGTGTGGAGTTCGGGCGCCCCCACCATCGCGACACCGGGAGGGACCTTCGTGTCGGGTGCCGGGTGGGGTGACTGGGACGGCGCGCTGGCTGTCACGAGCCAGCAAGGCGAGAAGTTGGTGTTGCTGAAACTGTCCGCTGACGGCACCGGCGTCATCGATACGTCGACGGCGTTGGCCGGTCGGTACGGACGGCTGCGATCGGCGACGTCGATGCCCGACGGCAGCCTGCTGATCACCACCGACAACGGCTCCGGCGACGCGGTCCTCCGCGTGACGCCGTCCGTGGAATGAGGTCTGTCGCGCGAGCCGTGTCGGCGTTCGTTGGTCAGCCGGAGGCGATACGTCCGAGATGCGTCTCGGTCTCGGCCACGACGCGGCGCAGTCCGGCGGTGACCGCCGGCGCGCCGAGTCGCAGCGGCACACGCAGCGCGGGGCCCGGCTCGATCGCGAACGTCCAGGTGAGTCGCGACCCCGACGCGCGCGGTTCGACGAGGGTGTCCTCGGCGAAACGGCGAATGCCCGGCACGGTGAACCCGCTGACGTAGAAGGTGTTCCGGTACCGGAGGCCCGGGACTTCCTCCCAGCGGAAGTACTCCTCGGTGGCCTTCACCGCGGACGGACGCATCGACAGTTCGCGCCGGGTACCCGCCCCGAAAGGGCGTGGGGTGAGAAAGCGAGACCCCGCGATGAACGTGCACCAGGAGAGGGTGTTGTCGCGGGTCAGTTCGGCCCACGCCGTTTCCGCGGAGACCGGCAGCGGGACCGAGAAGCGCCGTACGAACGGTGCCGTCTCCAGAAAGGCCTCGTCGCACGCAGACAACTCGAACCATTTCGGCATCGGATAATCCTAGGGACTACCGCGCCGATCCGCGGTAGTGTCGCGGTGTTCGTGATCGATTGGGAATGCAGACCGAGGAGGTGAGACCCATTACCGCTCTTGCAGGCAGGGTGCTCCCGCTTCGGGGTCGCGCGGACTAGTCCGCCCAGCCGGCCGCGAGAGCCCCTTCGGTATCCCGAAAGGCTCGTCGTGCGATCTCCCGAGAATTCCGGCTCACCCTTCGCATTTCCGTCGATCGTCACCACTCTGCGCGCCGCCGGCTGCGTCTTCGCGGAGGACGAGGCGCACCTGCTGATCGCCGCGGCCTCCACCCCCGACAGGCTGTCGGCGATGGTCGAGCGCCGGGTCGCGGGGCTACCCCTCGAACATGTCCTCGGCTGGGCCGAGTTCTGCGGTGTGCGAATAGAAGTCGGCGCCGGTGTGTTCGTGCCGCGACGGCGCAGCGAGCTGCTCGTCCGGCAGGCCGCCACCCTCCTGCGGCCGGACGATGTCGTGGTCGATCTGTGCTGCGGGTCCGGTGCGTTGGGTGTCGCCCTCGCCGGTGAAGCCCCGGGCATCGAACTGCATGCCGCCGACGTCGACCCTGCCGCGGTCCGGTGCGCGCGGCGCAACGTCGAACCGATCGGCGGGCACGTGTACGAGGGCGACCTGTTCGACGCCCTGCCCGACACCCTGCTCGGACTCGTCGACGTCGTGGTCGCGAACGTCCCGTACGTGCCGAGCGGAGCCATCGCGCTGATGCCGCCCGAGGCCCGCGACCACGAACCGCGCGCGGCCCTCGACGGCGGCCCCGACGGCCTCGACTTCCAGCGGGCGGTGGCCGCCGAGGCGCCGCGATGGCTGCGCCCCGGCAGTCGTCTGCTGGTCGAGACCAGTGTCCGCCAGGCGCCCACGACGGTCGACATCTTCACGCGCGCAGGACTACTCGCGCGGATCGTCCACTCCGACGAACTCGACGCCACCGCGGTGGTGGGCGCGTGGCCGGGGACTTACTGACGTCCGCCGTCCAGCATCGCAGCACCCGCGAGCGCGTCCGGCACACCGAGACCCTCGACGAGGGTCGCGGCGTGGGGGCGCAGCGTGCGGCAGCGCTCGTTGATGCCGCGCCGCACGGCCTTGGCGCGCTCGACGGACAGGTGGCGGTGTTCCATGAACCACGCCTTGTCCTCATCGATCACGGTGAGCGCGTACAGGTCGCAGAGGTCGCTGAGCAGGTCCCGGGCCGTCTCGTCCTCGCACGCGTCGATGCCCGCGATGAACGCCTCGAGTACCACCCGGTCGATGTGCGCGCGGGCGGCGTGCAGGACGTGGTCCTGCACGAAATTGAAGGCGTCGAACGGATCGTCCTCGCGCTTGCGTGCTCCCTGCAGGCGGCGGGCGGCGGTGGAGAGAAGGTACTCCTCGCGGTCCTCGAACATCGTCAGCTGGGTGCCGCGGTTGAACAGGCTGCCGTCCTCCTCGTTGTCCTGCCGGGTGTCGAGGATGGTCTGGATGATCTGCTGCGCCGCGGTGCGGGTGCGGACCGCGTCACCGAAGGCGTTGGCGGCGAACGCCATCCACTCGACAGGACTCATGCCGCGGACCTCGTCGGCGTACTTGGTGAGCAGCTCCTTCGCGACCAACTGAGTCAGCACGGTGTTGTCGCCCTCGAACGTGGTGAACACGTCGGTGTCGGCCTTGAGCGCCGTGAGCCGGTTCTCGGCGAGATAGCCGGCGCCGCCGCACGCCTCACGGCACTCCTGGATCGCGCGCGTCGCGTGCCACGTGTTGGCGGCCTTGAGTCCGGCGGCGCGGGACTCGAGTTCGCGTTGTCCGCTGGGATCGATCTCGTCGGAGGTCTGGATGTCGTGCATCGTGGTGACGAGTTCGTTCTGCGCGAAGCCCAGCGCGTACGCGCGGGCGATGTGGGGCAGCAGGCGCTGCTGGTGGACCAGGTAGTCCATGATCAGCACCTCGGGATCCGGGGTGCCCTCGTCCCCGCTGGGCGCGCTGAACTGTCTGCGCTGCAGCGCGTATCGGGTGGCGATCGTCAGCGCGACGCGGGCGGCGGCGGCCGCGGACCCGCCGACGGTGACGCGTCCGCGCACCAGCGTTCCGAGCATGGTGAAGAAGCGGCGGTTCTTGTTCTCGATCGGCGACGAGTACACGCCGTCGGCGTCCACCGAGCCGTACCGGTTCAACAGGTTCGTCCGCGGCACACGCACGTGGTCGAACACGATGCGGCCGTTGTCGACTCCGGGCAGTCCACCCTTGTAACCGCAGTCTGACGTCGTGACGCCGGGCAGATCGTTGCCGTCGGCGTCGCGGATCGGCACCAGCAGGCAGTGCACGCCGTGCGACCGGTCGCCGACCACCAACTGCGCGAACACCGCGGCCATCCGGGCGTGCTGTGCGGCGCCGCCGATGTAGTCCTTGCGCGCCGACGGGGTGGGGGAGTGGACGACGAACTCGTCGGACGCCGGGTCGTATGTCGCGGTGGTCTCGAGTTCCTGCACGTCGCTGCCGTGGCCGGTCTCCGTCATCGCGAAGCAGCCGAGGAGTTCGAGGTCGATCATCGGCCGCAGGTATTCGGCGTGGTGGCGGTCGGTGCCGAGGTTCTCGATCGCACCGCCGAACAGGCCCCACTGCACGCCCGCCTTCACCATCAGCGACAGGTCCGACATCGCGAGCATCTCGATCGCGGTCACCGCCGCGCCGGGATCGGAGCCGGCACCGACCTCGACGCCGAACCCGCGATCGACGAAGCCGCCCGACGCCAGCACCCGCAACTGCTCGAGCGTCTTCGCGCGGGCCAGGTCCAGGTCGGGGGTGTAGTGCGGCCGGAACTCGTCGGAGGAGAGGTCGACGCGGGCCTTCTCGCGCACCTCCGCCCACCGTCCGTCGAGGGTTGCCCGTAGAAACTCCGCCGTGGTCGCCATGATCCGACGGTAATGCGGTGCGCGGAGTCCTGCCGGGGAACTCCGGTGTGCCGGACCTGCTCCGGACCTGCAAGGATGGACACGCCGAGGTGATGTGATTCCGGCCACCTCCTACACCCTGTCGTTGGCAAATTCGACAGAACTGGGACACTGGAATCCGTGACTGCTGCCTCCACAGGACCCGACCTTCGCGATACCCGTTCCGCTCAGCTCTTCGAGCGGGCGAGCCTGGTCATCCCCGGCGGGGTCAACTCCCCGGTCCGCGCGTTCGGCTCCGTCGGCGGCGCCCCCCGCTTCATCGCCGAGGCGAAGGGTTGCACGCTCACCGACGTGGACGGCAACAACTACGTCGACCTGGTGTGTTCGTGGGGCCCGATGATCCTCGGCCACGCGCACCCCGCCGTCGTCGAGGCCGTGCGGAAGGCCGCCACCACCGGGCTGTCGTTCGGTGCGCCCACCGAGGGCGAGATCGCCCTCGCGGAGGAGATCGTCTCCCGCGTCGCGCCCGTCGAGCGGGTGCGCCTGGTCAACTCCGGCACCGAGGCCACGATGAGCGCGGTGCGTCTGGCCCGCGGCTTCACCGGCCGTTCCAAGATCATCAAGTTCTCCGGCTGCTACCACGGTCACGTCGACGCGCTGCTCGCCGACGCCGGCTCGGGTCTGGCCACGTTCGGCCTGCCCACCTCGCCCGGTGTTACCGGCGCGCAGGCCGAGGACACCATCGTGGTGCCGTACAACGACCTCGAGGCCGTCCGGTCCGCGTTCGCCGCGAACCCCGGAGAGATCGCGTGCGTCATCACCGAGGCCGCCGCCGGCAACATGGGCGCCGTCGCGCCGCTGCCCGGCTTCAACGAGGGCCTGCGCGCGCTCACCACCGAGCACGGCGCGCTGCTGATCATGGACGAGGTCATGACGGGCTTTCGCGTCAGCCGCTCCGGTTGGTTCGGCCTCGAGGGGGTCGCCGGCGACCTCTACACGTTCGGCAAGGTCATGAGCGGTGGCCTGCCCGCCGCCGCGTTCGGCGGCCGCGCCGACGTCATGAGCAAGCTCGCGCCGACCGGCCCCGTCTACCAGGCCGGCACGCTCTCCGGTAACCCCGTTGCCGTCGCGGCGGGCCTGGCGAACCTGCAGGCCGCCGACGACGCCGTGTACGCCGCGCTCGAGCGCAACGCGCAGACGCTGGGCACGCTGCTGGGCGACGCGCTCACCGCGGAGGGTGTCGCGCACCGCGTCCAGTACGCGGGCACGCTCGTGAGCGTCTTCTTCAGCGAGAACCCCGTCACCAACTACGCCGAGGCCAAGGCCAGCGCCACGTGGCGGTTCCCCGACTTCTTCCACGCCCTGCTCTCGCGCGGCATCTACGCGCCGCCGAGCGCGTTCGAGGCGTGGTTCGTGTCGTCTGCGCTCGACGACGACGCCTTCTCGAAGATCGCCGACGCCGCACCGCACGCGGCCAGGGCCGCCGCCGCAGCCCGACACTGACCGCAGAACAGAACCGCAGAAGCACCGCCTGACCACCGAACGCAGGGACCACCACCGTGACCGACGCCCCGACCGGCGCTGACAACTCCATCGCCGCCGACCACTCCGACACCCGGACCATCGTCCACGTGCTGCGACACGGTGAGGTGCACAACCCCAGCGGCATCCTCTACGGGCGCCTGCCGAACTTCCGGCTGTCGGAGAACGGTGAGTCGCAGGCCCGCGCCGTCGCGTCGGCGCTCGCCGACCACGACATCACGCACGTCGTCGCGTCGCCGCTGCAGCGCGCGCAGGAGACGGCCGGTCCGATCGCGGAGAAGCACGGCCTGCAGATCGCGACCGATGCCAATCTCATCGAGGCGGCCAACGACTTCGAGGGCCTCAAGGTGGCCGTCGGTGACGGCGCGCTGCGCCGCCCCCGGCACTGGTGGAAGCTGCGCGACCMGTTCACACCGTCGTGGGGCGAGCCGTACCTGCAGATCGCGCACCGCATGCTCGCGGCCGTCAACACCGCCCGCGTCGCCGCGGTCGGTCACGAGGCCGTGTGCGTCAGCCACCAGTTGCCGGTGTGGACGCTGCGCCGCTTCCTGCAGGGCGAGCGGCTGTGGCACGACCCCCGGCACCGTCAGTGCGGTCTGGCGTCGTTGACGTCGCTGGTCTACGAGGGCGACACCCTCGTCGACATCGTCTACTCCGAGCCGGCCGGCGCGTCGGATCCGAGGGTGACAGGCGCATGAGGTTTCCGTCCCTGCGGTTGGCGGCCGCGGCATGTTCGCTGGTCGTCGTCGCCGCACTGTCCGGCTGCGCCACCGGTGACGACGCCGTCGCGCAGGGCGGCACGTTCGTGTTCGTCTCGCCGGGCGGCCAGACCGAGCTGTTCTACGACACCCCGTCCGAACGCGGCAAGGCCGGCAACGTCTCGGGTCCGGACCTGATGGTCGACGGCAAGACCACCTCGTTGTCCGACTACGAGGGGCAGGTCGTGGTGCTCAACGTGTGGGGCCAGTGGTGCGGTCCGTGCCGCGGTGAGGCCGACGACCTCGAGAAGGTCTACGAGAACACCAAGGACCAGGGCGTCCAGTTCCTCGGCATCAACGTGCGCGACTACACCAAGGACAAGGCGCAGGACTTCGTGGTCAACAACAACGTGGGCTACCCGTCCATCTACGACCCCGAGATGCGCACGCTGTTCACCCTCGGCAAGAACTACCCGACCAGCGTCGTCCCGACGACCATCGTGCTGGACCGTCAGCACCGGGTCGCCGCCGTCTTCCTCAAGGAACTGCTGGTCGAGGACCTGCAGCCGGTGGTCGAACGGGTCGCCCAGGAACCGCAGGACCAGGGATGACGGCCGACACGGTCGTCCTCGCGAGCGTCGGCGAGAGCTTCCAATCGGCGGCTGCGACCGGCCCCCTGCTGCTCGCACTCGGCGCGTGCCTGCTCGCGGGTCTGGTGTCGTTCGCGTCGCCGTGTGTGGTCCCGCTCGTCCCCGGCTACCTGTCGTACCTGGCCGGTGTGGTCGGGGCCGACGCGCCCGCCGTCTCGGCCTCCGAGGCGAGCACCCGCACGAAGACGCTGCGGGACGGGCGTCTGCGGGTCGCGGGCGCTGCCGGGCTGTTCGTCGCCGGATTCACGGTCGTGTTCGTGCTGGCCACGGTGTCGGTGTTCGGCGCGATCGAGGCGCTCGCACTCAACCGCCAGGTGCTCCAGCGCGTCGGCGGCGTCGTGACCATCGCGATGGGCCTGGTGTTCATCGGCCTGGTCCCGGCGCTGCAGCGGGACACTCGGATGGCCCCGCGTCGCATCTCGAGCCTCGCGGGGGCTCCGCTGCTCGGTGCGGTCTTCGCGCTCGGCTGGACGCCCTGCCTCGGCCCGACGCTGGCCGGGGTCATCTCGGTCGCCTCCGGCACCGAGGGGGCGACCGCGGTCCGTGGTGTGGCGCTGATCGTCGCGTACTGCCTGGGGCTCGGACTACCGTTCGTGATCGTCGCGCTCGGCTCGGCCCGCGCACTGCGCGGCGTCGGCTGGCTGCGCGAGCACACCCGGACTATTCAGATCATCGGTGGAATCATGTTGGTGGCTGTCGGCCTCGCACTGGTCACCGGCGCGTGGGACCAGTTCGTCGGCTGGGTCCGTGACGCATTTATCTCGGAGGTGACCCTGCCGATATGACGGTTCGAGACACAGTGAACGCCGGCGGTACGCCCGCCGACGCTCCTACACCCCGCCCGCCCCGGCAGTCCGTGCCCGGCCGCATCGTCGCGCTGGGCCGCAACACGTGGCGCGGCCTGACGTCGATGCGGACCGCGCTGGTCCTGTTGTTCCTGCTCGCGCTCGCCGCGATCCCGGGAGCCTTGCTGCCGCAGCGCAGCCTCAACGAGGGCAAGGTCGACGAGTACATCGCGTCCCGGCCCACGCTCGGGCCCATCATGGACAAGCTCGAACTGTTCGACGTGTTCGGCAGTTTCTGGTTCACCGCGATCTACGCGTTGCTGTTCATCTCGCTGGTCGGCTGCATCGTGCCGCGTTGTGTCGAGTACGCGAAGGCGCTGCGTGCGCAGCCCGTCGCGGCGCCGCGCAACCTCGCGCGGCTGCCGCACCACCACATCGAGGCGGTCGACGAGGATCCCGAGGCCGTCGCCGAGCGGGTCCGCAAGCAGCTGCGTGGCTGGCGTGTCATCCAACGGGTCGGGGGTCCGCGTGCCAACCACCCCGACGAGATCACGTTGTCCGCGGAGAAGGGCTTCCTCCGAGAGGCCGGCAACCTCGTCTTCCACCTGTCGCTCGTCGCGCTGCTGATCTCGATCGCCGTCGGCAAGCTGTACTACTACGAGGGAAATCGGATCCTGGTGGCGACAGGGGACGAGAGTTTCTGCACGATCTCGCCCGCGGCCTTCGACTCGTTCCGGGTAGGAGCACAGGTCGACGGCACGGGATTGACGCCCCTGTGTCTCAAGGTCAAGGACTTCACCGCCGACTATCTCGAGAACGGTCAGGCCGAGATGTTCACGTCGAACATCTCGTACCAGGCGGGCGACGATCTGACGTCGAACACGTGGCAGGACGGTCAGCTCAAGGTCAACCACCCGCTGCGTATCGCCGGCGACCGTGTGTACCTGCAGGGCCACGGCTACGCGCCCACGTTCACCGTGACGTTCCCCAACGGGGAGACCCGCACCGAGACGCTGCAGTGGCGCCCGGACGACGCGACGACGTTCCTGTCGAGTGGTGCGATGCGCTTCGACCCGCCCGGCGGCATGTACCCGAACGAGGACGATCGGCGGAAGAACCAGATCGCGATCGAGGGCCTGTTCGCGCCGACCGCACTGTTCCACGGCAACCTGCTGTCGTCGAGTTACCCGGCGATGAACGACCCGGCCGTCGCGATCGACATCTACAAGGGCGACACGGGCCTCGACACCGGCCTCCCGCAGAGCCTGTTCTCGCTCAACAAGGAGTTGATCAACCAGGGCCGGCTCGTCAAGCAGGAACGGGTCAACCTGTTCCCCGGCGAGAGCAAGACCCTCGCCGACGGGACGCAGGTGCGCTTCGACGGCGCGGTCGACTTCGTGAACCTGCAGGTCTCGCACGACCCGGCGCAGCAGTGGGTGCTGGTGTCGGCGCTGGTCATGATGGGCGGCCTGCTGACCTCGCTGGTGATCAGGCGGCGCCGTATCTGGGTCCGGATCTACCCGGCGACCGGCCCGGGAGCGGTCCCCGCCAAGGATGCCGACATCGTGTCGGCTACATTGAGCGAGGGTGAACGACGTACCGTAGTAGAGCTCGGCGGACTTGCCCGGACCGATCAGGCCGGATGGGGCGACGAGTTCGATCGGCTCACCACCCGACTGCTGGGTGACGCCACGTCATCGCGGACAACACGAGCGCGCGACGCGCAGGAGATGAATTCATGACGATCAACGAGACACTCGCTCGCTACAGCGACTGGTCGTTCGAGTCGGCGTTTGCGATCTACGTCCTGGCGACGGTGCTGCTGATCGCGCGCTACGCCTCGATGCGGGCCCGCGTGGTCCAGGAACGCGAACTCGTGGCGGCCGGCGGCGGCACCGTCGCGGCGGGCGAGCAGGTGCCCGGACGCGTCGTCGAACAGTCCGGCAAGACCTGGTCGGAGAAGCTCGGGGGCATGGGTTACGCCCTGCTGGTCGTCGGCGTCGTGCTGCACCTCGCGTCGATCGTGCTGCGCGGGTTCGCCACCGAGCGGTTCCCGCTCGGCAACATGTACGAATTCGTCTCGATGGCGTGTGCCGCCGCGGTCATCGCGGGCATCGTGGCTTTGCGCAAGACCGCGGACCTGTGGGTGTTCCTGCTGGTGCCCGTGCTGATCCTGATGTTCCTCGCGGCGACCGTGCTCTACGCCGACGCGGCCCCGGTCGTTCCCGCGCTGCGCTCGTTCTGGCTGCCGATCCACGTGACGATCATCAGCGTCGGCAGCGGCATCTTCATGGTCTCCGGCATCGCCAGCATCCTGTTCCTGTACCGCATGAAGTTCCCCGGCGGTGAGGAAGGGAACGGCGTATTCGGCAAGATCGCGCAGCGCCTGCCCGACGCCGAGACCCTCGACCGTCTCGCGTACAAGACCACGATCGTCGCCTTCCCGCTGTTCGGCGCCGGCATCATTCTGGGTGCGATCTGGGCCGAGGCGGCATGGGGCCGGTTCTGGGGCTGGGACCCCAAGGAGACGGTCTCGTTCATCGCCTGGGTCATCTACGCGGCGTACCTGCACGCGCGTGCGACGTCGGGCTGGCGGGACACCAAGGCAGCCTGGATCAACGTCGCCGGTTTCGTGGCGATGCTGTTCAACCTCTTCATCATCAACATGGTGGTGTCGGGCCTGCACTCGTACGCCGGCCTGACCTGACCTGGCCCGACCCGGAAGCTCGACCCAGCAACGCGAAACGGTCGCCGTGCACTGCACGGCGACCGTTTTCGGTTCTGCGTCCCACCGGGACGGACGTTCTGCGTTCCCGGGGAACCCAGGTTCCCGGGGACCGGGTCGCTGACTCTGAGGGCTCCGGAGGGGCCTTGGCGGGGCTCCGGAGGGGCCTTGGCGGGGCTCCGGAGCGACTCGAGCAGGTTTCAGCCGGGGCCCGGCCCGGTCAGTTGTCCGGGTCGGTGGGCGAGTCTGTGCCCGGACGGTGGTCCGACTGTCGGCGGTGGTTCTCACGCTCCACCCGCCACAGGAACTCGGGGTCGTCGTCAGGTCCCACTGCTCTGCCCGACCTGCCAACCGGTCTGCCGCCATCTCGAGCGGCGGTGGTGGCGGTCGGACCGAACGCCTTCCAGAACAGGACTGCGAGCGTTATCAGGCCGATGAACGCCAATAGGTAGATCACGGTGCACCTCCTGCTACGAGGGTAGCCGCGTCCGGGTCGTCCGGGTATCTACCTGCCGGACGGTGCGTTCTACGAGTGATGGGCCTCGGTCGTCAGCGACGTCAGGAGCGCCAGCACCTCGGCCTCTCGGAACCTCCGGTGTCCGCCGGGGGTGCGCAGAGATCCGAGCCGGCCGGCGTGCGCCCAACGCGTGACGGTCTTGGGGTCGACGTGGAACAGTGCGGCGACCTGGCCCGGGGTCAGCAGGGCTTCCTTGGCGCCGTTGTAGGTGGGTGCGCTCATCGATCCTCCAACTGTCGGGGCCTACCCGTCGGGGTCGGCCGGGGGATTCGGGACCGGTTCGTTTGTCTACCGGCTCCGACATCGTGGCACCACACCCCCCAGGTACTCGAACGATCTAAAGTTGGTAAAGGGGAGGTAATGGACAAATCGGACTACTCGGGCTGGGGTGTTGTGGGGTGTGCACAGGAATCGGCAATCCCGGTACGAAGGGGGCGGACGGCCCCTAGGGTGGGGCCTGTCTGCTCAGACGCACCGAGGCCGACAGAAGCCGATTACGGGGGCGGAACGCCGAGGTGCCCGGGTGGTTGACCGCCAATCAGTCCCACACCCCCGTCGGCCGTGGCCTGGTCCGGGTCAGGAGGGGGCATGCATGCTCGCCGACGCCATCGGCCCCAACGTCGGAACGAACATCTTCGACGGCGTCTACTGGGCGTTCCAGTAGTGTGCCACCGACAACCTCGGTCCCGGTGTCGTCCCGCTGGTGTTCTGACAGGTTCCGAGGGCGTTCCCGGGGAATCGCGCCACCAGGCGATAGGTAGGCTGGCACCGTGAGTGATGCAGCGCAGAATCGTCCCGAGAAGGCCAGTGAACAGGGCGCCGACGCCGCCCCCACCGTGACGACGGGTCACCTTGTCCGCGACGTCGTCCTCTACTCGGTGGCCCGGCTCGGCCTGGTCGTGATCCTCCTGGCGGTCATCCTCCTCGGCGGGAAGCTGATCGGCGTCGAGGTTCCGTGGATCGTGGCCGCGCTGTTCGCCGTCCTGATCGCGCTGCCGTTGTCGCTGGTGTTGTTCTCGAAGCTGCGCAAGCGGGTCAACGAGGACATCGCCTCGGTCGACGCGCGCCGCCGGGCCGACAAGGCCGACCTGCATGCGAAGCTGCGGGGCGAGGACCGCAAGCAGTGACGACCGTCCTCGACCGTCGCGGTTCCCGCGCCTGGGTCGACAATGCGGTCCGCCTCATCGAGGCCGACGCCCAGCGCAGTGCCGACACCCACCTGCTGCGTTATCCGCTGCCGCCGTCGTGGAACGTGCAGCTGTATCTCAAGGACGAGTCCACGCACATCACCGGCAGCCTCAAGCATCGGCTGGCGCGCTCACTGTTCCTGTACTCGATCTGCAACGGCTGGGTCACCGAGAACACCACGGTGATCGAGGCGTCGTCCGGCTCGACGGCCGTCAGCGAGGCGTACTTCGCGAACCTGCTGGGCCTCGACTTCGTCGCCGTGATGCCCGCGAGCACCAGCCCCGCCAAGATCGCACTGATCGAGGCGCAGGGCGGCCGCTGCCATTTCGTCACCGATCCGTCGCGCATCTACGACGAGTCGCACCGTCTGGCCGCCGAGACCGGCGGGCACTACATGGACCAGTTCACGCACGCCGAGCGTGCGACCGACTGGCGGGGCAACAACAACATCGCCGAGTCGATCTTCACGCAGCTGCAGCAGGAGGATCATCCGATCCCCGAGTGGATCGTGGTGGGCGCCGGCACCGGCGGCACGGGCGCGACCATCGGCCGGTTCCTGCGGTACCGCAAGCTCGACACCGGCCTGTGTGTCGTCGACCCGGAACACTCGGTGTTCTTCGACGCGTGGCGGGCGGGCGATCCGACTGTCACGGGGGAGCGGGGCTCCCGGATCGAGGGCATCGGGCGGCCGCGGGTGGAACCGTCGTTCATCGGTCAGGTCGTCGACCGCATGGTCAAGGTGCCCGACGCCGGCTCCATCGCGGCGATGCGGCACGCGAGCGACACGCTGGGCCGCAAGGTGGGCGGTTCCACCGGAACCAACCTGTGTGGTGCGTTCGGCCTCGTGGGCGAGATGCTCGCGGCCGGCCGCAGCGGCAGCGTCGTGACGCTGCTGTGCGACGGCGGCGAACGCTACTCCGGCACGTACTTCGACGACGCCTGGGTCGCATCCGAGGGGATCGACCTCACCGGTCCCGCGGCGGTGCTCGACGAGTTCACGAAGACCGGGCGCTGGACGGCGTCGTAGGTCCCGGGTCGATCGGCACGTGCCGGGTCATGGCGATCCGGGGCCAACGGTCCAGGCCGCGTTCGGACTCCGCGTCGAGGACGGCACGCAGGCCCGGTCCCAGGTCGTCGTCCGCGATCGCCGTGAATCCGAGGCGCCGGTAGTACGGGCCGTTCCACGGCACGTCGACGAACGTGGTGAGCGTCAGCTCGGGAAGCCCGCGGTCGCGCGCCCACTCGTCGAGGTGATCGATCAGGGCCGCGCCGATGGCGCGCCGGGCGTGGCTCGGGTGCACCGAGATCTGCTCGATGTGCGCGTTGCCGTCGACGACGTCGACGAGGCAGAACGCCACCGGCCGCTGCGCGTGCTCCGCCCACACCCAGAGGCGGCCCTCGGCGAAGTGCGTCTCGAACAGTGCGAGCGGGGGCGGATCGTCGTCGGCGATCGCGTCCATCCCCACGTCGCGGAACGCCGAGCCCGCCGCGACGTCGATCTCCGGGAGATGCGGCAGGTCGGCGGGCTCGGCGAGGCGGATCATCGCTCAGCCCTTGGAGACGACCTGCGACGCGATCGCGGTGCCGGCGGCGACGACACCGACGGACGGCCACGCGCCGATCTTCTTGGCGAGCGGGTGCGAGCCACCGAATGCGCCGACGTAGGTGCCCAGCAGCGCCGCGGCGCGGCCCGCACCGGAGCTCTTGGCCCAGTTGTAGGTGCACACGCCACCGACCGCGGCCAGCACGGCGCCGCCCAGCTGACGGTTCCCGGTCTGCCGCGCGACGGCGTATCCGCCGACCAGTCCGGCTGCGGCGAGAGCGGAGGTGGCGGTCTTGTTCAGCATCGTGGAGTTCTCCCGTTCCGAGTGTGTGTCAGTCGATTCGAGGCTACCGACAGGCTCGCGCGTGCGGACATGAGAACCCTCACGCGTGCCGTTTCTCGTTAACCGGGAAAACGTCTGCGCCTCCATCGACGAGCGACGGATCATGGCTGAATGTCACATGCGTTCAGTCCGACCGAACGCATGTGACATCGGGCCAGGGGTCCGATCCGCAGACCTAGGAGGAACCGTGTCGTCACAGCCTGCACCCACCCGCCCGGCGTTCAGCCCCGGAGCACTGCTCCCGGGTAAGCGCGCGATCGTCACGGGCGGCTCCCACGGGATCGGCGGCGCGATCGCGCGGTCCTTCGCGGCCCACGGCGCGCACGTCCTGGTGGTCGACATCGACGCCGATGCCGCTCGCGCGCTGGAGTTCGACACCGCGGCGGGCGGTGCGATCGACGTCCTCGAGTACGACGTCCTGGACGCCACGGTCCCCGGCGAGATCGTCGAGTTCGCGCCCGACGTCCTGGTGAACAATGCCGGCCACTTCCTGCGTCCGCCGCGTCCCTTCGCGGAGACCGAGCCGGCGTTCTGGTCGGAGATCGGCGGGATCAACCTCGACCACGTCCTGCGGCTCACCCATGCGGTGCTGCCGGGCATGGCCGAGCGCGGCCGGGGCGGCTCGATCATCAGCCTCACGACCGTCGAGGCGCATCGGGCCATCCCCGGGCATTCCGTGTACGCGGCGTACAAGGCAGCCGTCACGCAGTTCAGCCGCAGCCTGGCCGTCGAGGTCGGACGGTCCGGTGTCCGGGTCAACGTGATCGCACCCGACCTGATCGAGTCCGTGCAGGTCCCGTACACCGAGTGGCTGTCGGAGGAGGAGTGGGCGAAGTGGCCGACATGGGCGCCGCTGGGCGGCCCCGGTCAGCCGGACGACGTCGCCGGCGCCGCGTTGTTCCTGGCGTCCGATCTGGGCCGCTACACGACGGGCACCACCGTGCACGTCGACGGCGGCACGTTCGCGGCCGGCGGCTGGTTCCCGAAGCCCGAGGGCGGCTGGACCAACCGTCCGCGCAACCCGTGACCTGCCTTTCATTCTCCGGAAGGTTCATCGTGTCTGTCGACAAGCCCACCCTCGGTCTCGACGTCCCCAACGCAAGACCGAGCGGGTGCGTCTGGGCACCGGGATCGTGATCGCGGCCCTGCGCGGCCCTGCGCGGCGACGCGGTCCTGGCGAGGACCGCCGCGACGCTCGACCTGATCTCGGGTGGGCGTCTCGATCTCGGGGTCGGGACCGGTTGGCAGGAAAGGGAGTACGAGGCGGCCGGACTGGACTTCGCCGACCGGGGACCGTTGCTCGACGACACGCTCGCCGCGTGCCGCACGTTGTGGGCGGGCGGCCCGGCGTCGGTGTCCACGCCGAGCCTGTCGTTCGACGACGCCTACTGCTCGCCGCCTCCGGCGCCGGGGCTCAGCATCCCGATCATGGGCGCAAACCTACGGTCCCGTAGGTTGTGTACCGTGGGATCGGGTGGGGGCATCCGATCGAGAGGCTCGCACATGACCCGGCCCGACGTGACGCTCGAGAACTACGAGGACGTCTACCGCTTCTATCTGGATCATCAGCAGAATCGGCTCGTCGCGAATGCCGCCTACGCTGCGCTCAGCGCACGCTTCCGGCCGCGGACCCGCTACGCGGACGGTGCCCGTCGGCAGTTGCAGGAGTTGCTCGGCAGCGGCACGCGACTGATCGTCGCAGCCAATCACGTGACGGACCGGGACCAGTACACGCTCGCCGCGACCGCGTGGCAGTCGCCGCTGCGCCGCGCGATCGGGCGGACCCGCGTGCTCGCGAAGGACGAACTGTTCGTGGATCCGAAGCTGCGCCGGAAGATCGACATGATGGGGTCGATTCCGGTGTTCCGTGGCAAGGACCACGGGATGCGGGCGGTCGCGGATGCGGGCCGCCGGATGATGGAGATCTCGGCACAGCGACTGCACCGCGGCGACGTGCTCGCGATCTTCCCCGAGGGGACCTGCAACGACGTCGACCCCAGCCGCGTCCAGAAGATCAACAGCGGCATCGGGCACATCGCGGTGAAGGCGCGCAAGCTCGGCTCCGCTCCGGCGCTGCTGAGYCTCGGCATCCGCTACCGTCCCGGCGGCGTGGCCGATGTCTACATCTCGTCCCCGGTTCTCGACCTCCCGACGACACCCATGGACATCACCCGGGTGGTGGCCGCCGACATGCAGGCCGCGGTGGACGGGGCGTTCGACACCGTCGACGGTCAGCGGACTCCGTCGCGGTAGCTCTCGAAACAGCCTTCCGCGAAACGCGTCCGGTCGAGTTCGCCGACCTGGATGACGCCGCCGTCGTACCAGACCTGCATGCCCGCGGACAGTTCCGCGCCCTGCCTGCACCACTGGTGCAACTGCTCGTCCGTCGGGTCGACCGGATTGAACTGCATGTACATCACGGCCTGGTTGGCGCCGTATTGACGACCGGCCGCCACGGAGGCGTCGACACCGAGCGGGAACCGGCCGGCGGCGATGCCGACCACGGCGAGCAAGATCCCCGCGCCGAGGGCCGTCCACCAATTGACTCGGCACACGGGCATGCGCAGATGCTAGTGCGGCAATGCGCGGAATGCCGTCGTTCTCCGGGTTTTTGCGTGGCAGGCTGGCGTCATGGACACGAACATGGCCTCGTTCCTCGCGGCCCTCGACGAGCTGATCCGCCGGGCCACGCTGCGGATCGACCGTCCCCGAGGCAGTGCGCACCCGCGGTTCCCCGAGGTGGTCTATCCCGTCGACTACGGGTTCCTCGAGGACACCGGCGGTGGTGACGCCGAGGGCGTCGACGTGTTTCGCGGCTCGGCCGCCGGCGCCGGACTGGTGGGTGTCGCTCTCACCGCGGATCTGACGAAGCGGGACGTCGAGGTGAAACTGCTGTTGGACTGTTCGGACGACGAGATCGAACTCGTCGAGCACTTCCTGCAAGAGCGTCTGCGCCTCAACGCCGCCGTCATCCGTCGCGCATGAGCGCGCATTCGCCCGTTACGTCCGGCGGTCCGGTTCGTGCCAGCATGTGGACATGACATTTCTGATACGCCTGGTGATCAACGCGGTCGCCATCTGGCTGGCCTCGCAATGGGTCGACGGCATCACGATCGCCGACTCGGGCGAGGGCACCGGAAACGACGTGCTGATCATCCTCGGGATCGCGCTGCTGTTCACGGTCGTGAACGCGTTCGTCAAGCCGATCGTGCAGTTGCTGTCGCTGCCGCTGCTGATCCTCACCCTCGGCCTGTTCACTCTCGTGATCAACGCGCTGATGCTGATGCTCACGTCGTGGATCAGTTCGCAGACCGAGTGGGGCCTGAGCGTCGACGGCTTCTGGACGGCGGTGTGGGGTGCGCTGATCATCTCGCTCGTGAACTTCTTGCTCAGCGCACTGGTTCCGGACAAGAAGTGACATGACGATCCGCCGGGTCGTTCCCGACATCCACGCGAAATCGCTCGACGACAGCCGCGACTTCTATGCCGCGCTGGGCTTCGCCGAGGTGATGAATCAAGGGTGGGTGATGACGATGGCGTCACCGTCGAATCCCACCGCCCAGGTGACGCTGATGGGCGACGACGCGACGGCGCCGGTCCACCCCGACATGAGCGTCGAGGTGGACGATGTGGACGCGGTGTACGAGGCGATGGTCGCGCGCGGCGCGACCATCGTCCATCCGCTGCAGGACGAGGAGTGGGGTGTCCGACGGTTCTTCGTCCGTGATCCGGACGGGAAGGTCGTCAACGTTCTCGGGCACCGTACCGCGACCGACTAGCTGCGTACGGCTCAGCCGAGACCGAGTGCGAGTCCGGTGGCCGTGGCCCACACCAGCATCGACATGCCGGTGACCGCGAGGGCCGGGATCAGTGCGGGTCCCCGGCCACCGGTCCGCACGGGCGCGTTGGCCTTGATCGCGAGCGGAAGCGCGATCAGACCGACGAGCGCCCACGGCGTGCGCGCGACGAGCGCGAGGGTCACCACGAACGGCGCCACCAGCAGCGCCAGGTGCAGGGTGCGGGTGCGGGCGTCCCCCAATTTCACTGCGAGGGTGATCTTCCCGGATTCGGTGTCGGTCGGGATGTCGCGCAGGTTGTTCGCCACCAACACCGCGCTCGAGTACGAGCCGACCGCGATCGCGGCCAGCAGACCCGCCCAGTCGACACGCTCGGCCTGTACGAACTCGGTGCCGAGCACCGCGACCAGACCGAAGAACACGAACACCGCGATCTCGCCGAAACCGCTGTAGCCGTAGGGCTTCTTGCCGCCCGTGTAGAACCAGGCGCCCAGGATGCAGACTGCGCCGATCAGGATCAGCCACCACGCCGAGACCAGGGCGAGGGCGATGCCCGCGACCGCGGCCACCGCGAAACAGCCCATCGCGGCGCCCTTGACCGCACCGGGCGAGGCCAGCCCGGACCCGACGAGGCGCAGCGGGCCCACCCGCTCGTCGTCGGTGCCGCGGATGCCGTCCGAGTAGTCGTTCGCGAAGTTGACGCCGACGATCAACGCCAGCGAGACCACCAGCGCCAGCAGCGCCTTCCACCACACCGCGCCGTCGAGGGACGCCGCCGCGCCGGTACCGGCGAACACCGGAGCGATCGCATTGGGCAGGGTGCGCGGTCGGGCGCCCTCGATCCACTGGGACACAGAAGCCATGCGCCGATCCTTTCACCCTCGTCGAATCGGGTGGCCGCACGGTCGGGTACTCCCATAGGCTTGTCGCCGGTGCAAACCGTGACGAGCGATCCCCAGTCCCCGGCACCCACGGAGCCGCCGGTCGAGGTGGCGCTGTTGGGTGGCGTTGCCACACGCCGAGACGGTGTCCTGATTCCGTTGCCCGGGCCGCGCGCCCGCGCTCTGTTGGTGGCGCTCGCGCGGCGGCCCGGACACAGCCGCAGCGCCGCGGCGCTGGTCGAGGACGTCTGGGGTGACGCCCCGCCGAAGTCCCCGGCCAACGCCCTGCACACACAGATCTCCCGGCTGCGCTCGGCGCTGCCGGACGGGGCGATCGAGGCCGGTCCGGCCGGCTACCGGCTTGCCCTTGCACCGGAACAGGTCGATCTGACGCGCGCGCGTCTGCTCGCGCGGGAAGCGGGACAGCGTCACGCCGACGGGGACCAGCGGGGCGCGCTGGACGCGGTGCGCCGGGCCCGGGCGCTGTGGCGCGGCGAGCCGGGGGCGGACCTGCCCGGCGGCGACCTCGCCGACGACCTGGCGACCGAGGCCGCGTCGCATCGCGGCGCGCTCGACGCGGTGGAACTCGCTGCGCTGCTGGCGTCCGGCGAGTTCGCCGTCGCGCTGCCGATCGCGCGTGCCGCGGCGGGTGCGTCGCCGCTCGACGAGGGCGCGCACGCGCTGCTCATGGAGTGCCTGCACGGCTCGGGTCGATCCAACGAGGCGCTCGAGGTGTTCGCAGGGTTGCGCGGCCGGTTGGCCGATCGCCTGGGCGTGGACCCGTCCGCCCGGCTCGTCGACCTCAATGCCGCCATCCTGCGCGGCGATCGGACCGATCGCGCGGCGCGGAAGGAGTCGGGCGGTGCGGTGGAGACAGCGGAGGCAGCGGAGGCAGCG
Organism: Rhodococcus sp. TAF43; assembly: GCF_052113525.1. Classification (NCBI taxonomy): domain Bacteria; kingdom Bacillati; phylum Actinomycetota; class Actinomycetes; order Mycobacteriales; family Nocardiaceae; genus Rhodococcus; species Rhodococcus sp. TAF43. The sequence goes on from NZ_JBFRDL010000003.1 coordinate 161,060, forward strand.
GGGTTTTCGGAGGCGGCAACCCGGATGCTGCCCAACGTGATCGGGCTCCGCGCCGCGCCCAACCCGCTGCTCGGACGGAAGACCGATCTGGCGGCGCTCGAACTGCTGCTGGCGTCGTCGCGGGTGGTGACCGTCCTGGGGCCCGGTGGCACCGGCAAGACGCGGGTCGCGCACGCGGTGGGGGCCGAGGTCTCGGGCCGGATGCCGGTTGCGCTCGTCGAACTCGCGCCGCTGCGCAGCGGCGAGGACCTGATCGCCGCGATCAGCGGCACCCTCAGTCTGAGCGAGGCCGACCTCACGCCGGGCGCGCTCACCCGCACCCGGATCCACGACGCGCGCCAGCGGTTGCGCGACGCGCTGTCGGCCCGACCGTCGCTGCTGATTCTCGACAACTGCGAGCACCTGATCGACGACGCCGCCGACGCGGTGTCCGACCTGATCGCCGCGAGCCCGCACCTGACGGTCCTCGCGACCAGCCGGTCGCCGATGTCGATCACCGCGGAGGCGGTGTATCCGCTGGCACCGTTGGCGATCGACGACGACGGATCGCCCGCCACCGAACTGTTCCGGGCACGGGCGCTCGCGGTGCGCCCCTCGGTGCGTCTGGACGACGGTGAGGTCGAGCGCCTGTGCCGGACGCTGGACGGGCTGCCGCTCGCGATCGAGCTCGCCGCGGCACGGGTCCGCACACTCAGCGTCGAGGAGATCAACGCCCGACTGGTGGACCGGTTCGCGCTGCTGCGTTCGGGGGACCGGACGTCGCCGGAACGGCACCGCACGCTCCGTGCCGTGATCGACTGGAGTTGGAACCTGCTCGAGGAGCCGGAGCAGGCGGCGTTGCGTCGAATATGCCGATTCCCGGCAGGATTCACGGCCGACGCCGCGGTCGCCGTGGCGCAGTGGGGCGAGGTCGTCGACGTCGCCGATGCACTCGAGGGCCTGGTGAACCAGTCGATGCTGTCGGTGGTCGAACCGCCCGACGGCGCCGATGCCGTGGGGCTTCGGTACCACATGCTCGAGACCGTGCGGGAGTTCGGCGAGGAGCAGTCGGACGGTGACGAGGACGCCGAGGTGCGTCGTCGGACGGTCGAGTGGGCGGAGTGCTTCTCGCGGGAGGTGTTCCACGACTTCATGTCCGGCCGTCAGATCGCGGCGGCGCACCGTGTCGAGGCCGAGCACGACAACCTGCTCGCGGTGCTGCGATATGCGCTGTCGGAGAAGCTCGTTCGCGCCGTCTTCACGATCTTCCCCGTGCTCGGCGGCATGTGGGCCTTTCGCGGCGCGCACTCCGAGGTCTTCGCGTGGGCACCGCGAGTGCTCGAACTCGACGATTCCGGCCTCCCCGCCGAGGACGTACCCGCGGATCACCTCGCGGCGGCGTACGTGCTGGCCGCCGCCCACATGGCGATGGGAGGCAATCTGCGCGTGGTCGCGATTGCCCGCACTCGTCTGCGACGACTGCTCGCCGCCCGCACGGACATCAGCGGGTCGTCGCGGGTGAACGCCACACTGATGTTGGTGCCCGGATCGGGGCGCGGCCTGGCGCGGACGCTCGCGACGGCGGTGCGGTCGACCGACCCGGGGGCGCGCAGCTCCGCGTTGATCGCGCGCGCCAACCTCCGGGAGAACATCGGGGACCTGTTCGGTTCGGAGTCCGACGCACGGCAGGCGCTCGCCCTGGCGGAGGAACTGAACGACAGCTGGGGCCTGGCGATGGTGTGTCAGCACCTCGGCGGCCTGTACTCCCAGTCCGCGCGCTACGGCGAAGCGGTCGAGTTCTACCGGCGGTCCGCCGAAGTCCTGTGGACGATGCACCTGTACGACGAGAGCCTGCAGGTGCGCGGTTTCATGGTGGCTGCTCTCGTCGGTGCCGACCGGATCGCCGACGCGCGCACCGAACTCGCGGCGCTCGTCCCGCTGCACGCGAGCGCGCAGGGCAGCGGCGCGAACAGCGATCACGACACGAACAACCAGGCAGCGTTGTCGGCGAGTACCGCGGAGGCCGATCTGGCCACCGGTGTCGTCGATCGGGGACTGGCCGAATACCGCCGGGCGGCCGAACAGGCCGGCGACCTCGCGGGCGAGCTTCCGGCCGATCCGTTCGAGATCATGGTCGTGTCCGCTGTCGTGGACGCGCACGTACTCGCCGGACGCTCGGAACTTGTCGCAGATCTGGCACTTCGCCTCGAAGCCGTTGCGATGCAGCGCCTCGGTTCCCGCGGATACCCGGATCTACCGCAGACCGGGGCGGTCGCGTGCGCTGTCGGTAGCTTCGCCGTCGCCACCGGCCGCGCCGTCGAACGTGGGGTGCGGTTGCTTGCGCTCGCAGCGAAAGTCAAAGCACGCCAGGACTATCCGTCGATGAGACTGGAAAGACATCTGGAGCTGGCGAAGGATCTGCTCGGTCACGATGCCGTTGCGGCGGCGCTGGCGTCCGTGGAGGGGACGCCGCGCGCCGCCGCGCGTCGCGAGATACTCGGCCTTCTCTCCGAGACGGAGGCGTGAGGCCTCAGGTCCTGCGCATGTAGGTCCGCACCGTGAGCGGGGCCATGATCGCGACGATGACGGCGGCACCAACCAGTGCATACACCGCGTGGATACCGAAGTGGCCGTCGTTGGCGAGTTCGCGGACCGCGGTCACCAGGTGCGAGACGGGGTTGACGTTCACGAACGCCTGCATCCAGCCCGGCATCGTGTCGGACGGTACGAACGCGTTCGACATGAACGTGAGCGGGAACAGGATCATCATCGAGACGCCCTGCACGGCGGAGGCCTTGCTCATCAGCACGCCCATGAGTGCGAAGATCCAGCTGATCGCGAACGCGCACACCATGATCAGCAGCGCCGCGCACACCACGCCGACGAATCCGCCACCCGGGCGGTAACCCATGGCGATGCCGACGACGATCGTGATGGTGGTCGCGATCGCGTACCGCACGACGTCGGCGAGCAGGGCCCCGGACAGCGGGGCGATCCGGGCTATCGGCAGCGATTTGAACCGGTCGAACACCCCCTTGTCCATGTCCTCGCGCAACTGGGTGCCGGTGACGATCGATGCCGTGATCACCGTCTGGACGAGGATGCCGGGGATGATGATGGGCAGGTACGACTTCACGTCGCCGGAGATCGCGCCGCCGAAGATGTACGTGAACATGAACGTGAAGATCACCGGCTGGATCACGACGTCGAACAGTTGCTCGGGGTTGTGCTTGATCTTCAGGATGCCGCGGTACGCCATCGTGAAGGTGTGGGCGATCGCGTCCCGGAGGTCGATGCGGTCGGCGGCTTCGATCGTCCGCGTGTCTCCCTGTCGCGCAGGCGAGGTGAGTGTGGTGGTCATGCGGCGTCTCCTTCGGACTCGGCAGTGTCGTGCCCGGTGATGGTGAGGAAGACCTCGTCAAGGCTCGGCTTCGACACGGTGATCTCGTCCACCGCGATGGACCGGTCGCGCAGGTGCACGAGAAGATCCGCGGTGATCGACGGATCGGTCAGCGGCGCGGTGATACGTCCGGACTCCGGCGTGACCGCTGCCTCGATGCCGAGCATCGCGGAGATCACGGACCGGGCTTCCTCGGTCTGCGTGCGATCGGCGAGGGTCAACTGCAGTGCCGACACTCCGACCGACGCCTTCAGTTCGTCGGCGGTGCCGTCGGCGATCACACGACCGTGGTCGATCACCGCGATCCGGTCCGCCAGTTGGTCGGCCTCGTCGAGGTACTGCGTGGTGAGCAGTACCGTCGAGCCCTCGGCGACGAGCCTGCGGATGGTGTCCCACATCTGCGCGCGGGTGCGCGGGTCGAGGCCCGTGGTGGGCTCGTCGAGGAACAGCAGCGGGGGACGGGCGATGAGGCTGGCCGCGAGGTCGAGTCTCCGGCGCATGCCGCCGGAGAAGTTCTTCAGCGGCTTCGACGCCGCCTCGGTGAGTCCGAACTCTTCGAGGAGTTCGACGGCCTTGCGCTTGGCGTCGGCGCGGCCGAGGCCGAGCAGCCGCGAGAAGATCACGAGGTTCTCGGTGGCGGTGAGGTCTTCGTCCACCGACGCGTACTGGCCGGTGACGCCGACGAGGGAACGGACGGCCGTCGATTCGCGGACGACGTCACGGCCGAAGATGCGGGCCTCGCCGCCGTCGGGCCGCAGCAGGGTCGCGAGCATCCGGACTGTCGTCGTCTTGCCGGCGCCGTTGGGGCCGAGCACGCCGTACACCGAACCGGTCGGGACGGTGAGGCTGACGCCGTCCACGGCCCGCTGCTGCCCGAAGGTCTTGACGAGCCCGACGGCCTCGATGGCCGGGGGTGAGGTATCGAGGTTCATGGCACAACCATGACGGTGCCCTCTTGCACCGCCCTTGCACCGCGCTTGCGTCCGGACACGCGCCGGGCTCGCGGTGCAATGCACCGCGGGCCCGGGTCTTCGTGCGGGTCGAGCTACTTCAGTAGGCCACCGATCAGGTCGCCGATGTTCGGGATGAAGTCACCGAGGCTGCCGGTGATCGTCCCGAGGCTGCCGAAGGTGTCACCGACACCGACGAGGACCGGATCGCCCAGCTCGGGAACGGGATTGGCCAGCGACACACACGCGCCCACGACGGCGTACATGCCACCGGTGAGGGCCGGTGTCGTGTACGCCTTGGTGACACCCGCGCCGACGCTGTCGAGACCACTGGTCCAAGCAACGAATCCGGGCTCGAGCAGCTTGAGCGGGTCGTCGACCGCCTCGGGCACCTTGACGGAGTCGATCGCGACGGCACCGCACGTGCTCGTCGGGAAGTCGACGTTGGGGTTGGTGATGGAGACGGCGATCGCATCTCCGGCGGCCTCCGCCGTCACGGTGGGTCCAGTGAAGGTGGCGGGCGCGGCGGACGCGAGCGCGGGAGCAGCGATCAGGGCCGCGGCGGCGACGGCACTCCCTGCCGCCAGACGGGTGACGAGTGAGGTGGAACGTAAGCGCATGGTGTGGACCTTTCGACAGTGGCCGGCTCGGCGCGAGGAACCGCGAGGCGGACACGGCGAGCGGATCAGGAAAGGATGCGCGGCGGCCCGGGCATCCCCGACTGGTGTCCGGACCGCCGCGCACGTTCTGTGGTGCGGGTGGTCTGTCAGGCGGGCTGAGACGATCCGGCCGAGATGGCCTTGATCAGTCCGTCGATGTTGCCCTCCAGGACGAAGTCGAGGACGTTCTCGAGTGCGCCGTTGCGCAGGCTGCCGAAGATCGCGTCCTCGGGCAGGCTGACGACCTGGGGCTTGCCCAGCACCGGCGTGCCGCCGTTGGCCGAAGTGCATTCGCCGACAACGGCAAACACGCCGTCGTTGAACTCCGGCGTGGTGAAGGACTTGGTGTCGGACGCGCCGACGCGGGCCTTGTCGGAGACCTTCCAGAACGTGAATCCGGGCTCGAAGAGCTTGGAGGGATCCTTCTCCAGTTCACTCGCGCGCGACGCGGCGAAGGCGTGGGCGCCACACGTGACGGAAGGATCGGTATTGGGGTTCGCCACCGTCACCGTGATGGTGCTGCTCGCGGCGGCCGCGGTGACCGTCGGCGCCTTGACCGCGGGTGCGGCCGACGCGAGGGCAGGGGCGGCGAGAGCGGCTGCGCCGGCAATCGCGACACCGGCCACACTGCGGGTGAACAGATTTCGAGTACGCACGTGCATGGACAACTCCTGTTGAGTACGAGTGTTCGAAACACGTGATCGCGGCGCCCGGCTCCCCGAAACCAAGACCCGAAACCAAGATCACTGGGGAGAAGCATCGGGGTTGGGTCAAGTTCCCGCAAGGTGAACCTCTCGGGGCCGTAACGAAATGCGGTCCTCGGTGCGAGGAATGTTCCGTTCCTACCGCCCGGTAACGATGTTTGATCAGCGGAAATCCCCACCGTACGAGCCGGTTTGGGACCTATGTAACAATCTTGTTTCAGTGGTCGTTAGGTATTCAATTGCTTGTTCAACTACCCGAATTTCGGGGCGGTCGGTTCGCATCGGCCGGGCAGGGGTTTCCTGCCCGGCCGATGCTCCGACTCGGGCTACCCTGCGGCGAGCGAGCCGCCGGAGAAGAGGCCGCGGGCGATGCCCGCGATGTTTGCGGGGGCTGCGCTCGAACTGCCTGTGTACTGGCTGCGCGGAACCGACACCACCTGCGGATCGCTCGCGGACGGCTTCGGTTGTGTGGGCGAAACACATTCGCCCACAACGGCATAGAATCCGCGCGGGACGTCGAAGGTGTAGGTCCGGGACGAGTCGGCCGCGACGCGCTCGCTGCGTGCGGTCCGCCATGTCAGGAAGCCGGGTTCGTTGATCCTCGACGGATCCTCCTCGAGTGCGGAGAGCTTCGAGGCCTGGACCACGAACGCCCCGCAACTGCTGGTCGGATCGCTGTTGGGATTCTCGAGCGTCAGGTCGAAAGTGCTGTCGGTGACGGTGAACGTCACTGTGGGGCGGGTGAGCTCCACGGTTTCCGCGCCCGCAACTGCGGGTGCGGTGAGTGCCGACACGCCGACGAGGACGGCCCCGACGGTCGTGCGGCGTAACAGCTGAGATGTAGACGGACGTGTTTGCATGATCAACCCCTGTCGATGGAGTGTCGGTGGACAGGCGATCGCGGTGCTCGGTTCCCCGAAACCAAGATCACAGGCGAAGCATGGCCCGTTTACGTTTTCGGGCAAGGGTTTTCGGCGGAATCGGCCGCGCCCGCGGGTGGCGCCGAATCGTTTACCTCCCCGCTGCACTCCCTTTGATCAGGGAGAACCGTCGCGCCGAACCCGCCGCGCCGAAGAGTAACAATCGTGTCTCGGCCGGCAGATACTGATCAACTGGATCAATTATTCGTTCGAATCCAGGCTGTCTGCAGGGCCTTGCGGTCCACCTTGCCCGGCCCCCGCAGCGGGAGTGAGCGGACGAATTTCACCTCCCGCGGTGCCGCGGTCGCGTCGAGCGAGGCGCCGACATGGGCCCGCAGGTCGTCGACGGTGGGGGCGGTCCCGTCCTCCGGCACGATCGCCGCCACCACCCGCTGGCCGAGTCGTTCGTCGGGGACACCGAGCACCGCGCATTCGCGAACGTCCGGGTGCTCCATCAGGACGGCTTCGACCACCTGCGGCACCACCGTCAGACCGCCGGTGGAGATCGCCTCGTCCAACCGCCCGCGGATCGTCAGGACGCCGTCGGTGACGGTTCCGGCATCGTCGGTGCGGAACCATCCGGGCTCGCTGAAGGCCGGGTGATCGGGAATCCCGCGGTACCCCGATGCGAGCGTGTCTCCACCGAGCAGGACGCGGGAGTCGTCCGCGATGCGGACCCGCACACCGTCGAGGGGTGTGCCGTCGTAGACGCACCCGCCGCACGTCTCGCTCATCCCGTAGGTGCGCACGATCGTCAGTCCGGCGTCGACGGCCCGGCGCAGGAGCGGCGGAGGTGTCGCGGCGCCACCGAGGAGGACGGCGTCCAGTTCGGCGAGTGCGGCGGCCGCCGCGGCGTCGTCGAGGGCCTTGACCAGTTGGGTGGGCACCAGCGAGGTGTAGCGACGTGGCCCCGCCATCGCGTCGACGGCTGCCGGCAGGGTCGCCGGATCGAATCCGCGTGTGACGTCGACGACGACGGGCGCGGCGCCGGCCAGCACGCTCCGCAGCAGCACCTGCATGCCCGCGATGTGGTGTGCCGGCAGTGCCAGCAACCACGACCCGGGCCCGCCGAGCCTGCGGTGTGTCGCGTCGCCGCTGGCCCGCAGCGCGCGCGAGGTCAGCATGGCGCCCTTGGGGACCCCGGTGGTGCCCGAGGTCGCCATCACGAGCGCGATGTCGTCGGCGCCGGGCACATCGTCGATCGCCTCACCCGGACGCAGGGCGTCGCACAGGCGTCTCGTCTCCTGCTGGTCCTGCTCCGGTACCGGTAGGAGGGGTGGGCCGTCGCGGTCGAGGAGTCGTTCGAGCCGGGGCAGGAGGGCCGTCGCCGCGCTACCGGCGGGAATCGGAAGGGTGTGCAGGACCGGGCTCACTCCTCGATGGTTTCACGGGGAGCGTCCCGGTCGGACACGGGTCAGGTCGCCGGTGGACCGGCGAGYGGCCATCCCCCGGACGACAGGTGCGACCGCACGCGGTCCACGTCGGATTCGAGCGGCATCTCGTTGGTGATCTTGGTGATGAGCACCTGGATGTCGGTCTTGGAGATCGGCAGGTCGCCGTCGTCGACCAGGGCTGCGGTCACGATGTCGACCTCGTCCTCCGACAGTCGGCGGGTGAGGAGAGCGAACAGCGGGACATAGTCCTGCTCGGGAACGCCGTTGGGGTAGCCGGCGCGCAGCCAGTCGATGATCGAGGAGAGGAACGGAGGCAGGCTCAATGGTGCTCCTGAACTTGGTCCGTCAGCGGTATTGGTGTTCTCTCGACGCTTCCTGCTCGTCGGAGACGACGGGCCAACCACCCGCGGCGAGGCGCTCGGTGACGCGGGCGATGTCCTCTTCGGTCGGCTGCTCGCGGATGACGCCGGCGATGATGCTCTTCAGCGCGTCGTAGTCGACGTGCCGGTCGGGATGCTCGTGGGCGGTTTCGATCGACAGTTCGACGATCTGCCCGATCTCCTCGTCGGTCAGTCGGCGTCCCAGGACGGCGAGCAGCGCGAAATGGTCCTTGGCGGGAATCCCCTCCGGATAGCCGGCGCGGAGCCAGTCGAGTACCGAGCGAAGCGCGCTCTTGTGTTCCGCCGAGCGGGGCGAGCCATCAGTCGCCGAGCGGTGCGAGTCATCAGTCGCCGAGCGGTGCGAGTCATCAGTCGCCGAGCGGTGCGAGTCATCAGTCACGGATGCGATCACTTTCACGAAGGAGTGGGGACGCGGGTCGGTGCGTTACCTCACTCAGAAGACGTGGATGCCGAAACTGCTGGCCAGGAAGTTCTGCATCAACATCAGTATCCCAGCAATGATCGCGATCAGCACGACGGCGAAGCAGAGGGCGGCTCCGAGCTTGCCGAGCGTCGACGCCTGTCCGTCGGGACCCGGCTGTGCGCCCATGGACAGTGACTTGAGGCCCAGCGCGAAGATGGCGGGCAGTCCTGCCCCGAGCAGTAGTCCGACGAGGACGACCTGCCACAGCGAGTTGGCGGTCTGTGCGAGTAGATCCATCGGTCGTCTCCTTTCAGATCTTGCGGGTGGTGGGCTCGACCTCGGAGGTCTGGTCGGTCACGGCAGCGGCCGTGGCTGTGGTCGTGGCCGAAGCGGCGTCCGCGTCGTTCGTGGGGGCCAGGCCGCCCTCCCACTCGGCGTTGACGTTGCTGGGGTCGATCGGTTCGCGGCGCGACCGGATGTACATGAACGCCGACAGTACGACCAGCAGGGCGAACACGACGATGACGCCCGGCAGGCCGCCGATCACGTGTGCGAGGGCCCAGCAGATCGCGCCGGCGATACCGGCGGACGGCAGCGTGATCAGCCAGGCGACCGCCATGCGGCCGGCGACGCCCCACCGCACCTCGGCACCCTTGCGGCCGAGTCCCGTACCGAGGATCGAGCCGGTCGCGACGTGGGTGGTCGACAGCGGCAGACCGAGGTGGCTCGAGGTCAGGATGATCGCGGCAGACGACGACTCTGCCGCCATGCCCTGCGGGGCAGCGATCTCGACGAGGCCCTTGCCGAGGGTTCGGATGATGCGCCAGCCGCCGAGGTAGGTGCCGAGGGCGATCGCCACCGCGCAGCTGAGCTTGACCCAGAAGGGCATCTCGCTGTCTGCAGTGATGGAGCCGTGGGCGACCAGGGCCAGGAAGATGACGCCCATCGTCTTCTGGGCGTCGTTCGTGCCGTGCGCGAGTGAGACGAGGGATGCCGTGCCGACCTGGCCGATGCGGAAGCCCTTGCTCTTGTTGTCGTCCGGGACGTCCCGGGTGATGCGGTAGATCAGCTTGGTGCCGACCGCGGCGACCAGCGCGGCGACCACGGGAGCCAGCAGGGCGGGGATGATGACCTTGCCGAGCACACCGCCCCACTCGACGCCGCTCATGCCGATCGAGGCGATGGCCGCGCCGATGAGGCCGCCGAACAGGGCGTGCGACGAGCTGGACGGCATGCCGAACAGCCAGGTCGCGAGATTCCAGAGGATGCCGCCCACGAGGCCGGCGAACACGATCAGCAGCAGGTCCTCACCGCTGACGGTCCCAAGATTGACCACGCCCTTGGCGACGGTCGCGGCGACCTCCACGGACAGGAAGGCGCCTACCAGATTGAGGGTTGCAGAGAGTGCCACTGCGACCTTCGGTCGGAGTGCGCCGGTGGCGATGGAGGTGGCCATCGCGTTCCCGGTGTCGTGGAAGCCGTTCGTGAAATCGAATGCGAGGGCAGTGACGACCACTACCAAGAGAACGACGAGCTCTGCGGTCACAAGCGAATTGTGCGTATCGAAAGCGTAAAAGTACAGCGAGCATCCGGTGAACAAGCCGTGATCCCGGTTGCGTCGTCCCATCACCTCGCACGACGGTTCCGGTGGTGTGTGGACACTCACGTTTTTCGGCTGCCTGTGGCCCGCCTCACTACGAAGTCTCACTCACCGGGATGGGCCCTCGGCGTGGGTGTGATCCTCATTACGGTCCTCCGCATCGGGGCTCATGAAGCCTCGGGTAGCGGGGCGAAGGAGTGGGTGGCGCGATGAGAAAAGCGGTCTGGGACATCACTCGACCTCGTGTCTTTACCTAAAGAAACGAAATCGATTACTTGACCTTTACTTGTCGATCCACGTGCTCGGAGCGGCAGCCCTGTAGGGCGTGACCGCACCACCGAGCACGCCCGTTCGTCCCCGGCCCGGTTCCGGGCACTCGAGAAGGAGATTCACAGATCGTGAAGCGAAACAAGACAGCCAAGCTGGTTGTGGCACTCGCCGCAACCGCGGCACTGGTCTCGGCCTGTGCCGGCGAGCGCTCCGGCGACTCGGGCGTCCCGAGCAGCGGCTCGGGCGACACCAAGTCGGCATCCGCGTCGGTCGACAAGTTCGGCACGCTCGCCTCCCCGTGCGGTGAGGGCGACGCCAAGGGCGCTACCGATCAGGGCGTCAGCGACACCGAGATCAAGATCGGCTTCGGTGACGACCGCGGCTACGCCAAGGCCCCGGGCCTCAACAAGGAGATGTCCGACGCCGTCTCCGCGATGATCGAGTGGTGCAACGATCAGGGCGGCATCAACGGCCGCAAGATCGTCGGCACCGACTACGACGCCGCGATGACGCAGGCCAACGCCGTCATGCAGGACGCGTGCCGCTCCGAGTTCATGATGGTCGGCCACGGCTTCGCGATGGACCAGACCTCCGAGCAGACCCGCGTGGCCTGCAATCTGGCGGCTGTCCCCGGCTTCACGGTCTCCCCGGACGCGGCCAACGGCCCCATGACCTACCAGGGCGTGCCGTTCCCCGTCGACATCGCGAACGCGTCGGCGTGGTTCCAGATGGGGGAGATGCACCCCGACCTCAAGAACGACTTCGCGCTGATCGGCTCCACGATGCCGACCATCATCACGTCGCTCACCAAGACCAAGTCCATGGCCGAGGCCGCCGGCTTCAAGCTCAAGGACTGTGGCGTCACCATCAACTACGACGGTGAAGCCAGCTACGTGCCGTTCGCCGAGAAGTTCAAGCAGTGCGGTGCCAAGGGCCTGTGGACCTCGCGTTCGCCGGTTCCGGCCGAGTTCAACCTCATCAAGGCGATCGATCAGGTCGGCCTCGACCCGATCCTGCTCGGTGAGGCCACGTGGTACGCCAACGCCGTCCAGGGCTTCAACAAGGACAGCGGTCTGCTCGACAACCTCAATGCCGGCATGACCTTCCAGATGCTGGAGAACGACGACAACGCCGCCGTCAAGCAGTACAAGGACCTCGTCACGGCCAAGGGTGGCAAGACCGCGCTCCTGGGCATGCAGGCCACGTCCTCGTTCCTGCTGTGGGCCACCGCCGCCGACGAATGCGGTTCGGACCTGACGCGACAGTGCATGATCGACGAGCTCTCGCAGATCCACGAGTGGGACGGTGGCGGACTGCACGCCGTCAGCGACCCGGGTGCGAACATCCCGGCGCAGTGCGGCCTGATGGTCTCGCTGAAGGGCGCGGACTACTCGCAGGCGTTCCCCGCCGATGCCGGCGAGTTCAAGTGCGACCCGAACTACCTGGTCAAGACCGACAAGTCGACGTGGGGCACCGAGCTGGGTGCCGATCGCATCTCGACCAAGTACCTGAACCCGAACGTGATCACGCCCAAGGCATGATCAACTTCGCGCACGGCGCGCAGGCGATGCTCGGCGCCTTTCTCTACTGGCAGCTCCGCTACGGTTGGGGTCTGCCGACACCCGTGGCGTTGATCATCACGCTCGGCATCGCCGGACCGCTCATGGGGCTGCTGCTGTACGCGCTGATCATGCGCGGCCTACGGGACACCTCCGAGGTCACCAAGATCGTCGTCACGGTGTCGATCATGCTCGGCATGCTGTCGCTGTCGACCTGGTTCTGGCACCCCGAAGAAGCCCGCACCATGAAGATGTTCTTCGGTGACGACAGCCGGTTCTCGTTCTTCGGCGCGACGATCCACACCCACGAGATCATCTGCCTGGTCGCCGCGGTCCTCATCGCCGTCGGCCTGCGCTTCCTGTTCACCCGCACCCGCATCGGCGTCTCGATGCGCGGCGTCGTGGACGACCCTGATCTGCTCCGCCTCAACGGGCACAACCCCGAGCGCATCGCCGCGTTCTCGTGGGCACTCGGTTCCACGCTGGCCGTCCTCGCCGGCATCCTGGTCACCCCGATCAGTGGTGGCACGCTCGAGGCCAACCTGTTGACGCTGCTCGTGATCGACGCGTTCGCCGCCGCGATGTTCGGCCGCCTGCGCAGCATCCCGCGCACGTTCGTCGGCGCCATCGTGCTGGGTCTGGCCGGCACCTACGTGCTCGGCTACTTCCCGTCCGAGTGGACGTGGACCTCGAACCTGCGCGTGTCGCTGCCGATGATCGCGCTGTTCGTCGTCCTGATCGTGCTGCCGCAGGATCGGCTGCGCGGCACCGCGGTCCGTACCCGTGAGCGGTACTCGGTCCCGAGCGTGCGCAAGGCCGTCGCGTGGGGCGTCGCCCTGATCGTGATCATCTACCTGATCCGTCTGCTCATGGTCGAGTCCGCGATCACCACCCTGACCCTGGGTGTCTCGTTCGCGATCATCGCGCTCTCGTTGACCCTGCTCACCGGATACGCCGGCGAGATGAACCTGGCGTCGGTGTCCTTCGGTGCGATCGCGACCATCGTCGCGTTCCACTTCGGTGTCTCCGGAACCGGCCTCGCGGCCCGCATGACCATCTGGGGGCTGATCTTCGGGACCCTCGCGGCCGCGGTCATCGGCGGCCTCGTCGCACTGCCGGCGCTGCGCCTGCGCGGCCTGTACCTGGCGCTGGCGACGATGGCATTCGGCGTGTTCCTCAGCAACATGGTGCTGCGCGACACCACCGAGCACGAACTGTTAGGCGTCAAGTTCTCGATCTTCCCCGGCGGCTCCCTCGTGATGCCTCCGATCAAGATCGGCCCGCTGGACCTGAGCAACCAGACGGCGTTCCTCATGACCGCCACCGCCCTGTTCGTGATCCTCGCTGTCGGCGTCATCGCACTGCGCAACAGCGGCTACGGCCGCCGGCTCGCCGCGATGAAGGACAGCCCGGCCGCCTCGGCGATGCTCGGACAGAACCTCGTCAAGCTCAAGCTCAGCGTGTTCATGCTCTCTGCCGGCATCGCCGGACTCGGCGGCATCCTGATGTCGACTGCGATCGGTGCGGTCTCGAACGAGAACTTCTCGATCATGATCAGCCTCACGATCCTGATGCTCACGGTCGTCGCCGGCATCGGCTACGTCACCGGCGCGTTCTTCGGCGGCATCATGGCCGGCATCGGATTCGCGGTCATCATGGTCTCGTTCGGCAACCTGGCCTCCAGCCAGCCCGAGATCGAGGGACTGTGGACCTTCCTGGGTCACCTCGCGGCCGTCAGCCCCGCGCTGATCGGTATGGGCGTCGGCAAGAACCCGTCGGGCACGGTGCACGACGTGATCGAGGGCTACCGCCACCTGCGCAACGCCAAGCCGGTGCTGATCGGCGGCGCGGCCGTCGTCGCACTGTCGTACGTCCTCGCGCTCACCGGCGTGCTGGGCAACTGGTGGTTCGCGACGATCACGATCGTCACGGTGTTCATGCTCCCGGTCATCGGAAAGATGGTCATGCCGGAAGCGGTCCTCGGCAAGGAGGCCGCCGACGCCGCCAAGGGCATCGCGCCCGAGGAGATCGGCATCGACGCGCCCTACACGGAAGAGGGCCTGACGCAGCTCGACCGCGAGCTCGGACTGCCCGCCACGGTCACGGCCCACACCGCTGCGGCCACGGAGCACTTCGCCTCGAAGCCGAAGGAGTTGAGCGTCCATGCCTGACACCCCGATCCTCGAAACCCGGGGCATCACTGTCCGATTCGGTGGCCACGTCGCGGTCAACGACGTCAGCATCACGGTCGAACGCGGATCCATCACCGGACTGATCGGACCGAACGGCGCCGGTAAGACGACGCTGTTCAACACGATCACCGGCCTGCAGAAGCCGGCATCGGGCAAGATCCTGCTCGACGGCCAGGACGTCACCCGGCTCTCGCCCGCCAAGCGGGCGAACAAGGGCCTGGCCCGCACCTTCCAGCGGCTGGAGCTGTTCCTGTCGCTGTCGGTGCGGGACAACATCCGGGTCGCCGGCGACATCCACAGGGCCAACACGCGCAGCAAGATCGACGTGGACGCCGAGACGGACCGGATCCTCGAGCTGACCAAGCTCACCGATGTCGCCGACAAGGACGTCTCGGACATCCCGACCGGACGGGCTCGCGTCGTCGAGGCCGCCCGGGCACTGATGACATCGCCGCGGCTGCTGCTGCTCGACGAGCCCGCGTCGGGCCAGACCGAGCAGGAGACCGAGGACTTCGCGGACCTGCTGCGGTCCCTGGCGGCGGACGGTCTGGCGATCTGCCTCGTCGAGCACGACATCCCACTGGTGATGAAGCTGTGCAAGCAGATTCACGTGCTCGACTACGGCGCCGTCCTGGCGTCGGGCAGCGCGGCGCAGGTGCGCGACGACCCGGCGGTGATCGCCGCCTACATCGGCACGGCAGAGGAGGCAGTGTGATGGCTGTGATGTCGACTGGGGCCACGAACGTGACGGAGACGCTGGACGGGCCGCAGGACGGACCCACCCCGCTGCTCGAATTGGCCGGTGTCCGTGCGAGTTACGGCCCCATCGAGGTGCTGCACGGGGTGGACCTGACGCTCGCGCCGGGCACCGTCATGGCCCTCCTCGGGCCGAACGGCGGCGGCAAGACCAGCACCCTGAAGATCTGCTCGGGCATCCTGCCGATCACGCACGGCGAGCTGCGGATGGCGGGCCGGGTCGTCAACGGCGCCGAGGCGTCGGACCTGGCGAAGCTCGGTGTCTGCTCGATCCCCGAGGGGCGCGGCATCTTCGCCAACCTCACCGTCCGCGAAAACCTGTGGATCGCGACCGGCACGGGCACCGACCTCGCCAAGCTCGAGGAGATCGCCTACACCCGGTTCCCGATCCTCGGGAAACGCAAGAACCAGTTGGCCGGCTCCATGTCCGGCGGTGAACAGCAGATGCTGGCGCTGTCCCGGGCCCTGGGTACCGACCCGACCCTGCTGCTGCTCGACGAGCTGTCGATGGGTCTGGCGCCGCGGATCGTCTCGCAGATGTACGACATCGTCGGCCAGTTGGTCGAGGAGGGTCTGACGATCCTGGTTGCCGAACAGTTCGCCCGCGCCGTGCTGCCGATCGCCGATCGCGCGGCGCTCATGCTCCACGGACGAGTGGTCCGAGTCGGGGCGCCCGACGAAATCGAGAACGACCTTTCCAACAGTTACCTAGGAGGATGACGATGACCACTCTCGCAGATGAGCGTCGTGCCCAGTTCAAGACCGACGTCGCCGACCTCAAGCTCAAGACCGGCCAGTCGCGCGGCGACAGCGTGGCGCGCGTGTCCGGTCTGGTGCTCATGGTCGTCGGTGCCGTGGCGGCCTTCGTCGTGTACGTCTCGTCGCTGACCCAGAACGACCTGCGCGACATCGCGTCGTACCAGATCCTCGCGACCGCGTTCCTTGCGGTGACGGTGATCGGTGCCGCCCTGTACCTGGCCGGTGCGATCGCCAAGGTGCTGCGCCTGTGGCTGCTGCGTCAGCTGCACGAGGGTCAGGCTCAGGCCGACCAGATCGCCGCTGCACTGTCGAAGTAGGCGCTCCGCGCCCGTGCGCCGTTCCGAAGTAGGCGCACGGGCGTGTTCAGCGTAGGTCGCGGCGGATCGGATGGTCTGCAGGGATCTGCACCAGCACGATGGGCACACCGTCGGGGTCGGCGATCCACATCTCGTGCAGGCCCCACGGCTCCTGTCGGGCCTCCCGCACGATCGGCACCTCCGCCCGGACCAGGTCGTCCTGGGCGACGGCCAGGTCGCGCACCTGCATCCACAGCGCGCCCGAGAACCGCGTGTCCAGCTCGGTGCCGCCGTGCGAGGTCACCTCGACCAGCCCCTGTCCGACGAAGAACACTGTGCCGCCGGGGTATTCGCGCGCGATCGCCAGGCCCAGCGTGTCGCGGTAGAACGCCAGCGTCACCTCGTAGTCGTGGGGTCGCAGAATGATCCGGCTGCTGAGAATTTCCACGCTCATGTCCTCCTGATGCTGTTGCCGGGCAATTCTTCCCGAGTCACTCGTCCGGCGCCGGACGGGCCTCGTGCCCCGGGCGGCCGTGCGTACGCCGCGCTTCCTTCATCTCGGCCTCGTACAGGTGCCGGCGACCACCGAGCAGCACGTCGCGCACCGCCTTCTCGTGATCGCGGAACTCGGACCAGTAGCCGTCGTCGAACTCCTCGACGATCTGGAACGTCCACCGCCCCTCGAGGACGTTGCGTCCCAGCATCGACGTCTGCAGGCGTTCGGCGCACGCGGGGTGGCCCGACGTGATCAGCTGCTCCACCGCGTCCCCGAGCTGCCGATCCGCCCGGCCCAGCAACTGGTGGAACGCATACAGGTGGCCGCGGGCCTGCTCGACGGTCTCGAGCGCCTCGGACAGCTTGCCGACCGCCTCGACGGTGGCGTCCGTGACGCCGTCCGGGCGGCGATGTTCAGGCGCGGGTTGCTCGCGGTCGACGGCCATGGGTCCAGTCTGCCTGCTGCCACGCCACTTCCCGTGATCCTTCACGATCGGGGCCCGTGCGCGACGAACCACTCGCGGGCCCGCTCGGCGACCACGTCCAGCGTGCCGGGCTCCTCGAACAGGTGCGTCGCGCCGGGCACGATCTCCAGCTCGTGTTCGCACTCGAGCAGGGCGGCGGCCTTCCGGTTCAGCTCGATCACCGCGGTGTCGAGCGAGCCGACGAGCAGCAATGTCGGCGCCCGGACCATCGACAGGCGTGATCCGGCCAGGTCGGGGCGGCCGCCGCGAGAGACGATCGCGGAGATGTCGGCGTGTGGTTCGGCGGCGGCGTGCAGGGCCGCGGCGGCGCCGGTGCTCGCGCCGAAGTACGCGACCGCCGCCGCCCGCTCCTGCACCCGCGCGGTCACCTCGATGAGCCGGCACGACAGCAGGGGGATGTCGAACACGAGCCGACGGTCGCCCTCCTCGTGCGGGGCGAGCAGGTCGAACAGCAGCGTGCCCAGGCCCACGTCCTGCAGCAGCTCGGCGACGAACCGATTGCGTGGGCTGAACCGTCCGCTGCCGCTGCCGTGCGCGAACACGACCACCGGCAGGTCGCCGGCAGGATCGGTCAGCGCACCCGACAGGCGCACACCGTCAACCGTGAACGAGACCTCGGTGCTCACCTGTCCATTGCACACCCGATCACGGCCCGGCCCAACCCCCGCGCCGCTCCGGAAACGGGCGTGGGGGCCGGGTCGCGCTTCTCGAGGAACGAGTCGCGGCCCTCGACGGCCTCGTCGGTCATGTACGCCATCCGGGTGGCCTCGCCGGCGAACAGCTGCTGGCCGACCAGGCCGTCGTCCTGCAGGTTGAACGCGTACTTGAGCATGCGCTGGGCCTGCGGCGACTTGCCGTTGATCTTGGTGCCCCACTCGATCGCGACGTTCTCGAGCTCGTCGTGATCGACGACCCGGTTGACCGCGCCCATCCGGTGCATCTCCTCGGCCGTGTAGGTGTCGCCGAGGAAGAAGATCTCGCGGGCGAACTTCTGGCCCACCATCTTCGCGAGGTAGGCGCTGCCGTAGCCGCCGTCGAAGCTGCCCACGTCGGCGTCGGTCTGCTTGAAGCGGGCGTGCTCACGCGACGCCAGCGTCAGGTCGCACGTGACATGCAGGCTGTGCCCGCCGCCGGCGGCCCAGCCGTTGACGAGCGCGATCACGACCTTCGGCATGAATCGGATCAGGCGCTGCACCTCGAGGATGTGCAGGCGTCCGGCGCGCGCCTTGTCGACGGTCTCGGCAGTCTCACCGGAGGCGTACTGGTAGCCGCTGCGGCCGCGGATGCGCTGGTCGCCGCCCGAGCAGAACGCCCAGCCGCCGTCCTTCTCGCTGGGGCCGTTGCCGGTGAGCAGCACGCAGCCGACGTCGGAGGTCATGCGCGCGTGGTCGAGCGTGCGGTACAGCTCGTCGACGGTGTGCGGGCGGAAGGCATTTCGGACCTCGGGGCGATCGAACGCGATGCGGACGATGCCCTCGCTGACATGACGGTGGTACGTGATGTCGGTGAGATCCTCGAAACCGGGGACGGGACGCCAGAGCTGCGGATTGAAGGTCACGGAAGCGAGGATAGGCCCCGGGCTCCGGTGTGTCGGGGCACACCTCGCACCGGAACGACTCCACCCCGGCGATACCGTGYAGGGATGAGCGAGCAACTGCGGTCCGACGACCGGTCCGACGCCGACGTCCACGAGCACCACGGCGGGTTCCCGGTGTTCACGCCCGTCCCGGCGGGGCCGAACTTCGGGAGGTTCGTCGAATCGCTGCGGCGGCTGCAGGACCTCGCGGTGTCGACACACATCCCCGACGACGTGGTCGAGGAGGCCATCGCCCGCGCCGACGCCCTGAGCGACATGCTCGAGCAGTACCGGGTTCCCGAGGGCAAGTCGCCGGCGGGCTTCAACTCGCAGCTGCCCGGCCGTGGCAGCCTGCTGCTCCTGCCGTGGCTGTTCGACAAGGTCGACACCGACGGGGTCCGCGCCCGCGGCGTCTTCCGGATGTACCACCGTGGCGGCAACAACGCCGCGCACGGCGGCACGATCGCGCTGCTGTTCGACGACATGCTCGGCATGATCGTGCACGCGTCCGGACACCCGATCGCGCGCACCGGCTATCTGCACGTCAACTACCGCAAGGTCACCCCCATCGAGACCGAGCTGGTGGTCGAGGGCCGCGTCGACCGGGTCGAGGGCCGCAAGCTGTTCTGCACCGTCGATCTGCGCGACCTGGACGGCAATGTCCTGGCCGACTGCGAGGCCCTGATGATTCAGCTGCTGCCGGGCCAGCCGTGACCTTCCCGTCCCTCGACGACGTCCTGGCCGGGGCCCGCGTGGTGAGCCTGCCGATGCGGGTTCGCTTCCGCGGCATCACCACTCGTGAGGCGCTGCTGCTCGAGGGGCCCGCCGGGTGGGGCGAGTTCGCGCCGTTCCCCGAGTACGACGACGCGGAGGCAGCGCACTGGCTGCGCGCCGGTATCGAGGCCGCGTGGGCGGGGCCGCCGACGCCGGTGCGCCGGCGGGTACCGATCAACGCGACCGTCCCGGCGATCGATCCGGCGCGGGTCCCCGAGATCCTCGCCCGCTTCCCCGGCGCGCGGACCGCGAAGGTCAAGGTCGCGGAGAAGGGGCAGACCCTCGCGCAGGACGTCGCGCGGGTCGACGCGGTGCGCGAGCTGATCCCGAATGTGCGCGTCGACGCAAACGGCGGCTGGAACGTCGACGACGCCGTCGCCGCGCTGACCGCGCTGACCGCCGACGGCCCCCTCGAGTACGCCGAACAGCCGTGCGCCACCGTGCCGGAACTGGTGGAGGTGCGCCGTCGCCTGCCGGGTGTCCCGATCGCCGCCGACGAGAGCATCCGCCGCGCCGAGGACCCGCTCAAGGTGGTGCGGGCCGGCGGCGCCGACGTCGCGGTGGTCAAGGTGCCGCCGCTCGGCGGGATGCGGCGACTGCTCGCACTGGCCGACGAACTCGCAGGTCACGGTGTGCCGGTGGTGGTCTCGAGTGCGCTGGACACCGCCGTCGGAATGAACGCCGGCCTGGCCGCGGCGGCCGCGCTGCCCGGGCTACAGCACGCGTGCGGCCTCGGGACCGGGGGACTGTTCGACGCCGACGTCACGGCCGAACCGCGCGAGATGTCGGACGGCACACTCGACGCGAGCCCGGTGTTCCCGGACCCCGACCGGCTCGCCGAATTGGCCGCGCCGGACCCGCGCGCCGACTGGTGGCGCGACCGGCTGCGGCGGTGCCACGAACTGCTCCTCACCGGTGCAGATACCCGCCTCGTATAGTGTCGTGCCCGCCAGAAATGGACCAGTCGATACGGAGGCTTTGAAAGTGGTTGCAGCTCTGAACGAAACCCTGCTGGACGATGCCCGGTTGCCCGCGGTACTCGCGGACGTCCAGGCGCTCGTCGACGCAGAGGTTTCGGACAAGAAGGGTGCGTCCGGCCTGGCGCTCAAGGGCGGATACTCGGCGGTCAAGAAGGTCGGTCCGTCGATCGTGCCCGACGCCATCGAGGGTTTGCTCCCGGCGTTCGTCGCGCGGCTCGAGCCGTTCTGGCAGGAGTTCGTCGCGAGTGGTGAGGGCAGCTTCTCGGCGTTCCTGACCGCGCGCAGCGATGCCGCCGCCGACGCCCTGCTGGGCGTCACCGACGAGCGCATCGAAGGCACCGACAAGGGCGCGATCAAGAAGGTCTACTCGACCCTGCGTCCGTCGGCGAAGAAGCACGTGATCGAGGCGCTGCCGCGCCTGGGTGATCTGGTGCAGAAGCACGCGGCCTAGTCGGCCGAGACAGTGGGCCCGTCCGGCATACCGGGCGGGCCCACTGTCGCTTCGGCGGTGTCAGTACGCGGCGTGGCCGTGGCGCCAGTACCCGGTGAAGGCGATGTCGCTCTTGGGCACGTGCCGGTCGTTGACGAGGTGTCGGCGCACGCCGGTCGCGAGTTCGCTCTCGCCGGCGACGAACGCGTAGAACGGCCCCTCGGGCAGGTCCGACAGGTCGGCCGAGCGCAGTGTCGCGAGCGCCAGCTCACCCGGCCGCGCCGAGGCGTCCTCGCGCACCAGCCAGTGCACGTCCAGGCCGTCGCGCACGGGAACGTCCTGCTTGTCCGGAATGTCACCGGCGTGCGGGATCTCGACGTACGCGCGAACCCGCACGCCCGGGTCCACCGAACGCAGGATCCCGACGATCGCCGGCAGCGCGGACTCGTCGCCTACCAGCAGCTGCCAGCGGGCATCCGGAGTGGGGTTGTAGATCAGGCCCTCGTCGAGCAGGCCGATCCGATCGCCGGGCGCGCACGAGTTGGCCCAGGCCGACGCGGGACCGAGGTCGCCGTGCGAGGCGAAGTCGATGTCGAGTTCGGGGCCGCCCCCGAAAACCCCGCCGGTGGCACGGAACTCGCGGACCGTGTAATTGCGCAGCACCGGACGTACGTCCTTGGGGATCAGCTTGAACTGCGCGAACCACAGGCTGCCACTGGAACCCGGCAGCCGGATGCTCGTCTGCCCGGCTTCCGGGATGAACATGCGGAACCACTGGTCGAAGCCCATCGGGACGAAGCCGCGGAGGTCGTCGCCGCCGATCGTCACGCGGACGAACGACGGGCTGATCTGCTTCGTGCCCAGCACGTGCGCCGAGATGACGGCGCGCTGTTCGGGTTTGACGTACTTGGAGCGTGTGGCCATGACATCCCGTCCCGCGGATCGACAATAGTTTAGCCAACCCTAATGTGAGACTCGTCCTCTTGTGTCAGTCAGGCCGACCGGGCCGCTCGATCCGCCGCACCGGCGGCGTCATGCCCCACTCGTCGCGGCCGAGCCGGCTCAGCGGGGCGATCTTCGCGAACTCCGGCAGGCCGTCGTCGGCCAGCATCTCCGGGCGCACCGCGACCGCGAGGACGTCGCCCATCACGACGAACGAGTTGCCCACCTCGATCACCCGGCGCAGCGTGCACTCGATCGCGACGGGCGCGGCGGCCACACGGCGCGGGCGCACCCGCTCGCTCGGCTCGCTCGCGATGCCGAGGGTCGCGAACTCGTCGGTGCCCGGCCGGTAGGGCGCCGAGCTGGCGTTCACCTCGTCGACGAGCGACTCCGTGGCCAGATTGATCACGAACTCGCCGGTCTCCTCGACGTTGCGGAGGCTGTCCTTGCGGGTGACCGACGTGAACTGGACAACCGGCGGATTCGAACTCGACACCGTGAAGAAGCTGTACGGCGCCAGATTCGGAACCCCGTCGGCCGACAACGTCGAGACCCAGGCGATGGGTCGAGGGACCACCGACGCGGTGAGGACGCTGTAGAAGCGGCCCGGATCGACTCGAGCGGGATCGAAGACTGTACGCACCATCAATCCATCCTGGCAGGACGAGCGTCGGGGTGCCGCGCGGGACGACGGCCGTCGCATCTGCCAATCTTGAAGGCGTGAATCCGTCCACTGCACAAGCCACCGCCGTCGTCGACGAACTGGTTCGCGGCGGGGTACGTGAGGTCGTGCTCTGCCCGGGTTCGCGTAACGCCCCGCTCGCCTTCGCACTGCAGGCCGCCGACGCCGCCGGGCGACTCCGGCTGCACATGCGGATCGACGAGCGCACCGCCGGGTTCCTCGCGGTGGGTCTCGCGGTCGCGGGCGGGCGGCCCGTGCCGATCGTCATGACGTCCGGCACCGCGGTCGCGAACCTCGCGCCCGCCGTGCTCGAGGCCAACTACGCGCGTGTCCCGTTGGTCGTGCTCAGCGCCAACAGGCCCTACGAGATGCTCGGCACCGGCGCCAACCAGACCGTCGAGCAGCTGGGGTTGTTCGGCAGCCAGGTCCGCGCGACCATCAGCCTCGGCCTCGCCGAGGAGGGTGAGGACCAGAACAGCCAGTGGCGCAGCGCGGTCTGCCGCGTCCTCGCCGCCGCCCGCGGCACCCGCTCCGGCAACGCCGGCCCCGTGCACTTCGACATCCCGCTGCGCGAGCCCCTCGTACCCGACGTCCACACGCAGGGCCCGGTCCCCGAGGGACGCCCGGACGGCGCCGCGTGGACCACCACGATGCACGCCACTCTCGACGTCCCGATGGACCTCGACATCACCCCGGACACGGTCGTGATCTCCGGGCACGGCTCCGCGTATCGGCCCGAACTCGCGCACCTGCCGACCGTTGCCGAGCCCACCGCGCCGCTGCACGGCATCCCGCTGCACCCGCTCGCGCTGCCGCAGCTCAAGCCGCGCCAGGCGATCATCACGGGCCGGCCCACGCTGCACCGTCCGGTGTCGAAGCTGCTCGCCGACCCGTCCGTCGCGGTGTACGCACTCACGACCGGCCCGCGCTGGCCCGACGTCTCCGGCAACGTCCTTGCCACCGGCACCCGGGCCGTCGTGTCCGGTGAGCCCGACCCGGCGTGGATCGCGCGTTGCCGGACGCTGTCGGAGCACGCCGACAAGGCGGTGCGCTCGCAGCTTGCGGCGCACCCGAAGGCCACCGGCCTGCACGTCGCGGCCGCGGTGATGGATGCGCTGTCCGACGGCGACCAGTTGCTGCTCGGGGCGTCGAACCCCGTGCGCGACGCCGCGCTCGTCAGCTACCCGCGACCGGGCGTGAAGGTGCTGTCCAACCGCGGTGTCGCCGGCATCGACGGCACCGTCTCGACGGCCGTCGGCGCGGCACTCGCGTACGAGAGCGAGGGCCGGACGGTCGCGCTGCTCGGCGACCTGACGTTCCTGCACGACGCGTCGGGCCTGCTGATCGGCACCGGCGAGCCGCGGCCCGCCGACCTGACCATCGTGGTCGCCAACGACGACGGCGGCGGCATCTTCGAGCTGCTCGAGCAGGGCGACCCGCAGTACGCGGGCGTGTTCGAGCGGGTCTTCGGCACCCCGCACGGCATGGACCTGGCCGCGCTGTGCGCCGCCTACCGCGTCCCGCACCGCCGGGTGGAACTGCCGGACCTGACGGCCACGCTGACGACCCCGGGGGAGGGCGTCCGGGTGCTCGAGGTGACCACCGAACGATCCGGTCTCCGCGAGCTGCACGCCGCCGTCCGGGCACAACTGTGAGGCGGGCGTGAGTCCCCGCATCGCACACCGCGTGCAGGTCGGCATCGTCGCCGTGGCCGCCGGGATCTCGGTGCTCGCGGTCCTGCTCGTGCTCGCGGCGTGGCGCAACGACCGGACCATCGAGTCCGACATGGGCACCGCCACAGCCGAGGTGCTGTCGGCCGGATCGCTGCGCTCCGCGGTCAGCTTCGTCACCCCCGACGGCGTCACCCACAACCCCAAGCTGGGCGTGCTCTACCCGACCAAGCTCACCGCGGGACAGCGCATCGACGTCGAATACGCGCGCAGCGATCCCGACCTGGTGCGGGTCGCAGGTCGCGACGCCAGCGTCGCGATCGTGCCCGCCGGTTCGGTGATCGTCGTGACCTGGATCGTGGCGCTTCCCGTCCTGCTCGTGGTGCGCCGGAAGGTCGACACCGAGGGTTCCTGAGAAGTTCACTCAGGAAGGGTTTCTAAGCTCGACCGATGCGGAGAAGTTCGGAACGGGCCGGGATGATGCTGATCGCCGCCGCGGTGCTGGTGGTGGCGCTCTACCTACTGCGCGACGTCAGTGCGGCGATCTACCGTGCGATCGTCCCGCACACGTCCGAGATACCGGGCGTCGGGCTGATCGCCGACGTCGGGCTGCTCGCGCTCGTCGCGCTGTTCGCGGTCCTCGCGGTGCAGATGTGGCGCACCCGGTCCGTGTACCTCGGGGACCTGCTGATGGGCGGCTTCGGCGTCGTGGTCGCCTACGCACTCAGCGAAGTGATCAAGGTGTTCGTCAGCGAGGAACGTCCCTGCCGGGTCGAACTCGCGCTGACCGACTGCCCGGCCGCCGGCGACTGGTCCTTCCCGAGCAACCACACCGTCATCGCGGTCGGCCTCGCGACGGCGATCGTCCTCGCCTCCGAGCGCGCGTTGTCGTCGCTGCAGCGGGGTCTCGTGATCGCCCTGGCTGCCCTCATCGGCCTGGCCCGCGTCCTGCAGGGCGTGCACTACCCGCACGACGTCCTCGCCGGCGCGATCGTCGGTTCCTCCGTCACCATCGCGGTCGTCGTGATGCTGGTGCCGTGGGCGCGGAACAAGGCGCGCATGCTCACTCGACGGGTACCCGCTGCGGAGGACCAAGCGCAGGAGAGCCCGACGGGGGAGAGCCCGGCGGCGGACATCGGGGCATGAGCGGGTTGGTAGCGTCTTCCGTCGTGGCAGAAACACACGGATCGCGGGCCTCGCTCGAGAAGGATCCGCACGAGGTCGCATCCATGTTCGACGGTGTCGCGAAGCGCTACGACCTGACGAACACGATCCTGTCGTTCGGGCAGGACCGCAGCTGGCGGAAGGCGACGCGCGCGGCGCTCGACCTGAAGCCGGGGGAGCGGGTCCTCGACCTCGCCGCCGGCACCGGAGTCTCGACCGTCGAACTCGGGCGCTCCGGCGCGTGGGTGGTGGCCACCGACTTCTCGAAGGGCATGCTGCACGCCGGACGCGGGCGCCGGGTCCCGATGGTCGCGGGCGACGCGATGCACCTGCCGTACGCCGACGCGGTGTTCGACGCCGCCACCATCTCGTTCGGGCTGCGCAACGTGTCCGACTTCGACGCCGGCCTGCGCGAGATCGCCCGCGTCACCAAGCCCGGCGGACGCCTCGTCGTCAGCGAGTTCTCGACACCGGTGTTCGGGCCGTTCCGCACCGTCTACATGGAATACCTGATGAAGGCGCTGCCGCAGGTCGCCCGCGCCGTCAGCAGCAACCCCGACGCCTACGTCTACCTCGCCGAGTCGATCCGGGCGTGGCCGACCCAGGAACAGCTCGCGAAGCGCATCGAGGACGCCGGCTGGCGGAACGTGCAGTGGCGCAACCTCACCGGTGGCGTCGTGGCGCTGCACCGCGCCATTCGGTGAGCCCGCGCACGCGCCATTCGGTGAGCCCGCTCACGCGCCACCCGCTGGTACAGCTCAGCTGAACGGCGGGCGCGGGTCCAGCCGCAGCGACGCGGCACCCGACGTCCGCCACGCACGGGCCGTGAAATCGGCGTCCTCGTCGGTGACGAGGTTGCCCATCACCCGCACCGCGACGGTCATCATCGCGCGCGAGCGCATCGCGACCGGGCCCGACGCCGGCAGAAAGCGGGCCTGCGTCAGCAGTCCGGCGAGCCGCCGCGCGATCGAGAACGCGCGGCCGTACCGGTCCCGCAGGATCGTCGGCCACGCGTCGGTCAGGTCGTCGTGGTCGAGCACCTGCGCCACCAGGCGCCCGCCCTCGAGCCCGTAGTCGATGCCCTCGCCGTTGAGCGGGTTCACGCACGCCGCGGCGTCGCCGATCAGCGCCCAGTTGCGCCCGGCCACCCCGGACACCGCGCCACCCATCGGCAGCAGCGCCGACGCGACGGAACGCACCTGGCCGTCGAGTTGCCACTCGGCGCGGCGCTGGCCGGCGTACAGCTCGAGCAGGGGCCGCAGCGCGCCCGGAGCGGGGCGCTTGGCCGTCGCGAGGGTGCCGACACCGATGTTGACCTCGCCGGTCCCGAGCGGGAACACCCAGCCGTAGCCGGGCTGCAGCGTGCCGGTGTCGTCGCGCAGTTCGAGATGTGACGTGATCCACCGGTCGTCGCTGCGCGAGGACGTCACGTACGCGCGTGCCGCCACCCCGTACGCGGTGTCGCGGTGCCACTGCCGGCCCAGCTGTTTGCCCAGCGTCGACCGGACACCGTCGGCGACGATCAGCTTCTCGCACGTGACGGTGTGTGTGCCGTCCGCTGTCTTCACCGTCACCGCGCTCACCCGGTCGCCGCGGCGCTCGACCCCGACCGCCTTGGCGCCCTGGACCATTCGAGCGCCTGCCTCGACGGCCGTGAGTCGCAGCCGGTCGTCGAGCTCGGTGCGCCGTACCGCGCTGCCGACCGCGGGCAGGGTGCCGCCGGGCCACGGCAGCTGCAGTTCGCGGCCCCACCCCGTCAGGCGCAGGCCCCGATTGGTGGTGTGCCCGCGGACCCAGTCGCCCAGACCCAGGTGATCGAGTTCGGCGACCGCGCGCGGGGTCAGTCCGTCACCGCAGGTCTTGTCGCGGGGGAAGGTCGCCGCATCGACGAGAAGCACGTCGCGCCCGTCGCGCGCGGCCCACGTGGCCGCCGCCGAGCCCGCCGGACCGGCGCCGACGACCAGGACTTCGGTGCTCGAGGGGAGATGCCGTGAGGAGTGCTCGGGCAGGTTCGGGGCATCGCTGGACCCAGCGGTCGGGAAATGTTCGGCCACCACCCCAGTATCTTCTCAGGCCGAGGTAGCGCAACGCGGTGAGGGCAGGTGTGGTGACAGCCGGTGATACCGCTAGGTTCACTACCGTGGTTACCGAGGCGTCACCGACTACAGGAATGAGTACTGACATCGTGAGCACTGAGGGGTCGGAGCGGGCGGCAGGTTCGGGCACCGTCGTGGCCGGGGTTGACCTCGGCGACCAGCAGCTGGCCGACGTGGTGCGCGACGGTCTCCACCGTGTCGAAGAGCTCCTGGTCAGCGAACTGTCCGACGGCGAGGACTTCCTCACCGAGGCGGCGCTGCACCTCGCGAAGGCCGGCGGCAAGCGGTTCCGTCCGCTGTTCACCGTGCTGACCGCGCAGCTCGGACCCAAGGCRTCCGATCCTGCCGTGGTCACGGCGGCCACCGTCGTCGAGCTCGTCCACCTCGCGACGCTGTATCACGACGACGTCATGGACGAGGCGACCATGCGCCGCGGAGCGCCCAGTGCCAACGCCCGCTGGGGCAACAGCATCGCGATCCTCGCCGGCGACTACCTCTTCGCGCACGCGTCGCGCCTGGTGTCCACGCTCGGCCCGGATGCCGTGCGGATCATCGCCGAGACGTTTGCCGAGCTCGTCACCGGCCAGATGCGCGAGACCATCGGCGTCAAGGAACAGCAGGACCCGGTCGACCACTACCTCAAGGTCGTGTGGGAGAAGACCGGCTCGCTGATCGCCGCGAGCGGACGTTTCGGCGGCACGTTCTCGGGCGCCGACGCCGACCAGATCGAGCGGCTCGAGCGCCTCGGCGACGCCGTCGGGATCGCGTTCCAGATCTCCGACGACATCATCGACATCTCCTCGGTGTCGGACCAGTCCGGCAAGACGCCGGGTACCGATCTCCGCGAGGGCGTCCACACGCTGCCCGTGCTGTATGCATTGCGTGAGGAGGGCGCCGACGCAGACCGGCTGCGCGAGTTGCTCGACGGACCCGTCACCGACGACGCCGAGATCGCGGAGTCGCTCGCGCTGCTCGAGCGTTCCCCGGGCATGGCCGCGGCCAAGGCCAAGCTCGGCGAGTACGCCGACCGGGCCCGCGCCGAGTTGGCTCAGCTGCCGCAGGGACCGGCGAACGAAGCCCTTCTGCGACTCGTCGAGTACACCATCGAACGCGTCGGATGACGCTTCGCTGACGTAGTCTTCGACCCAGCCCGGGAACCGTCTCCCCGGGCTGGTTCGTTGTTCAGGTCAGGAAGCCACGCGGACGTCGCGGCGGTGGAACAGGGAAGAGGCGAGTCGTGCACGGTTACGCAAACGGTGCCAAGACGTTCGGCCTGCTGGTCGGAATGTCGGCACTGATCATCTTCATCGGCTCGTTGTTCCAGAATCAGACGATTCTGATCTTCTCGATCTTCCTGGCCGTCGCGACCAACGCGTGGGCCTACTTCAACAGCGACAAGCTGGCGCTGCGGGCGATGCACGCCCAACCCATCACCGAGGTCCAGGCCCCGGTCATCTACAAGATCGTCCGTGAGCTGGCGACGGCCGCGCACCAGCCGATGCCGCGCCTCTACATCAGCCCCACCGCGGCGCCCAACGCGTTCGCGACGGGACGCAACCCGCGCCACGCGGCGGTGTGCTGCACCAGCGGGATCCTCGACATCCTCGACGAGCGCGAACTGCGCGCGGTGCTCGGGCACGAACTGTCGCACGTCTACAACCGCGACATCCTGATCTCGTCGGTCGCCGGCGCGATGGCCGCGGTCATCTCGGGTCTGGCGAACATGGCGATCTTCGCGAACATGTTCGGGGGCCGCGGCAACGGGCAGGGGGCCAATCCGATTGCGCTGCTGCTGGTCTCGCTGCTGGGGCCGATCGCGGCCACCGTCGTCAAGCTGGCCGTGTCGCGGTCGCGGGAGTACCAGGCCGACCAGTCCGGTGCCGAACTGACCGGCGATCCGCTGGCGCTGGCGTCGGCGCTGCGGAAGCTCGAGCGCGGCACGCAGGCCGCGCCGCTGCCGCCGGAGCCGAAGATCGCCGCGCAGTCGCACATGATGATCGCCAACCCGTTCCGCGCCGGCGACCGGGTCAGCAAGATGTTCTCCACGCACCCGCCCATGGCCGACCGGATCGCCCGTCTGGAGAAGATGGCCGGTGGCGGCTCGCCCGACGGCGGGCTGCCCCCCACCCATCGCGAGTACTGAGTCCTCGGCCGGTCCGCCGTGCATGCGGGGGGACGGCTCGGATCCGACGGAAACGGGCCGCACGCCTCCGCGTGTGCGGAAGGTGTGCGGCCCGTTCGACGGTCCGGTACCGGCGCGGGGCCGGGCGGCGTCAGCGGTAGTTCACGAACTGCAGGGCGATTCCGAAGTCCTCACCCTTGAGCAGCGAGATGACGGCCTGCAGGTCGTCACGCTTCTTGCTGCTCACCCGGAGTTCTTCGCCCTGGATCTGCGCCTTGACGCCCTTGGGGCCCTCGTCGCGGATCTTCTTCGAGATCT
This sequence comes from Rhodococcus sp. TAF43, assembly GCF_052113525.1. Lineage (NCBI taxonomy): Bacteria > Bacillati > Actinomycetota > Actinomycetes > Mycobacteriales > Nocardiaceae > Rhodococcus > Rhodococcus sp. TAF43. Next base: position 191,036 of record NZ_JBFRDL010000003.1, read on the forward strand.
TCTTGGCGTTCTCGCTGCTGATGCCCTGCACCAGGGATCCGCTGAGCTTGTAGATCTTGCCGGACTGCGCGGGCTCGCCGGCGTCGAACGCCTTGAGTGAGATGTCACGGCGGATCAGCTTCTCCTTGAAGACGTCGAGCGCCGCATTGAGGCGCTCCTCCGTCTCGGCCGTCAGCGTGATGGTCTCCTCGCCGGACCACTCGATGCTCGCCCCGGTGTTGCGGAAATCGAACCGGGTGCCCAGCTCCTTCGCAGCCTGATGCAGAGCGTTGTCCACCTCTTGACGATCAACCTTGCTCACCACATCGAAGGACGAATCAGCCACTGCACACTCCCAAATCCATAGCGGTCGACCCCACCCGGACAGTGGGGGGTTGCCCTGACGCTATCGGGTCGAGACCACCCCTATCCACCCGGTTTGCATATATGGGGGGGCTTCGTTGTATTCTTCGATACGCGCCAGAGAGCCTGTGCACTCCGGTCGCGAAACCAGGCAGGTTGCCCGAGCGGCCAATGGGAGCGGACTGTAAATCCGTCGGCTTATGCCTACGTAGGTTCGAATCCTACACCTGCCACACAAGTTCAGCCCCGACCCGAAAAGGGTCGGGGCTGAACTGCTTTCGGGGTCCTCTCGTGCCGTCCGGCCCGGCGCCCGGGGCGTATGCCTGTGATCCATCCCACTCAACGGGACCGCGCGGTCTCATCGCATCGGGCGCGCTCTAGCGTCCGGGAGCAAGAGTGGCGCTCGTCACAGGGCGGGTGCCCGAGATGCGCGAAGGAGCCCGATCCTCGATGACAGGTCTGATCAACGCGAACGAGACGTCCGTGGCAGTGCAGCACCCCGGGAAGCTGTTCATCGGTGGCAACTGGGTCGAGCCGTCGACGGGCGCACGGTTCGACGTCGTCAACCCGGCCACCGAGGACGTGTTCCTCACCGTCGCCGAGGCCGACGCGCAGGACATGGCGCGAGCCGTCGATGCCGCCCGGGAGGCATTCGACCGCGGACCGTGGTCGCGTATGACCCACGCCGAGCGCGCGCCCTACCTCCAAGCGATCGGTGCCGGCATCCGCGAGCGCAGCGGCGAACTCGGGCGGATCTGGACCAGCGAGATGGGCATCCTCGCCGCGGTGTCGAGCTATGCGTCGGCGCAGTCCGGTGACGTCTTCGACTACTACGCGAGCCTCGCCGACAGCTACGAGTTCGTCGAGCAGCACCAGCCCGGCTCGGGGGTCGGCGTGGGCCTGCTGGTCCGCGAACCCGTCGGCGTCGTCGCCGCGATCATCCCGTGGAACAGCCCCCTCGGCCTGATCGCCAACAAGGTCGCACCGGCGCTCATCGCGGGCTGCACCGTCGTCGTCAAGGCCTCGCCGGAGGCGCCGGGTGCGGCGTACCTGTTCGCGGAGATCGTGGAGGCGGCCGGACTTCCGGCCGGTGTCGTCAACGTCGTCACCGCCGAACGGGAGGTGTCGGAGCTGCTGGTGCGCAACCCCGGCATCGACAAGGTCACCTTCACCGGCTCCACCGCGGCCGGACGGCGCATCGCGTCGCTGTGCGGGGAGCGGATCGCCCGCTGCACGCTCGAGCTCGGCGGCAAGTCCGCCGGTGTGATCCTCGACGACTACGACCTCGCGACCGCGGCGGCGTCCATCGCACAGTCCGCACGCCTCATGACCGGCCAGGTGTGCGCGTCGCTGACCCGCATCGTCGTCAGCCGGCACCGGCACGACGAGTTCGCCGAGGCCCTGGGTATCGCGATGTCGGCGATCCGCGTCGGTGACCCGTTCGATCCCGCGACCGAGATGGGGCCACTCGCGATGTCGCGTCAGCGCGACAAGGTGGAGGGTCTGATCGCGAAGGGCTGTGAGGAGGGTGCCCGCCTGGTCACCGGCGGTGGTCGTCCCGGCCACCTCGACCGCGGCTTCTTCATCGAACCGACGGTGTTCGGCAACGTCGACAACGCCTCGACCATCGCCCGGGAGGAGATCTTCGGCCCGGTGGTGAGCGTCATCGCCGCCGATGACGAGAACCACGCGGTCGAGATCGCGAACGACACCATCTACGGCCTGAACGCGTCGGTGTTCACCGACGACGTCCAACGGGCGTGGGCGGTGTCCCGGCAGCTGCGATCCGGCACCGTCGGGCACAACGGCTTCAAGACCGACTTCGGGATCGCGTTCGGCGGGTTCAAGCAGTCCGGCATCGGCCGTGAGGGCGGGCTCGACGGCCTGCAGCCGTACTTGGAGGCCAAGACCGTCCTGCTCGACGCGCTGCCCGCGAGCGTGGCCGACAGGCGGTGAGCAGGGCCGACTACCCTCGGGTGCAGGTTCGCGGACCTGTTTGACGAGGTCGTCGACCACGCCGAACGGCTCGTCCCGGACTCCCTCGTGCGGCGCGGGGGAGTCCGTTCGTGTCCGGAGCGCGTGAATGCCGCGCCTTGCCCCCGATTTACCCGCTCTGACCTGCAAATTTGGCACTGGCGCGAAGGTCTGTGTAATCTTCTGGAGGCTTCAGCGCGCAGAGATGCGCAGGACAGCCACGCCCCCTTAGCTCAGTYGGCAGAGCGTTTCCATGGTAAGGAAAAGGTCGACGGTTCGATTCCGTCAGGGGGCTCGCTGGATTGTGGTGTCGCCGGCTTCGCGCGACACTCGACACCGAGGCGGTGTAGCTCAGTTGGTAGAGCAAACGACTCATAATCGTTGTGTCGCCGGTTCAAGTCCGGCCATCGCTACACAAGACGAATGATCCACCCTGATCTATCTATGATCAGATTCACGCGAAAGAAGGCATCCCCGTGGCCTCCTCGACTGACGTTCGGCCCAAGATCACCTTGGCCTGTGAGGTGTGCAAGCACCGTAACTACATCACCAAGAAGAATCGCCGCAACGATCCTGATCGCCTCGAGCTGAAGAAGTTCTGCCCGAACTGCGGAACTCACCAGGCGCATCGCGAGTCCAAGTAAGTTTCTTCTCGGAGTCGACGCTCGCGCGTTAGGTTCACTGTCAGACTGCCCTAACGATATTGCGTCCACAGGGCAGATGGGTGATTCGCTGTGACAGAGACAGTCGTGAGAGAGGCCGAAGTGACCTTCGACCCCGCCGCGCATGCGGCAGCGATGGTCGGACATCACTACCGCGTGAGCGACTTCTACGAGATCGGCCGGGAAAAGGTTCGCGAGTACGCACGTGCGGTGCTCGACGACCACCCCGCCCATCACGATGAGGATGCGGCACGGGGCCTCGGATACGACGGCCTTCTTGCTCCCCTCACGTTCGTGTCGATCGTGGGCATGATCGCGCAGCGCAAGCTGTTCGACGAGGTCGTGACCGGTTACGACCTCAGCCAGATCATGCAGACCGACCAGCGGCTCGTGTTCCACAGGCCGCTCGAGGCCGGCGACCGATTGATCTGCGACGTCTACCTGGAATCGTTCCGCCAGGCTGCGGGCAGTGACATCATCGTCACCAAGAACATCATCTCGGACGTGAACGGTGAACTGGTCCAGACCACCTGGACCACGCTCGTCGCTCGGTCCGGTGGTGAGGTCGACGAGAATATCGCGCACGCGGTCAAGGATGTGATGATGCATGTCGCTCCGTAGGTTCGAGGACGTCACTGTCGGTGACGAACTGCCCGAGCGCGTCGTCACGTTGACCCGTGGCAATCTCGTCAACTACGCCGGCGTGTCGGGCGATCCCAACCCGATCCACTGGAGTGACCATGTGGCCCGACTGGCCGGCTTGCCGGACGTCGTGGCGCACGGCATGCTCACGATGGGTCTGGGCGGCGGGTTCGTCTCGTCATGGCTCGGCGACCCTGGTGCCGTGACCGAATACAACGTTCGGTTCACGAGTCCGGTGTATGTGGCAGCCGACAAGGCTGCCGAAGTGGAGTTCACCGGCAAGATCAAGTCGGTGGACGCCGAAAGCAAGACCGCAGTAGTCGCGATCGTGGCTCGCTCGGAGGGTCGTAAGATCTTCGGTCGGGCCACCGCAACGGTCCGTTTGGCCTGAGTGCCGGGCGGATTGGGTTTGTTCCGGTGCATTGAAGTACACTAGAGTTTCTGGGGTTACTCAGGCGCTGCGCGCTGCCCTACGGGGAAGTTGCAGGCTGTTGCTACAGGCTGTAACTAGTCCGCATGGGGTGGCGCGCATGTCATGTGAATCCAGATAGGTCGATCAGTTCGATCGGTCGACCAAAGGGGCGTAGCTCAACTGGCAGAGCAGCGGTCTCCAAAACCGCAGGTTGCAGGTTCAAGTCCTGTCGCCCCTGCACCCGGACTGGCCAGCGACTGAGAGGAACGACGGTGAGCGACGAGCGCGATAAGCGCGACGACGGCACTACCGGGTCTACGGACTCCGGCCATGTCGACGATTCTGCAGCCGACGCGAGCTCTCGCGCTGAGGCCCCTTCCGATCACGCCCGTGAGGGCGAGGTCTCTGCTGATGAGAGCCCCACGAGTGCGGCCCCAGCAGGAAAGCCCACCGGTAAGCGTTCCGCGCGCCGTGCGGGAACCTCGGAATCGACCGAGCCGGCCAAGACGGTCCAGATGGCCAAGACAGCCAAGGCTGTGTCGTCTGCTACTTCCGTGAAGTCTCCGGAAGCGAAGTCCCGCAAGGCCGACAAGCCGCAGACGGAGAACATCTTCAAGCGGATTCGACGCTTCCTGCGCGAAGTGATTGCCGAGCTCCGTAAGGTCATCTGGCCCAATCGCAAGCAGATGATCACCTACACCAGTGTGGTGCTTGTGTTCGTCGCCTTCATGGTGGCGTTCATCTTCGTCCTCGACCTTGGTTTCGCCAAGGGTATTACCTGGTTGTTCGGCTAGCCGGGAACGCCCGTCGGCGTTTCCGAACGATGTGATTGACGAGAGGAAGAGTGCCTCCAGTGAGCACCCCCGAGAACGACTCTGACGAGGCCATGGCCGAGGAGCGTGTTTCGGCCGAGGCGGTATCCGACGAAGACGGCGTGTCTGCCGAGCTCGAGGTCGAAGACGACGCCGACGTTGCCGGCGACGAGGCCGAGGACGGTGCCATCGCGGAGCAGGCTCCGGAGGTCGCTGAGGAAGCTGCCGATCCTGTCGCCGAGCTGAAGGCCGCGCTCCGCCGGGCACCCGGTGACTGGTACGTCATCCACTCCTACGCCGGGTACGAGAACAAGGTGAAGGCCAACCTCGAGACCCGCGTCCAGAACCTCGACGTCGGTGACTACATCTTCCAGGTGGAAGTTCCCACCGAAGAGGTCACCGAGATCAAGAACGGCCAGCGCAAGCAGGTCAACCGGAAGATCCTGCCCGGCTACATCCTCGTTCGCATGGAGTTGAACGACGAGTCGTGGGGCGCGGTCCGCAACACCCCCGGTGTGACCGGTTTCGTCGGAGCCACGTCGCGTCCGTCGCCGCTGACCCTCAACGAGGTCGTCAAGTTCCTGATGCCCCAGCAGGGCCAGAAGAAGCCTGCCGCGGCTGCTGCCGCTGCCGGTGAGTCGGCCGCCGAAACCGCCGCCAAGCCGACCATCGAGGTCGACTTCGAGGTCGGCGAGTCGGTCACCGTCATGGACGGCCCGTTCGCGACGCTGCCCGCCAGCATCAGCGAGGTCAACGCCGAGCAGCAGAAGCTCAAGGTCCTCGTCTCGATCTTCGGTCGCGAGACCCCGGTGGAGTTGTCCTTCAACCAGGTCTCGAAGATCTAGCTCGGTCCCGAGTGCCAGGCTCGCGCCTGGCACTGTAGGACCCACACACTTGCACGCAGTACGCAAGAAACACACCCAGTAGGAAACAAGGAACGAAGATGCCCCCCAAGAAGAAGAAGCTCGCCGGGCTCATCAAGCTTCAGATCCAGGCTGGTCAGGCTAACCCTGCACCGCCCGTGGGTCCTGCGCTCGGTCAGCACGGCGTGAACATCATGGAGTTCTGCAAGGCTTACAACGCGGCGACTGAGTCCCAGCGCGGCAACGTGATCCCTGTCGAGATCTCCGTCTACGAAGACCGGACCTTCGACTTCAAGCTGAAGACCCCGCCGGCCGCCAAGCTGCTGCTCAAGGCTGCTGGTGTCCAGAAGGGCTCCGGCGAGCCGCACAAGACCAAGGTTGCCACCGTGACCATGGATCAGGTGCGCGAGATCGCGAAGACCAAGCAGGAAGACCTCAACGCGAACGACATCGACGCAGCCGCGAAGATCATCGCCGGCACCGCGCGTTCGATGGGTATCACCGTCGAGGGCTGAGCACAGCGATGCCCTGCACTGACACTGCAGGGTTGATCCTCCACTGTGGGAGGGCCGGCCAGGCCCGCAACCACAACTGAACCATTCACCCGGGTCGAGAGCCCAGGGTGAGAAGTAAGGACAGAAGAAATGGCAAAGCGCAGCAAGGCGTACCTCGCCGCCGCTGAGAAGATCGACGCGGACACGCTCTACAGCCCCCTGCAGGCTGCGAAGCTGGCCAAGGAGACCTCGTCGAGCAAGATGGACGCGACCGTCGAGGTTGCCGTCCGTCTGGGCGTCGACCCCCGCAAGGCGGACCAGATGGTTCGTGGCACGGTCAACCTGCCGCACGGCACCGGTAAGACCGCCCGCGTCGTCGTGTTCGCCGTTGGCGAGAAGGCCGCCGAGGCCGAGGCCGCTGGTGCGGACGCAGTGGGCTCCGAGGACCTGATCGAGCGTATCCAGGGCGGTTGGACCGACTTCGACGCCGCGATCGCCACCCCTGACCAGATGGCCAAGGTCGGCCGCATCGCTCGTGTCCTCGGACCGCGTGGCCTGATGCCGAACCCGAAGACCGGCACGGTCACCCCCGATGTCGCGAAGGCTGTCGCGGACATCAAGGGCGGCAAGATCAACTTCCGCGTCGACAAGCAGGCCAACCTGCACTTCGTGATCGGCAAGGCGTCGTTCGACGACACCAAGCTGGTCGAGAACTACGGTGCGGCGCTGGACGAGATCCTGCGTGCGAAGCCGTCGTCGGCGAAGGGCCGCTACGTCAAGAAGGTCACGGTTTCGACCACCACCGGACCGGGCATCCCGGTGGATCCGAACCGTACCCGCAACCTCCTCGAGGATGGCGAGTAAGTCGCGACTTTCCGCGATCTGATCGACACCGAAGGCCGGCACAGAGAATTCTCTGTGCCGGCCTTCGGCGTTTCAGTGGTCGACTCGCTCCTGGTCTAGGCGCCAGGCCAGCATGGTCGAGCGGCCACAGGCCGGTGCCCACGGCAGGAAGATCGCGACGACGACCGCACACAGCACGACGGAGGCGGTCGCCACGAGCGCGACCAACGCCACCGGGACGTTGATCCAGAGCACCACGTGCCACGAGAAGTGCTCGAGGAGCCATCCGCCCGAGATGGGACCGATGGCGATGGCGAATCCGGCCATTGCCGTCCACGCCGCGATTGCGAGCGCTTTCTCTCGGACGTCGGTGAAGATGTTGATGATCAGTGCGAGCGTCGCCGGGAACACGGCGGCGGCGAACACCCCCATCGCCGCGCGTGCCGCGATCACCTGTTCGAGGGAACCGGCACATGCTCCGGCGACCGACATCACCTGCGACGCGGCTCATTACATGCAACTGTCGGTAACGGTCAATTGTGAGCGCTCCGGCATGTTCGGCACCGAATGTGAAGTAGCGCACAGAATGCACCCTGCCGGGTGTCCGCGTTTTGTGTCGGAGTCGCGACTCCGTTAGGCTGCTCTTTGGAGTTCGGTGCTCGATGCGAATTCCGCCCCGAAACATGTTCTACCAAAGACCGTTGGTCACCGAGTTCAGCAATGGAATCGGTTGAAGGTCCGGGATAGCCCGGCGGCCCACGCAGGAGGACGAGGTGGGGGATGATTGTTGCGCTCGGCCTGGCCGGGTGGATGGATCTCCTCGTGTACGCCCCGTGTGCCCTGCACCGGGGCGTTTTGCATGTCACGGCCCGAAGTGGAACAACGACTGTCACGAGAGGAGGCGAAGTATGGCAAAGCCTGAGAAGGTTTCCGCAGTTGCGGAGATCACCGAGCAGTTCAAGGACTCGTCCGCCGCCGTGATCACGGAATACCGTGGTCTGTCGGTTACGAGTCTGACGCAGCTGCGACGCGCTCTCGGAGAGGGTGCCACCTACTCCGTCGCCAAGAACACCCTGGTCAAGCGTGCCGCCGCTGAGGCGGGCGTCGAGGGCCTTGACGACCTGTTCGTCGGACCGACCGCCATTGCATTCATCAAGGGCGAGCCGGTCGACGCTGCGAAGGCCCTGAAGGCTTTCGCGAAGGACAACAAGGCACTCGTCATCAAGGGCGGGTACATGGACGGCGCTGCGCTGTCCGTGGATCAGGTCAACCAGATCGCGGACCTCGAGTCCCGCGAGATCCTGTTGGCCAAGCTCGCCGGCGCGATGAAGGGCAACTTGGCAAAGGCCGCTGGCCTGTTCAACGCTCCCGCTTCGCAGGTGGCCCGTCTGGCCGCCGCGCTGCAGGAGAAGAAGGCTGCGGAAGGTGGGGCCGCCGAGGCTCCCGCCGACGCCGCTGCCGAATAGCTGATCCGCACCTGCGCATCACAACCATCACCACCTGTCCGGTCGCGGATCGGCGACACAGGACTTAAGAGGAAGGACCGCCACCATGGCGAAGCTCACCACCGAAGAGTTGCTGGACCAGTTCAAGGAGCTCACCCTGCTCGAGCTCTCGGAGTTCGTGAAGGCGTTCGAGGAGACCTTCGAGGTCACCGCTGCTGCTCCGGTCGCCGTTGCCGCTGCCGGCGCTCCGGCTGCTGCCGCTGAGGCTGCCGAGGAGCAGGACGAGTTCGACGTCATCCTCGAGTCGGCTGGCGACAAGAAGATCCAGGTCATCAAGGTCGTCCGTGAGGTCGTCTCCGGCCTGGGCCTGAAGGAAGCCAAGGACCTCGTCGAGGGCGCTCCGAAGGCGATCCTGGAGAAGGTTGCCAAGGACGCGGCCGACGCCGCCAAGGAGAAGCTCGAGGCTGCCGGCGCGAAGATCACCGTCAAGTAAGACGGCTGTCAGCGCTGCTTCCTGACGAAGCATCCAGAAAGAGGGTCGCCCCGTTTCGGGGCGGCCCTCTTTCGTTGCTTCGCCCGATGCCGGAGAATTCGCAATCGCCGGGTTGTGGACCTTACTTACTCGTTAGTAGGATTCGCCGTAACGTATAACACTTCGATGCGATAGAGTGACGCAACCCACAGTGGGCCCACGGTGGGGGGACATGCTTGACGCAGGAGGTAATGGTGGGAGTCGAGGTAGCGGTCGAGGGACTCACGAAGTCGTTCGGCTCACAGAAGATTTGGCAGGACGTGAGTCTCACGCTGCCGGCCGGAGAGGTGAGCGCACTGCTCGGGCCTTCCGGCACCGGTAAGTCCGTGTTCCTGAAGTCGCTGATCGGTCTGCTGCGGCCCGAAGAGGGCTCGATCGTCATCGACGGGACCGACATCCTCCAGTGCTCGTCGCGTGAGCTCTACGAGATCCGCAAGCTGTTCGGTGTCCTCTTCCAGGACGGCGCGCTGTTCGGGTCGATGAACCTGTACGACAACGTCGCGTTCCCGCTGCGCGAGCACACCAAGAAGTCCGAGTCCGAGATCCGCAAGATCGTCATGGAGAAGCTCGAGCTCAACGGACTCGTCGGTGCCGAGGGAAAGCTGCCGGGCGAGATCTCCGGCGGTATGCGCAAGCGTGCCGGCCTCGCCCGCGCGCTCGTGCTCGATCCGCAGATCATCCTCGTCGACGAGCCGGACTCGGGCCTGGACCCCGTCCGCACCACCTACCTCAGCCAGCTGCTGATCGACATCAACGCACAGATCGACGCCACGATTCTGATCGTGACGCACAACATCAACCTGGCCCGCACGGTCCCGGACAACCTGGGCATGCTCTTCCGCAAGCAGCTCGTGATGTTCGGTCCCCGCGAGGTGCTGCTCACCAGTGACGAGCCCGTGGTCCACCAGTTCCTCAACGGCAGCAAGATCGGTCCGATCGGCATGTCGGAGGAGAAGGACGACGCGCAGATGGCGCACGAGCAGGCGCTCGTCGACGCCGGCCACCACCACGGCGGCACCGACGACGTCTACGGTGTCGTGCCGCAGATGCAGGCCACGCCGGGTCTGCCCTTCCGCCAGGCCGTTGCACGCCGTCAGGCCCGCGTCCGCGAGATCCTCCATACCCTGCCGGTCGAGGCGCAGCAGAGCATCATTGCCAGCATGGAAGATGACGCCGCTACCCAGGTGATTCCCGCGTACGACGACGGAGGTCTGGGACAGACCACGTACGAGCGCGGATAGGGGAGCGGCGGATGGGGGGCACCCGAACTTCGATGATGAAGCCGGTCACCGGGGCACTGACGCAGGCCGGCAACATCGTCCAGCTGTTCGTCGACGTGGTTCGCAACACGTTCAAGCGGCCGTTCCAGTTCAAGGAATTCATCGAACAGGCCTGGTTCATCGCCAGTGTGACGATCCTGCCGACCGCGTTGGTCGCCATCCCGTTCGGTGCCGTCGTGTCTCTCCAGACGGGCTCGCTCATCAAACAGCTCGGAGCCGAAGCGTTCACGGGTGCCGCCAGCGTGCTCGCGGTCATCCAGCAGGGCAGTCCGATCGTGACCGCACTGCTGATCGCGGGTGCCGCCGGTTCCGCCGTCACCGCCGATCTCGGTTCACGGACCATCCGTGAGGAGATCGACGCGATGGAAGTGCTCGGCATCAATCCCGTCCAGCGACTCGTCGTGCCGCGCGTTCTCGCGATGGTCCTGGTCGCGGTGCTCCTCAACGGGCTCGTGTCCGTCGTCGGTATCGCCGGCGGCTACTTCTTCAACGTCATCCTCCAAGGTGGCACTCCGGGCGCGTACCTGGCGTCGTTCTCGGCGCTGGCCCAGCTTCCCGACCTCTATATCGCGGAGGTCAAGGCGGCCATCTTCGGCGTCATCGCCGGCGTGATCGCCGCCTACAAGGGACTGACGCCGAAGGGCGGCCCCAAGGGCGTCGGCGAGGCGGTGAACCAGGCGGTCGTCATCACCTTCCTGGTCCTGTTCTTCGCGAACCTGATTCTGACGATGGTGTACCTGCAGATTGTTCCGGCGAAGGGGGCATGACCGGATGACGATCGCGAGGGGACGCGGCGACTACGCGCTGATTCGTGCGCGCCGCTGGGCGCGCAAACCGCTCGACGTGCTCGACAACGCCGGCGAGCAGATGTCGTTCTATTCACGGGCCATTGCGTGGACGCCGCGGACGTTGCGTCGCTACCGCAAGGAGATGCTGCGGCTGCTGGCCGAGGTCACGTTCGGCAGCGGCGCGCTCGCGGTGATCGGCGGCACCATCGGCGTGATCGTGATGATGTCGGGCTTCACCGGCGTCGTCGTCGGCCTGCAGGGGTTCGCCGCGCTCGACCAGATCGGCAGCTCGGTGCTGACCGGCTTCCTGTCGGCGTATGTCAACACCCGTGAGATCGCGCCGATCGTCGCGGCGCTGGCACTGTCGGCCACGGTCGGCTGTGGTTTCACCGCGCAGCTCGGCGCGATGCGCATCTCGGAGGAGATCGATGCGCTCGAGGTGATGGCCGTGCCCAGTGTGCCTTTCCTCGTCACCACCCGGATGATCGCCGGCTTCATCGCGGTGATTCCGCTGTACATCGTCGGCCTGCTCGCCGCCTACCTTGCTTCGCGGGTGGTCTCGACCGTGTTCAACGGGCAGTCGTCCGGCTCGTACGACCACTACTTCAATCTGTTCCTGCCTCCCGAGGACGTTCTGTGGTCCTTCGGCAAGGTGCTCGTGTTCGCGTTCGTCCTGATCCTCATCCACTGCTACTACGGCTTCCATGYCCGCGGCGGCCCGGCCGGCGTCGGTGTCGCGGTCGGCCACGCGGTGCGTACCGCCATCGTCACCATCGCCGTCCTGGACTTCTTCCTGAGCCTCGCCATCTGGGGCACGACGACCACGGTGAGGGTGGCCGGATGATCGAGAGCACGTCGAAGCTGCGCCGCAGGGTATTGGGAGTTGCCTTCTTCCTGGTCCTGGCTCTGTTCGTCGGCGGGACCATCGCCAGCTACAACAAGACCTTCACACCCGTCGTCAAGGTCGACCTGGTCACCGACACCGTCGGCAACGCGCTCCCGCGCAACGCCGATGTCAAGGTGCGCGGTCTGATCGTCGGTGAGGTGCGTGGCGCGTCGACCGAGAACGGCAAGGTCACCTCGGTGATGGCGATCGACCCGGACAAGGCCGAGCTGATCCCGTCCAACACCACCGCTCGTCTGCTGCCCAAGACGCTGTTCGGCGAGCGGTACGTCGACCTCGTCATCCCGGAGAACCCGAGTCCCGACTCGATCGCGGCCGGCGAGACCATCTACCAGGACAAGAGCGGCAACGCCGTCGAGCTCGGCAAGATGCTCGACGGTCTGCTGCCGCTGCTGCAGGCCATCCCGCCGGAGAGCCTGGCCTCGACCCTCGGTGCGCTGTCGCAGGCGCTGGACGGCCGCGGCGAACAGCTCGGGGTGACGCTCGACCAGCTCGACACGATCTTCGCCGGCGTCAACACCCGGATGCCGGACCTGACCGCCGGACTGCAGAGCTTCGCGACGTTCACCCAGACCTACTCGGATGCGGCGCCGCAGCTGATCGACGCGCTCGACAACCTGCGCACCACGAACGCCACGGTGGTGCAGGAACGCAGCTCCATCGATGCGTTGATGGCGTCGGTGACGGCGACGGGATCGAGCACCGCGGACCTGTTGACGACCAACCGGGATTCGCTGATCTCCATCGCCGGCGACTCGCGGGAGGCGCTGGAGATCCTGGCGAGGTTCTCGGGGACCTTCGGCTGCACGTTCGCGAACTTTGCCGACGTGATGGCGCGCTCCGGTGCGATCACCGGCGAGCACTCGCCCAACCCGGGTGCCCGCGCCACGATCGAGCTCGTCAATCCCCGTGGCCGGTACCTGCCCAACCAGGACGAGCCGCGCCTGATCGATACCCGCGGTCCGCGCTGCTACGAGGCGCCGCCGCTGGGCACCGACATCGGGCAGTACCCCGGTGGTTCGATCCACGACGGCTCGTATCAGGTGCCGACCCGCAACGCGGGTGACCAGAACCTTCCCGATGTGGCGGTTCCGCAGTTCTCGGTGCTGCCCGCGACGACCGCTCCGGCCACGTTCGCCGGGTCACCGCTCGAACGCCAGACGTTGGCCGTCGTGTACGGCGAGGCCGCCGGCATCGCGCCGGAGGACGTGCCGTCCTGGACGACCATGATCGGTGCCCCCGCGCTCCGTGGAAAAGAGGTGAGCATCAAGTGAAGCGACAGCTGCGAGGGGTGGCTGCCCCGCTCACCAAGCTCGTGATCTTCGCGCTCGTGACGATTCTCGCGACCGGCGTGCTCGCGCTGACCATCGCGAACACCAGTTCCAGCGGGGGAACCAAGTTCAGCGCGCGGTTCACCGATGTCACGTCGCTCAACAAGGGCGACGAGGTCCGCATCGCCGGCGTCCGGGTCGGCCAGGTGACCAAGATCGAGATCGTCGACGACCGTGAGGCGCAGGTCGAGTTCGCGGTGACGGACCGTGACTGGTTGCCCGCGAGCACGACCGCGACCATCCGGTTCCGGAACCTGGTCGGACAGCGCTACATCGCGCTCGAACAGGGGACCGGACAGCAGGGCTACAAGATGACGGCCGGGGACACGATCCCACTCGGTCGCACCAAGCCCGCAGTGAACCTGACGACGCTGTTCAACGGGTTCCGGCCGCTGTTCCAGACGCTCAGCGCCGATGACGTCAACAAGCTGTCGTACCAGATCATCCAGGTGTTCCAGGGGGAGGGCGGCACCATCGAGGAGCTAGTGGCGAACACCGCGTCGTTGACGAACACGATCGCGGACAAGGACAAGGTGATCGGCGACCTGATCACCAACCTCAATGTAGTGCTCGACACCGTCAACAAGCGGGACGAACAGGTCGATCAGTTGATCGTCAACACCGAGCGTCTGGTGAGCGGGCTGTCCGCGGACCGCGGCGTGATCGGACAGTCGGTGCAGTCGCTGGCGGACCTGACCAGCGCAACCGCCGACCTGCTGGTGCCCACCCGACCGTCGATCCAGGGCTCGATCGCGGGCCTCAACACGCTCGCCGGGCACATCAACGAGAGATCCGACGACGTGAACAAGGTGCTCACGAACCTGCCGATCAAGATGGAGAAGCTCGGTCGAGCCGGCAGCTACGGTTCGTGGTTCCAGTTCTATCTGTGTGGCATCGACGTCGTCGCCGGTCCCGGTACAGCTCCCCAGCTGAACATCCCGTCGAACCTGCCGACGATCAACCAGCCGATCTACACCAACGCGGCTCCCCGGTGCTACGCGGACGGTGGCCAGTGACGAGCTACGAGACCAGGAAGCGCAATCCGGCGGTCACCGGTGCCCTGGGCATCGTCGTCATCCTGCTCGCGACCATGTCGGCGTTCTTCCTCGACAGCCTGCCGATCATCGGGGCCGCGAACCGGTACACCGCGGAGTTCTCCGAGGCGGCCGGGCTCAAGCCCGGCAACGAGGTGCGGGTCGCGGGTGTGAAGGTCGGCAAGGTGTCGAGCGTCGAACTCGACGGTGACCGCGTGCTCGTGTCGTTCCAGACGAAGGACGCCTGGATCGGCGACCAGACCACCGCGTCGATCCAGATCAAGACGATCCTCGGCCAGAAGTATCTCGCGCTCGACCCGCGGGGCACCGAGGTCGCCGATCCGCGTGTGCGGATCCCGCTCGAGCGCACCACGTCGCCGTACGACGTGATCGATGCGTTCGGCGACGCCGCGACGACGCTCGCCGAGATCGACACGACGCAGCTGGCGTCGAGTTTCGAGGTGCTGTCGCAGTCGTTCGCGGGCACGCCCGACGAGATCCGCGGCTCGCTCGACGGCGTGACGCGGCTGTCGGAGACCGTCGCGAAGCGCGACCAGGAGCTCAAGCAGCTGTTCGAGGCGACGAAGCAGACGTCGCAGATCCTCGCGGACCRCAATCAGGAGTTCGAGAAGGTGCTCGCGAACGGTGGCACGCTGCTCGCCGAGCTCAACACCCGCCAGCAGGCGATCGGTCGGCTGCTCACCAGCACCCAGACGCTGTCGCGGGAACTCACCGGTCTGGTTGCCGACAACGAGGCTCAGATCACCCCGGCGCTCACGCAGTTGCAGGGTGCGATCGACATCCTCAACCAGAACCAGCAGAACGTGAGCAAGGCGCTCGAACTGGCGGCGCCGTTCTACCGGATCTACGCGAACGTGCTCGGCAACGGACGATGGTTCGACTCGGTCGTGACCAACCTGACCCCGCCGGGCCTGCCGGACATCCCCGGATACCGTGAGCCGCTGCGCACCCTGGGGGGCAACTGAGATGAGTGAGGCGCGGGCTCGGACCCGCAAGTGGATCCCGGTGGCGCTGATCGCGGCGGTCGCCGTCGTCGCGGTCGGTGCCCTGTGGTGGCTGTTCCAGAACGCCGGCACCACCAGGATCACCGCGTACTTCGACAAGTCCGTCGGCATCTACGAGGGCTCCGACGTCCGGGTCCTCGGAGTGAAGGTCGGCTCGGTCGACTCGGTGGTGCCGCAGGGCGAGCAGGTGCAGGTGGTCATGACTGTCGACCGCGGGGTCGACATCCCGGCCGATGTGAAGGCCGCCCAGGTGACGCCGTCGGTGGTCTCCGACCGGTACATCCAGCTGACCCCCGCCTACACGGGCGGCGAGAAGTTGGCCCGCGACGCGACGATCGAGCGTGACCGGACGACCACGCCGGTCGAGGTCGACGAGCTGTACGCGAGCGTGACCGAACTGTCGGAGGCGCTGGGACCGAACGGCGCCAACAAGGACGGCGCGCTGTCGAACCTCGTGGACACCGCTGCCGCGAACCTCGACGGCAACGGTGACGCGCTCGGCAACACGTTCACGCAGCTGTCGGCGGCGGCACGCACGCTGTCCGACTCGCGTGCCGACATCTTCGACACCGTCAAGAACCTGCAGGTGTTCGTCAGTGCCCTCGCCGCCAACGACGCGCAGGTGCGCCAGTTCAACACCCAACTCGCGGACTTCAGCGGCTTCCTGGCGGGGGAGAAGGAGAACCTGGGCCTGGCGCTCAATCAGGTCTCGCTCGCGCTCGGCGACGTTGCGCGGTTCGTCGAGAACAACCGGGAACTGCTGCAGGGCAACATCGAGGGCCTGACCACGGTCACCCAGACCGTCGCCGACCAGCGCGATTCCCTCGCGGAGGCGCTGGTGACGATTCCGCTCGCCATCAGCAACCTGGTCAACACGCACGACGCGGAGTCGGGCACGCTGCAGATGCGCGTGGACCTGCCGGACCTGCAGGACCCGTTCGGCCTGGGCTGCAAGCTCATCGACGTCGCCAAGCTCAAGCCCGGGGACCCGGAGTTCGAGGCGCTCGGCCGGCAGATGAAGCCGCTGATCGACAACTGCAAGGCCATCACCGATCAGATGACCGCCGGCGTCAAGACGCCGACGCTGAACCTGCCGCTCGGCATCCTCAGCGGCGACAATCTGCAGCGTGGCGCGGCGCCCGGGACGGTTCCGGGCACGCCGTCGCCGCGGCTGGGTGGCGGAACGCAACTGCAGGGGGGCACGCCGTGAGAATCGGGCGGATGAGGGCCGCGGCGGTGGCTGCGGGAGCGTGTGTCGTCGCGCTGACGGTGAGTGCATGCGGTTCGGGCGGTATCTACTCGATCCCGTTGCCCGGTGGCGCCGACATCGGCAGCGACCCGATGCGACTGAAGATCGAGTTCGACGACGTCCTCGATCTGGTGCCGCAGTCGACCGTGAAGGTCGACGGCGTCCCGGTCGGACGCGTCGAGAACATCGAGGTGGCGTCGGACGGCTGGACCGCGCAGGTGGACACCCTCGTGAACAGCTCGGTGAATCTGCCGGCCAATGCGGTCGCCGAGGTTCAGCAGTCGAATCTGTTGGGCGAGAAATTCATTGCGATCTCGGCCCCGACGCAGAATCCGTCGCCGGAGCGGCTGGCGAGCGGCGCCACGATCCCGGTGGACCGCACCCGCCACGCCACCGACATCGAGCAGGTGCTCGGTGCCATGTCGCTGCTGCTCAACGGTGGCGGCGTCGCGCAGTTGCAGCCCATCATCTCGGAGATGGAGAAGGCGCTCGACGGCCGCGAGACGAAGGTTCGGGGACTCCTGGAGCAGGCGAACACGTTGATCGCCGGTCTCGAGGAGCAGCGCGACTCGATCACGACCGCGCTCGACGGCCTCGACACCCTCAGCGCGCGGGTCGGGGATCAGACGACGAAGCTCGAGAAGATCCTCGACGAGCTGCCGCAGGGTGTCGAGATCCTCGCCGAGCAGCGTCCGCAACTGGTGGACATGCTCGGCCAGGTCGACCGGCTCGGTCAGGTCGGCGCGGACGTCATCAACCGTTCCAAGGACGACCTGATCACGGACCTGCGCGCGCTGCGTCCCACGTTGCAGCAGCTGGGTGAGGCGGCCCCCGACATCATCACGTCGGCGCCGCTCGTCCCGACGTTCCCCTTCCCGGACACGATCATCCCGTCGATCCACGGCGGCCAGGCCAACGTGTTCCTGTCGATCGATCTGCAGATCGGTGACACCTTGTCGAACCTCGGTGTCGGGAAGCCGGACCCCGTCTACTACCCGCCCCAGTACGGCCCGCCGGTTCCCGTCGATCCGAGCAACCCGTACTACAACGGCAACGGGCCGCGCCCGGGATGGCCGACGGTGTCGATCGTGCCGTTGCCGCCGATCGTGCCGAATCCGGTCCCCGCGCCGGGCACCGCGGTGTCGGCGCCGGCGAATGCTCCGGTCAATCCGTTCGATGCGTTCCTGAAGCAGCTGGGGGTGGGTGAGTAATGGTCTCGCGTCTGGCCAGGTGGCAGTTGGTGGCGTTTATCGTCGTCGCCGTGCTCGGTATCGGTTACGTCGGCGCCAAGTACGTGCGGCTCGACACGCTGCTGGGCTTCGGTGAGTACCAGGTGGACGCGGAACTCGCGCACTCCGGTGGCATCTTCACCAACGCCGAGGTGACCTACCGCGGTGTGCCGGTCGGCCGGGTCGGGGACCTCACGCTGACCGAGAAGGGTGTGTCCGTCGCGCTGATGATCGACAACGCGGCCCCGAAGATCCCGGCATCGGCGAAGGCTGTCGTCGCGAATCGGTCGGCGATCGGCGAGCAGTACGTGGATCTGCAGCCCGACACCGACGAGGGCCCGTTCCTCACCGACGGCTCGAAGATCCTCGAGCCCAACACGGCGACGCCCATCCCGGTCGAGGACCTGATCGGCAGTGTGGACCGGTTGGCCCGTTCGGTGCCCACCGACTCGCTGCACACGGCCGTCGTCGAACTGGGGAACGCGTTCAGCGGGAAGGGCGGCGACCTGCAGGTGCTGGTCGACTCGCTCGGCCGGTTCACCGAGACCGCGACCGAGGCGCTGCCGCAGACGTTGACATTCATCAGCGACGGCCGGACGGTGCTCGACACACAGGCGGAGCAGGCGAGTTCGATCC
This sequence comes from Rhodococcus sp. TAF43, assembly GCF_052113525.1. Classification (NCBI taxonomy): domain Bacteria; kingdom Bacillati; phylum Actinomycetota; class Actinomycetes; order Mycobacteriales; family Nocardiaceae; genus Rhodococcus; species Rhodococcus sp. TAF43. Next base: position 209,533 of record NZ_JBFRDL010000003.1, read on the forward strand.
GAGCCTTCAGTGACGGCCTCGAACAGATCGCCGCCCAGCTGAAGTCGAGCGATCCCGACGTGCGACGGCTCATCGGCACCGGCACGGACGCGACGGACACGGTCGGGAAGCTCGTCGCGAACAGTGGCGACGCCCTGACCGCGAACCTCACGAACCTCTCGACGACCCTCACGACGGTCTCGCCGACGTTCATCGCGCTGCAGCCCTTCTTCCAGTTCCTGCCGGCGCTGTCGGCGGGTGCGTCGGCGGTGGCACCGGGCGACGGCACGATCCACTTCGGTCTGGTCCTCGAGACCAACAATCCGGTGCCGTGCACCCAGGGCTACGAGGGCACGCAGGAGATCCTCGCGCAGATGCGCGCGCAGAACCCGAACTTCGACGACACCGTCGACAACTTCCCGTTCAACGCGAACGCGCGATGCGCCGTCGAACAGGGCAATCCGACGGGTGTCCGCAGCGCCGAACGCATCATCTACGCCGACCCGCAGACCCCGCAGCCGTGGGACAGCACGCCTAAGGTCGACCCCGACAAGCTGAATCTGAACCCGATCGCCACGCAGATCGCGACCCTCATGGGCGTCGTGCCGGCGCGGTAGCCTCGGGCAAGCATTCGTTACCCAAGAGTAAGGTTGCCGTGTGACGGAGACCACGACCGCGCCCACGAAGAACAACACGCTCGTCGCTGCCACTGTGGTGGTGTGCGTGCTCCTCGTCGGCGCGCTGGCAGCAGCGATCTTCTTCGGAATCGGGTGGGCGAAGGCCGCGTCCGGCAGGTCGACCGCCGATGCGCGCGACACGGCCCTGTCCGATGCCCGGCAGGCGGCGGTCAACCTCAACTCGTACGACGCCGCCGACATGGAGAAGTCGTTCGCCGACCTCGAGTCGTCGATCACCGGGTCGCTCATGGACGATCTCGCGAAGACGCGGGAGGACATGAGCACGGCCGCCGCCGCGTCGGGGGCCAAGAGTGAGGGGCGGGTCCTGCGGGCCGCCCTGACGTCGCTCAGTGTGGACGACGGCACGGCGGACGCGATGCTCGTCGTCGAGACCTCGACCGCGATGCCGAATCTCGAGACGCCGGTGAAGCGGCAGATCACGATGCGGATGAGTCTCGTGCGCGACGGCGACACCTGGAAGGCGTCCGACGCCGGCAACCTCGGTGAGCCCGTGGTGATCGATCCGGGGACGCCGCGCCCGGCCGCGCCCGCGCCCGCGCCGGCGCCCACGCAGGAAGATCAGGCGACCGATCCGCAGAGCGGCGGACAGTAGACCGTCTCAGCAGCCGTGCCGACGTTTCTCGTTCGGTCGCTGGAAGGAGTTCCATCAGTGCCTCCCATTCGTCGTAATCCGAAGGTGTCCCCGTCGGCCGCGCGTCGTCCCAAGGTCGCGGGCAGTTCGGCGCCCCGGTCGGCGTCCCCGATCGAGGATGCGGTGAAGGAACCGGATGCGAGCGTGCTGCTCGTGAAGGAGCCTGCTGAGCCTGCTGTCGAGGAATCTGCTGTCGAGGCACCCGCACCCGCGTCCGCGTCGTCCGCGTCTTCCGGGCCTGCCGGTAGCGAACCCGAGGAGGACGGTCCCGAGCCCGAGACGGGCGGCGAGCCCGAGACGGGCGGTGCATCCGAGGCCGGTGGGCGTCGGTGGACGGACCGGCTGCGCTGGCGCTCGGTCGTGATCATGGGTGTCGCGGCGGCGGTGCTGGCGGCGTTCGCGGGCGTCGCCGCGATGAAGACCCGCGACGGCGGAACGTCCAATCGCGCGTTCCTCGACGTCGGCGCGACGTCGGAGGTCGCGGCCGCGGCGGAGAAGGCGCTGACGGCCGTGACCGTCTATAGTGCTGATTCGATCGACCAGTTCCCCGACACGGCGCGCGCAGTGATGACGGACGGGATGAAGGCAGAGTTCGATCGGACAATCGGCACGACGATCGACATCGTCAAGCAGGCTCGGTCGGACACAGCAGCGCAGGTCACGAACGTGGGAGTCATGCTTCTCGACGAGAATCGGGCCGAGGTGTTGGCCAACTTGATCGTGAGCGTCGAGAACAACGGCGTGGCGGCGGGCAGCACATCCGGGCCGGTGATTCTGAGGATGGAGAAGGTAGACGGTCAGTGGCTGCTGTCCGGTGTCGAGAACTCGTGACTCCGCGGGCGCTCCCCGCGGTCGGAGATCGAAACGCCGAGATCTGGGCTTGACGCGGCGATGATCACGCGTCACTCTATGCGTGAACATTCACGCGGTATCACGCGTGCGGCGCCCGCGACGGGTGTCCTTTCTGCTGCCCGGCTCGACATCTACTGAGTTTGGGTGTACTTTTGGACGTTGCGCTGGCTGCCTCCTGTCCACCTCTCATCCTCACTGTGGCGAAGTGTTCCACTTCCTGCTCCTGTGGCGAGGTTTCGTTCGGGTTGTAACCAGCGAATTCGCCCCACATGAAGAAGCAGATACAGCGGCGGTCGCACCAGCAAGAGCGGCCCGCGTGAGGTGCTGGAAGGACGCATCTTGGCAGTCTCTAGCCAGACCAAGGCAGTTGCCGGAATCCCCGGAGCCCCGAAGAGGGTCTCGTTCGCGAAAATTCGCGAGCCCCTCGAAGTCCCAGGGCTCCTCGATCTACAGACCGATTCGTTCGAATGGTTGATCGGCTCGCAGGGCTGGCGTGAGCGCGCAGCCGCTCGCGGCGACGGTGCAGTCACGGGTGGCCTCGAAGAAATTCTGGCCGAGCTATCGCCCATCGAGGACTTCTCGGGGTCCATGTCCCTGTCCTTCTCGGACCCGCGCTTCGACGAGGTCAAGGCCTCGGTCGACGAGTGCAAAGACAAGGACATGACCTACGCGGCGCCGCTGTTCGTCACCGCGGAGTTCATCAACAACAACACCGGTGAGATCAAGAGCCAGACGGTCTTCATGGGTGATTTCCCGMTGATGACCGACAAGGGCACSTTCATCRTCAACGGCACCGAGCGTGTCGTCGTGTCGCAGCTGGTCCGCTCGCCGGGCGYCTACTTCGACGACACCATCGACAAGAGCACCGAGAAGACCCTGCACAGCGTCAAGGTCATCCCGGGCCGTGGTGCCTGGCTCGAGTTCGACGTCGACAAGCGCGACACCGTCGGTGTCCGTATCGACCGCAAGCGCCGTCAGCCGGTCACCGTGCTGCTGAAGGCACTGGGTTGGACCACCGAGCAGATCACCGAGCGTTTCGGTTTCTCCGAGATCCTCATGGCGACGCTCGAGAAGGACAACACCGCCGGCACCGACGAGGCGCTGCTCGACATCTACCGCAAGCTGCGTCCGGGCGAGCCGCCGACGAAGGAGAGCGCGCAGACCCTCCTGGAGAACCTGTTCTTCAAGGACAAGCGCTACGACCTCGCTCGCGTGGGCCGTTACAAGATCAACAAGAAGCTGGGCCTGAACACCGGCCTCCCCGTCGAGGCGTCGACCCTCACCGAGGAAGACATCGTCGCCACGATCGAGTACCTGGTGCGCCTGCACGCCGGTGACACCACGATGACCGCCCCCGGCGGCGTCGAGGTTCCCGTCGAGGTCGACGACATCGACCACTTCGGCAACCGTCGTCTGCGTACCGTGGGCGAGCTCATCCAGAACCAGATCCGCGTGGGCCTGTCCCGCATGGAGCGCGTCGTCCGCGAGCGCATGACGACTCAGGACGTCGAGGCGATCACGCCGCAGACCCTGATCAACATCCGCCCGGTCGTCGCCGCGATCAAGGAGTTCTTCGGAACCTCCCAGCTGTCGCAGTTCATGGACCAGAACAACCCGCTGTCGGGCCTGACCCACAAGCGTCGTCTGTCGGCGCTGGGCCCCGGTGGTCTGTCCCGTGAGCGCGCCGGCCTCGAGGTGCGAGACGTCCACCCGTCGCACTACGGCCGCATGTGCCCGATCGAGACCCCTGAGGGTCCGAACATCGGTCTGATCGGTTCGCTGTCGGTGTACGCGCGGGTCAACCCGTTCGGCTTCATCGAGACCCCGTACCGCAAGGTCGTCGACGGCCAGGTCACCGACCAGGTCGACTACCTGACCGCGGACGAGGAGGACCGCCACGTCGTGGCGCAGGCCAACTCGCCCGTCAACTCGGCCGGACACTTCACCGAGGACCGCGTCCTCGTCCGCCGTAAGGGTGGCGAGGTCGAGTACGTGTCCTCGTCGGACGTCGACTACATGGACGTCTCGCCGCGTCAGATGGTTTCCGTCGCGACCGCGATGATTCCGTTCCTCGAGCACGACGACGCCAACCGTGCCCTCATGGGCGCGAACATGCAGCGTCAGGCCGTGCCGCTGGTCCGCAGCGAGTCCCCGCTGGTCGGTACCGGCATGGAGCTGCGTGCCGCGGTCGACGCCGGCGACGTCATCGTCACCGAGAAGGCCGGTGTGGTCGAGGAGGTCTCCTCCGACTACGTCACCGTGATGGCCGACGACGGCAGCCGCAAGACCTACCGTCTGCGCAAGTTCGCGCGCTCCAACCAGGGCACGTGCGCCAACCAGCGTCCGATCGTGGACGAGGGCCAACGGGTCGAGACCGGTCAGGTCCTGGCCGACGGCCCCTGCACCGAGAACGGTGAGATGGCGCTCGGCAAGAACCTGCTCGTGGCGATCATGCCGTGGGAGGGCCACAACTACGAKGACGCGATCATCCTGTCGCAGCGCCTCGTGGAGGAGGACGTGCTCACCTCGATCCACATCGAGGAGCACGAGATCGATGCCCGCGACACCAAGCTCGGTGCCGAGGAGATCACCCGGGACATCCCGAACGTCTCCGACGAGGTCCTCGCCGATCTCGACGAGCGCGGCATCGTCCGCATCGGTGCCGAGGTCCGTGACGGCGACATCCTGGTCGGCAAGGTCACCCCGAAGGGCGAGACCGAGCTGACCCCGGAGGAGCGCCTGCTGCGCGCGATCTTCGGTGAGAAGGCCCGCGAGGTTCGCGACACGTCCCTCAAGGTTCCCCACGGTGAGTCCGGCAAGGTCATCGGCATCCGCGTGTTCTCGCGCGAGGACGACGACGATCTGCCTCCGGGCGTCAACGAGCTGGTCCGCGTGTACGTGGCTCAGAAGCGCAAGATCCAGGACGGCGACAAGCTCGCCGGCCGCCACGGCAACAAGGGCGTCATCGGCAAGATCCTCCCGCAGGAGGACATGCCGTTCCTGCCCGACGGCACCCCGGTCGACATCATCCTGAACACCCACGGTGTTCCGCGTCGTATGAACATCGGTCAGGTGCTCGAGACGCACCTCGGCTGGATCGGCAAGACCGGCTGGAACGTGCAGATCGCCGCCGACGGCTCTCGCCCGGACTGGGCCGAGAACCTGCCGGAGGAGATGCTGTCCGCACCGGCCGACTCGAACATCGCCACCCCGGTGTTCGACGGTGCCAAGGAGGACGAGCTCACCGGTCTGCTCGGTGCCACGCTGCCCAACCGTGACGGTGAGCAGATGGTCGGGTCGGACGGCAAGGCGACGCTGTTCGACGGTCGCTCCGGCGAGCCGTTCCCGTACCCGGTGTCGGTCGGCTACATGTACATCATCAAGCTGCACCACCTGGTCGACGACAAGATCCACGCGCGTTCGACCGGTCCGTACTCGATGATCACCCAGCAGCCGCTCGGCGGTAAGGCCCAGTTCGGTGGCCAGCGCTTCGGTGAAATGGAGTGCTGGGCGATGCAGGCGTACGGCGCCGCCTACACCCTGCAGGAGCTGCTCACCATCAAGTCGGACGACGTTGTCGGCCGCGTGAAGGTGTACGAGGCCATCGTCAAGGGCGAGAACATCCCCGAGCCGGGCATCCCCGAGTCCTTCAAGGTGCTCCTCAAGGAGCTCCAGTCGCTGTGCCTCAACGTGGAGGTGCTGTCCTCGGACGGCGCAGCCATCGCGATGGCCGACGGCGACGACGAGGACCTCGAGCGTGCCGCCGCGAACCTGGGCATCAACCTGTCCCGGAACGAGGCCGCGACCGTGGACGATCTCGCGAACTAGTTTTCGGTCCCCGGGCCGTGTGTGAGCACGGCCCGGGGGCGCTAGAGCACATTTGAATTGGCAGTCAGGAGAAGCGGATCCCACCCGCTGATCCACAATCCCTCTGGGGAAAGGAAGTTACGTGCTCGACGTCAACTTCTTCGATGAACTCCGCATCGGTCTGGCGACCGCGGAGGACATCCGCAACTGGTCCTACGGCGAGGTCAAGAAGCCGGAGACCATCAACTACCGCACACTCAAGCCCGAGAAGGACGGCCTCTTCTGCGAGAAGATCTTCGGCCCCACCCGGGACTGGGAGTGCTACTGCGGTAAGTACAAGCGTGTCCGCTTCAAGGGCATCATCTGCGAGCGCTGCGGCGTCGAGGTGACCCGCGCGAAGGTGCGCCGTGAGCGCATGGGCCACATCGAGCTTGCCGCTCCGGTGACCCACATCTGGTACTTCAAGGGTGTTCCGAGCCGTCTCGGTTACCTGCTGGACCTGGCTCCGAAGGATCTCGAGAAGATCATCTACTTCGCTGCCTACGTCATCGTCGGTGTCGACGAGGAGCTGCGTCACAACGAGCTCTCCACGCTCGAGGCCGAGATGGAGGTCGAGAAGAAGACCGTCGCCGACCAGCGGGACGCCGACCTGGAGGCCCGCGCGCAGAAGCTCGAGGCCGACATCGCCGAGCTCGAGGCCGAGGGTGCCAAGTCCGACGTGCGCCGCAAGGTCAAGGACGGCGGCGAGCGCGAGATGCGTCAGCTCCGTGACCGCGCGCAGCGCGAGCTGGACCGCCTCGACGAGATCTGGACCACGTTCACCAAGCTGAGCGTCAAGCAGCTCATCGTGGACGAGGGCCTGTATCGCGAGCTGGTCGACCGCTACGGCGAGTACTTCACGGGCGCGATGGGCGCAGAGTCCATCCAGATCCTGATGCGCAACTTCGACATCCAGGCCGAGGCGGAGTCTCTGCGCGAGACCATCCGCAGCGGCAAGGGCCAGAAGAAGCTGCGTGCGCTCAAGCGACTCAAGGTCGTCGCGGCGTTCCAGATGTCCGGCAACTCGCCCATGGGCATGGTGCTCGACGCTGTCCCGGTTATCCCGCCGGAGCTGCGTCCGATGGTTCAGCTCGACGGTGGCCGTTTCGCGACGTCCGACCTGAACGACCTGTACCGCCGCGTCATCAACCGCAACAACCGCCTCAAGCGACTGATCGACCTCGGTGCCCCCGAGATCATCGTCAACAACGAGAAGCGGATGCTGCAGGAGTCCGTGGACGCGCTGTTCGACAACGGTCGTCGTGGCCGGCCCGTCACGGGTCCAGGCAACCGTCCGCTGAAGTCGCTGTCCGATCTGCTCAAGGGCAAGCAGGGCCGCTTCCGTCAGAACCTGCTCGGTAAGCGCGTCGACTACTCCGGCCGTTCAGTCATCGTCGTCGGTCCGCAGCTCAAGCTGCACCAGTGTGGTCTGCCGAAGCTGATGGCGCTCGAGCTGTTCAAGCCGTTCGTCATGAAGCGTCTGGTCGACCTGAACCACGCGCAGAACATCAAGTCCGCGAAGCGCATGGTCGAGCGTCAGCGCCCGCAGGTGTGGGATGTCCTCGAAGAGGTCATCAACGAGCACCCCGTGCTGCTCAACCGTGCACCTACGCTGCACCGTCTGGGTATCCAGGCGTTCGAGCCGCAGCTCGTCGAGGGCAAGGCCATCCAGCTGCACCCGCTGGTGTGTGAGGCGTTCAACGCCGACTTCGACGGTGACCAGATGGCAGTCCACCTGCCGCTGTCGGCGGAGGCACAGGCCGAGGCCCGCATCCTGATGCTGTCCTCGAACAACATCCTGTCGCCCGCGTCGGGTCGCCCGCTCGCCATGCCGCGTCTGGACATGGTGACCGGTCTGTTCCACCTGACCCGCGAGGTCGAGGGTGCGACCGGCGAGTACCAGCCGGCCACCACCGATCAGGCGGAGCAGGGCGTGTACTCGTCGCCGTCCGAGGCTCAGATGGCCGTCGATCGTGGCGTGCTGTCCGTGCAGGCGAAGATCAAGGTGCGTCTGACGCATCAGCGTCCGTCGCGCGAGGCCGAGGCGGAGCTGTTCCCCGAGGGCTGGAGCTACGGCGACGCCTGGACCACCGAGACGACTCTCGGCCGCGTCATGTTCAACGATCTGCTGCCGGCGGACTACCCGTTCGTCAACGAGCAGATGCCGAAGAAGCGTCAGGCGACGATCATCAACGATCTCGCCGAGCGCTACCCGATGATCGTGGTCGCGCAGACCGTCGACAAGCTCAAGGACACCGGCTTCTACTGGGCCACCCGTTCCGGCGTGACGGTCTCGATCTCCGACGTCCTCGTGCCGCCGGAGAAGCCCCAGATCATGGAGCAGTTCGAGGCGCAGGCCGATCAGATCGAGAAGAAGTACCAGCGCGGTGCTCTCAACCACGCCGAGCGCAACAGCGCTCTCGTGAAGATCTGGTCCGAGGCCACCGACGAGGTCGGTAAGGCCATGGAGGCGCACTTCCCCGACGACAACCCGATCCCGATGATCGTGAAGTCCGGCGCGGCCGGCAACATGACTCAGGTTCGCTCGCTCGCCGGTATGAAGGGCCTGGTGACGAACCCGAAGGGTGAGTTCATCCCGCGTCCGATCAAGTCTTCCTTCAAGGAGGGCCTGACGGTTCTCGAGTACTTCATCAACACGCACGGTGCTCGTAAGGGTCTGGCCGATACCGCGCTCCGTACCGCCGACTCGGGTTACCTGACCCGTCGTCTGGTGGACGTCTCGCAGGACGTCATCGTCCGCGAGGTCGACTGTGGCACCGAGCGCGGCATCATCACGCACATCGCCGAGAAGCAGGCCGACGGCGCGATCATCCGCGATGCGCACGTCGAGACCTCGACGTACGCCCGCACCCTCGCCGCGGACGCGGTCGACGAGAACGGCAACGTCGTCGTCGAGCGTGGCCACGACCTGGGCGATCCGGCGATCGACGCGCTGCTCGCGGCAGGCATCACGCAGGTCAAGGTTCGCTCGGTGCTCACCTGCACCACGGCGACCGGCGTCTGCGCCACCTGCTACGGCCGCTCGATGGCGACCGGCAAGCTCGTCGACATCGGCGAGGCCGTCGGTATCGTCGCCGCGCAGTCGATCGGTGAGCCCGGTACCCAGCTGACCATGCGTACGTTCCACCAGGGTGGTGCGGCGGGCGCCGCCGACATCACCGGTGGTCTGCCGCGTGTCCAGGAGCTGTTCGAGGCTCGTGTCCCGAAGGGCAAGGCGCCCATCGCGGACGTCACCGGTCGGGTGCAGCTCGAGGACGGCGATCGCTTCTACAAGATCACCATCGTTCCGGACGACGGTGGCGAAGAGGTTGTCTACGACAAGCTCTCGAAGCGTCAGCGTCTGCGCGTGTTCAAGCACGACGACGGCAGCGAGCGTCTGCTGGCGGACGGCGACCACGTGGACGTCGGACAGCAGCTCATGGAAGGTGCTGCCGACCCGCACGAGGTGCTGCGTGTCATGGGCCCCCGTCAGGTGCAGATCCACCTCGTCAACGAGGTCCAGGAGGTGTACCGGAGCCAGGGTGTGTCGATCCACGACAAGCACATCGAGGTCATCGTGCGCCAGATGCTGCGTCGCGTCACGATCATCGACTCGGGTGCGACGGAGTTCCTGCCGGGCTCGCTCGTCGAGCGCGCGGAGTTCGAGGCGTCCAACCGTCGCGTCGTCGCCGAGGGTGGCGAGCCCGCGGCCGGCCGTCCGGTGCTGATGGGTATCACCAAGGCATCGCTGGCGACCGACTCGTGGCTGTCCGCCGCGTCGTTCCAGGAGACCACTCGCGTGCTGACCGATGCGGCCATCAACTGCCGCTCGGACAAGCTGATCGGTCTGAAGGAGAACGTGATCATCGGCAAGCTGATCCCGGCCGGCACCGGCATCAACCGGTACCGGAACATCCAGGTTCAGCCCACCGAAGAGGCACGGGCTGCCGCCTACGCGGTTCCGTCGTACGACGATCAGTACTACAGCCCGGAAGGCTTCGGCACCGGGACTGGCGCTGCTGTTCCGCTGGACGACTACGGTTTCGGCACCGACTACCGCTAGCCGGTAGGAACGTCTGACTCGAAGGTCCCGTCCCCGATGCAGGGGGCGGGACCTTCGTGCATTCTGGGGAGGAGAGATCGCGCCGCACAATCGGACCGATCAGACCCTTCGGAGGACGACATGGCTGGCAAGAAGATCGACCGAGTGAAGGCCGAGTCGGCTCTCGAGGTCGTCAGGGAGAGCCCCACCATCGCGCTGATCGTCGCGGCGCCCGCGATCGTCGTGTTCGGCGTGCTGTGGTGGCTCACCGGATTCGGCACCGCGCTGCTCGTGACGCTGGTTCTGGCCGGCCTCGCGGTGGTTGCGAAGAAGGCGTTCTAGCTACAGCTTCTCCACGCGGGCCACGGCCCGCACCTCGTCCGCGACGAGGAACCACAGTGACAAGGTGGTGCCGTCGTCGCGGGTGCGGATACGGACGTGGTCGCGGGCGAGGATCGGGCTCAGGTGCTCGACGACGGCACGGTACGGGGGCTCGAGCAGATCGGGGCGGTCGGTGAGGTACTCCTCGACCACGTGCCAGTAGGTGGTGTTGTTGACGTGGTTGAACGGGTCGATGTCGGTTGCCCGCAGGTGGAACGTGCGGTCGTCCTCGTCGGTGTCGGGCGGGGTGGCGGACAGCCACGGCTTCCACTTGAGCCGATGTTCGTCGGTGGTGCGGCCGAGGTCGGCGAGTAGCTGCTCGCTGATGCGGGCCGGCATGCCGGTGTCGGTCCCGATGTTGATCCAGAATCCCTCGGTCTCGATCAGTGCGTCCTTGTCGTTGGTCATCTGCACGCGCATCGCCGACCATCTGGTGGAGTGTGCGGCGCACCATCGCCGCAGGTGGATCCGGTCGGGCCAGACCGCCGGCCGGCGCACGTCGATCACGGTTCGGCGCACGATCCACAGGGGGTCGGTCCGGTCGAATCCGTGGGCGGCGAGGTTGTCGGTGCCGATGTCCTGCAGGTAGCGGGCGATCCCGTCCAGTCTGAGTCGGTAGGCGGTGTCGACGTCCCCGGTCCGGATGGGCCGCGATGTCGCGAACCCCTGTCCGTGCGGAGGGGCGGGCGCGAGGCTGTGCGCTGCGGTGACGGGCTGCGCTGTGGTGACGGGCTGCGCGGTGGGGACGATCTGCTCGGAAGGCACGTTGGATCCCTCGATTCGGCGGGTGTCGCCAGCGATTCTGGCAGGTCGTCGGCGGGGCGTCACACGATTCGCGTGGTGATGCTTGTTCGGCATCATCGGTCCTAGTACAGTCCTGTAGCTGTAACTCTACGTCACATGAAGGCCGTCACATCGGCGACGGCAGCGGGCGTGCATCACGTCTGGTGTGGCACGAAGAACGGGAATCGAACATGGCCTACGTCATCACCCAGGCGTGCTGCAACGACGCGAGCTGCGTCTCGGCGTGCCCCGTGAACTGCATCCACCCGACGCCCGAGGAAGCAGAGTTCGCGACCACCGAGATGCTCTACATCGAGCCGCAGGCCTGCATCGACTGCGGTGCCTGCGTCGACGCCTGCCCGGTCAACGCGATCTTCCCCGAGGACCAGCTGACCGAGTCGCTGTCCCGCTACCGGGAGATCAACGCCGACTACTACACGCGGCACCCGCTGCCGTCGGGATGGATCCCGCTCACGCCGGCCACCCCGCCGGTACGCGACCTGGGCACGCTGCGGGTCGCGATCGTCGGAGCCGGTCCGGCCGCGTGCTACGCCGCCGAGGAGCTGTTGAAGCGCTCCGACGTCGAGGTGGAGATGTTCGAGAAGCTGCCGACGCCGTGGGGCCTGGTCCGCGCCGGTGTTGCACCGGACCATCCGGGGACCAAGGTCGTCACCGAGATGTTCGACTGGTCGCTCGGTCGCGACGCTTTCCAGTTCCACCTCAACGTGGAGGTCGGCAACCATGTCACCCACGCCGATCTGTTGGCCCATCACCACGCGGTGATCTACGCGGTCGGCGCCTCGAGCGATCGCGCACTCGGGATTCCCGGCGAGGACCTGTCCGGCAGCCACGCCGCCACCGAATTCGTGGCCTGGTACAACGGGCACCCGGACTACGCGGACCGGGCGTTCGATCTGTCGGGGGAGCGGGCGGTGATCGTCGGGAACGGCAACGTCGCACTCGATGTCGCACGCATCCTCACGATGGACCCCGACGATCTCGCCAGGACGGACATCGCCGACCACGCGCTGGCGGCGCTGCGTAAGAGCAACATTCGCGAGGTCGTGCTCCTCGGTCGCCGTGGACCGGCGCAGGCCGCGTACACCACCCCGGAGTTCCTGGCGCTCGGTGACCTGCCGGGTGTCGACGTCGTGATCGATCCGACCGAGGTCGAACTGGACGACAAGTCGCAGGCGCTGATCGATGCGGGCGCGGTGGAACCCGCGGTCGCGATGAAGGTGCGTCTGGCGCAGGAGTTCGCGCAGCGGACCGCGAATCCGGACAACAAGCGGATCGTTTTCCGATACCTGCTCTCTCCCAACGAGATTCACGGCACCGAGCGTGCGGACGGCGTGACGGTCGTGGCCAACGAGCTCGTCGAGGACGCATCCGGTGCGCTCGCGGCCCGCCCGACGGATCGGACGGAACGGATCGAGGCGGCGCTGGTGCTACGTTCGATCGGCTACCGCGGACGGCCGCTCGCGGGAGTGCCGTTCGACGAGCGCCGCGGGGTGATCCCCAACGATCGCGGCCGCGTGGTCGTCGGAGCCGGCGAGACGCTCGACGGCGTGTACGTGACCGGGTGGATCAAGCGTGGTCCGAGCGGCGTCATCGGCACCAACAAGACGTGCGCCAAGGAGACGGTCGCGCGCATCGTCGAGGACTTCGAGGCGAAGCGCCTGCCCGCACCGGCATTGGGCCGGAAGGATCTGTCCAAGTTGCTGGCGCGCCGCCGGCCGGAGCGGATCTCGCGCCGTGGGTGGGAGGCCATCGACGAGGCGGAACGCCGCCGGGGCCTGGCCTCGGGGAGGCCTCGGGTGAAGATGACCGACACCGCGGAGATGGTGGCGGTCGGGCGCAAGCGGCGGGGTCTGTTCGGTAACTGACCGTCGTCGCCCCGACGCGGGTAGCTTCGTCGGGAGGGCGTACACGCCCGGTTGACGATGCTCGGAGATCTCGGAGGTGGGAAGTGCGCGCAGTGGTGGTCACGGATCTGGCAGGTCCGTCGGCGATGGCGGTTCGAGATGTGCCCGAACCGGATTCGACCGGACTGGTCCTCATCGACGTCAAGGCCAGCGGTGTGTGCTTCCCCGATCTGCTGATCAGCTACGGCAAGTACCAGCTCCGTGCGGAGCCGCCGTTCGTGCCGGGCACCGAGGTCGCGGGCGTCGTGATCAGTGCGCCCGAGGACAGCGGGTTCGAGCCCGGTCAGCGCGTGCTGGCGATCCCGAGCCTGGGAGGTTACGCCGAGCAGGTCGCCGTCCACCCGAATCTGGTGCTGCCGGTCCCGGAGGAGCTGACCTTCGAGGAGGCGGCGTCGCTGATCATCAACTATCAGACGATGGAATTCGCCCTCGGGCGACGTGCGCGTCTGCAGCCGGGTGAGGCCGTCGTGATCCTGGGCGCCGCCGGCGGTGTCGGGACGTCGGCGATCCAGTTGGCGAAGGCGCACGGTGCGCGCGTGATCGCGGTGGTGCGACGCGACGGTGCGGACGAGTTCCTGCGTGAGATCGGTGCCGACGAGGTGGTGCAGCTGACCGACGGCTGGGCGGCACGGGTGCGGGACCTCACCGGYGGGCGGGGCGCCGACGTCCTGGTGGATCCGGTCGGTGGCGACGCGTTCGACGATGCCGTCCGTGCGCTGGCGCCGGAGGGCCGGCTGGTGGTGATCGGCTTCGCCGGTGGGGGAATTCCGTCGGTGAAGGTCAACCGAGTGCTGTTCCGGAACATCAGCATCGTGGGCGCCGCGTGGGGTGAGTTCCTGCGGACCGAGCCGTCGGCGCTCGCCGAGACGCATGCGGCGCTGGTGAAGCACGTACGTGCGGGTCTGCGGCCCATCGTGAAAGCGCGCTATCCGCTGGCGTCGGCGGCCGAGGCGCTCGCCGATCTCGAGGCCGGTCGGGTGCTCGGAAAGGCCGTCCTGATCCAGGAATGACTGTGTTCCTGATCACCTAGCCCCCTCCTGCCCGGAAAATCTGTTGCCGCAGGTAGGGGGCTCGTGGTGTCGTGGATGGGTCGCAATTTCGGGCGGCGGCCGGGCTTCCTTGCATTGTTGCAATAGTTGCGGGGTCGCTACTATCGACGCTCGTGGCAGATGTGACTCCAGATGAGGTCTACGACGTGCTCGAGGAGTTCATCATGCGCCTTCTCGGCATGGGGGAGTCCGAGTCGATGGACACCCTTGTCGCGATGGACCTGTCGTTCTCACAGGTCCGCGCGCTCTTCGTGCTGGCGCAGCACGGGGAGCCGATCGCGATCAACGAGGTCGCCGAATGTCTTCGGATGTCGGTGGCCGCTGCCGGTCGCAACATCGATCAGCTCGTGTGCCAGGAGTTGGTGCTGCGCCGCGAGGACCCCGAGGATCGCCGGATCAAACGGGTCTCGCTGACGGAGGCCGGGCGAACCCTGGCCTYCCGTCATCTCGAGGACAAGCGTGACGAGCTGCGCGCGTTCGCGGGACGGCTGGATCAGCCGGACCGCAGCCGGTTGCTCGAGGCCCTTAAACCCATACTCGCAGGCGACGCCCTGCGGGCCCGAAGTCAGGAATTCTGCACATGACGACGCCCAACTCGCCGGCGGCGCCCCCAACCGGGGCGCCCGAGTCGGACAAGATCGACGGCGCGGTCCTCAAGATCGCCTCCGTGGTGGTGCTCGGCGCCATCATGTCCATCCTCGACGTCACCGTGGTCAGCGTTGCGCTGCCGACGTTCGCCCAGGAGTTCGACACCAGCTACGCGGTCGTCGCCTGGACCATGACCGCGTACACGCTTGCGCTCGCCACCGTCATCCCGGTCACCGGCTGGGCGGCCGATCGGTTCGGCACCAAGCGGCTGTACATCGGCGCCCTGGTGCTGTTCGTCATCGGATCGGTGGCCTGTGCGTTCGCGTGGGACATCACGTCGCTGATCGGGTTCCGAGTCCTGCAGGGCCTCGGCGGCGGCATGCTGATGCCGCTCGGTATGACGATCATGACGCGTGCTGCCGGCCCGGAGCGCGTCGGCCGGGTCATGGCGGTGCTGGGTATCCCGATGCTGCTCGGTCCCATCGGCGGACCGATCCTCGGTGGCTGGCTGATCGACGCCGCCAGCTGGCACTGGATCTTCCTGATCAACCTGCCCGTCGGCATCATCGCGCTGGTGGCCGCTTTCAAGCTGCTGCCCAAGGACGAGCCGAGCCCGTCGCAGCCCTTCGACCTTGTCGGCATGGTCCTGCTCTCGCCGGGTCTGGCGCTGTTCCTGTACGGGGTCTCGTCGATTCCCGAACACGGCAAGGGCCTGTCGCCCGACGTGCTGATCCCCGTCGGTATCGGTCTCGCGCTCATCATCGGCTTCGTCTTCCATGCGCTGCGCAAGACGGATCCGCTGATCGATCTGCACCTGTTCAAGAACCGTCAGCTCACGGTGGCCGTCCTCACCACGACCGTGTTCATCATCGCGTTCATGGGTGCCGGGCTGCTGTTCCCGAGTTACTTCATCCAGGTGCGCGGTGAGTCTGCGATGGCGGCGGGTCTGCTGCTCGCGCCGCAGGGCATCGGTGCGATGGTCACGATGCCGATCGCCGGCCGACTGGTCGACAAGCTCGGACCGGGCAAGATCGTTCTGACGGGTATTCCGCTGATCGCGCTGGGCATGTTCACGTTCACCCAGTTGACCGCGACGTCGCCGTACCCGCTCCTGCTCGGTTCGCTGTTCGTGATGGGCATGGGCATGGGCTGCACCATGATGCCGCTGATGACCGCCGCGATGGTGACGCTCAAGCACGAGATGATCGCCCGCGGCTCGACGCTGATGAACATCGTGCAGCAGGTTGCCGGCTCGATCGGTACCGCGACGATGTCGGTGGTTCTCACCAGCCAGATGACGTCCCACGGGCTGGACAAGGAGGCTGCGCCGCCGACCGATCCGGCAGGCATCGCGCAGATGCTCGACGCGTCCGCGGAGTCGTTCGGTGGCACCTTCATGGTGGCGTTCGTGCTCGTCCTCGTCACCCTGATCCCGGCGTTCTTCCTGCCGCGCAAGCGGGTCGTGGCGACGACGGAGGACGTCCAGCCGGTGATGATGCACTGAGCCTTCCGGCACCCGGCGTGCCATGGGTTGAGCCCCCGAGCGATGCGAATCGCTCGGGGGCTCTTCGCGTTTCTCGGGGGCATCTCGGCGCGTCGCCCCGGACTTGTCGGGGTGCAGTCCTATCGTCACGACAGGAGCCTCGAGTAGGGAAGGGGCGCATCATGGCTGTAGAGCCTGGCGTCGCGCACAACCCGGACAACACTTCGAACTGGCACTACTACGCGGTCGTGGGAACCACGGTCGGGGGCGGTCACACGCTCGCCGAATTCGGGCCCCACTCCACGGCACTGACGGCGCTGCAGGTCGCCGTCCATTCGGTCAATCACACGGCGTATTCGCTTTTCGAGCAGGGGATGACCGGGAGCATGCTCGCCGAGCAGCAACTGGTGGAGCGTCTTCCGATCACGAACTTCGCGATCGAGCGGCTTCATCCGGTCACCCGTACCCCGGATCTCGGGTGGTCGCTCAACGGCGGACGTCGACGGTCGTGGGACAGCGCGGCACATTTGAGTGCCTGAGTGGTGAGGGTTCTCTTCTGATTCGGATCGGCATCCCCGATAAACAAGCATGCGTGCTTGATTTTTAATCTCTTCGGTGTGATGCTGGTCTCAGGATTCGAGGAGGGTATGTGGCTGACCTGAACAAGATCGTCGACGACCTGCGGGCGGAGGGTGCCGCCCTCGACGCGCTCGTTGCGGATCTGCCCGAGTCGGAGTGGGCGACGCCCACTCCGGCCGAGGGCTGGACCGTCGCGCACCAGATAGGCCACCTCGCGTGGACCGACCGCGCCGCGCTGTCGGCGGCCACCGACGAGGACGCCTTCACCGCCCAACTGGCGGAGGCGTGGAAGAACCCGTACGGCTTCGTGGACGAGGGCGCCGAGATCGAGGCGCGGCGCCCACCGCAGGAGCTGCTGGCCGACTGGCGCGAAACCCGGGACAAGCTCGCGGCGGTGCTGCAGGAGGTTCCGGTCGGCACCAAACTGCCGTGGTACGGGCCGCCGATGAGCGCGGCGTCGATGGCGACCGCTCGGCTGATGGAGACATGGGCGCACGGCCGCGACGTCGCCGAGGCACTCGGCGCGGTGTCCGTCGCGACGGACCGGTTGCAGCACATCGCACGGCTGGGGGTGCGCACCCGCGACTTCGCGTACGGCGTCAACCAGCTCACCCCGCCGGCCGAGGAGTTCCGCGTGGAACTGGCCGCACCGGACGGCGCCGTCTGGGCGTGGGGCCCCGCGGATGCCGCGCAGCGAGTGAGCGGCTCCGCCGAGGACTTCTGCCTGCTGGTCACGCAGCGCGTGCACCGCGGCGACACGGCGCTGCGGACCACCGGTGACGACGCAGAACAGTGGCTCGGCATCGCGCAGGCGTTCGCGGGGCCGTCGGGCACAGGACGTGAGTCCAGTGACTCCGCGGCGGCGGAGACGGCCCAGTGACGGCCCCGGTCCGGATCGGGAACTGCTCCGGCTTCTACGGCGACCGCATCTCGGCGATGCGGGAGATGCTCGAGGGCGGCGACCTGGACTATCTCACCGGTGACTATCTCGCCGAGTTGACGATGCTCATCCTGGGCCGCGATCGGATGAAGGACCCGACGCGCGGCTACGCGAAGACCTTCCTCCGCCAGGCCGAGGACTGCCTCGGGCTCGCACTGGACCGCGGCGTGAAGATCGTCGCCAACGCCGGCGGACTCAACCCGGCCGGACTCGTCGACGCGCTGCGCGAGGTGAACGACCGGCTGGGGCTGAACGCCCGCATCGCGCACGTCGAGGGCGACGACCTCATCGCGCGGGCCGCCGAACTCGGGCTCGACCGCGAGACCACGCCGCTGACCGCCAACGCGTACCTGGGGGCATGGGGGATCGTCGAGTGCCTGAACGGGGGAGCGGACGTCGTGGTGACCGGGCGCGTCACCGACGCGTCGGTGATCGTGGGGCCGGCCGCCGCGCACTTCGGCTGGGCCCGGGACGATTTCGACCGCCTCGCGGGTGCGGTGGTGGCCGGTCACGTGATCGAGTGCGGCACGCAGGCAACCGGTGGCAACTACTCGTGGTTCACCGAGATCGCCGACCTGGGACGTCCCGGCTTCCCGATCACGGAGATCCACGACGACGGTTCGTCGGTCATCACCAAACACGCCGGTACCGGCGGAGCCGTGAGCCGGGGGACCGTGACGGCGCAGTTGCTGTACGAGATCACCGGCGGCCGTTATGCGAACCCGGACGTCACGGCGCGCATGGATTCCGCCGTGCTCTCCGACGACGGCCCGGACCGTGTCCGTATCTCCGGTGTCACCGGCGAGGCGCCGCCCCCGCAGTACAAGGTGTCGCTCAACGCGCTCGCCGGTTTCCGGAACGAGGCCACCTTCGTGCTCACCGGACTCGACATCGATGCCAAGGCGAATCTTGTTCGGCAGCAACTGGATGCGTGGCTGACGGTGCGGCCGCAGGAACTCGAGTGGACGCTCGCGCGGACGGACCACCCCGACGCCGACACCGAGGAGGCCGCGAGCGCACTGCTGCGCTGCACGGTTCGCGACACCGACCCGAACGTCGTCGGCCGGGCCTTCTCGTCGGTCGCGGTCGAACTGGCGCTCGCGAGCTACCCCGGCTTCACGCTCACGGCGCCGCCGTCGAACGGGCAGCCCTACGCGGTGTTCACCCCGGGCTACGTCGACGCGGGCGAGGTGCCGCACGTCGCGGTGCTGCCGGACGGTACGCGCATCGACATCCCCCCGAGCGGCGTCACCCGAGGGCTCGAGGAACTCCCGGAACCGGCTCTGCCGGAGCCGCTTCCGCAGACCCAGACGGTGAGTGCACCCCTCGGCGCGATCGCAGCCGCCCGCAGCGGCGACAAGGGCGGCAACGCCAATGTCGGCGTGTGGGTCCGCACCGACGACCAGTGGCGCTGGCTGGTGCACGCCCTCACCGTCGACGAGGTCAAACGGATGCTGCCGGAGACGAAGGCCCTGAACGTGACCCGGCACGTGCTGCCGCACCTGCGGGCGGTCAACTTCGTGATCGAGGGCATCCTCGGCCGCGGCGTCGCGTCGCAGGCCCGCTTCGACCCGCAGGCCAAGGGGCTCGGCGAGTGGCTGCGGTCCCGGCACATCGAGATCCCCATCGCCCTGGTTCCCTCTTACGCCGATGAACTTCAGGAAGGGCACGCATGAGTGTGTGGGACACACCCGAACGGCAACAGCTACGCAAGACGGTCCGCGGCTTCGTCGAGCAGGAGATCCTGCCGCACCTGAACCACTGGGAGCGCGACGGCGAGATCCCGCGCGAGTTGCATCGGAAGGCCGCGGCCCTCGGTCTGCTCGGCGCCGGCTTCCCCGAGGAGTTCGGCGGCGACGGCGGCGACCTGGTGGACGCGGTCGTGATCTGCGAGGAGATGCACCAGGCCGGGGCATCGGGCGGGCTGTTCGCCTCGCTGTTCACGTGCGGGATCGCCTTGCCGCACCTTGTCGCGGCGGGCGATCCCGCGCAGATCGATCGCTGGGTGCGGCCGACGCTCGCGGGCGAGAAGATCGGCTCGCTGGCGATCACCGAGCCCGGCGGCGGCTCCGACGTCGGACACCTGCGCACCACGGCCGTCCGCGACGGCGACCACTACATCGTCAACGGGTCCAAGACGTTCATCACCTCCGCGGTGCGTGCCGACTTCGTCGTCACCGCGGTGCGCACGGGTGGTCCGGGTGCCAGTGGGGTGTCGCTGCTCGTGATCGAGAAGGGCACACCGGGATTCGAGGTGGCCCGCAAGCTCGACAAGATGGGCTGGCGCGCGTCGGACACCGCCGAACTGTCGTTCGTGGATGCCCGCGTTCCGGTGGAAAACCTGGTGGGCGAGGAGAACTCGGGGTTCGTGCAGATCGCGCAGGCGTTCCTCACCGAGCGGATCGCGCTGGCCGCGCAGGCGTACGCGAGTGCGCAGCGCTGCCTCGACCTCACGCTGCAGTGGTGCCGCGACCGCGAGACGTTCGGCCGTCCGCTGATCTCGCGGCAGGCCGTGCAGAACACGGTCACCGAGATGACCCGCCGCATCGACGTCGCCCGCGTCTACACGCGCACGCTCGTCGAGCGGTCGCTCACATCGGACGAGGATTTCGTCGCCGAGGTGTGTTTCGCGAAGAACACCGCCGTCGAGACCGGCGAATGGGTGGCCAACCAGGCCGTGCAGCTGTTCGGCGGCATGGGCTACATGCAGGAGAGCGAAGTGGAGAGGCAGTACCGGGACATGCGGATTCTGGGCATCGGGGGCGGGACCACGGAGATCCTGACCTCCCTGGCGGCGAAGCGATTGGGGTACCAGGCATGACGATCCTGAAGTCGACACTGGACACCGACTCGCCGGAGTACACGGCTGCGGCCGAGTCGATGACGACCAAGCTCGCCGAGATCGAGGCCGAGCACGCGAAGGCGCTCGCCGGGGGTGGCGAGAAGTACGTGGAGCGGCACCACAAGCGGGGCAAACTGCTCGCCCGCGAGCGGATCGAACTGCTGCTGGACCCGGATTCGGCGTTCCTCGAGCTGTCGCCGCTCGCGGCGTGGGGCACCGAGTTCCCGGTGGGTGCGTCGACGATCGTCGGCATCGGTGTCGTCAGCGGCGTCGAGTGCCTCATCGTCGCGAACGATCCGACGGTCCGTGGTGGCACGTCCAACCCGTGGACCCTCAAGAAGGGTTTCCGCGCCAACGACATCGCGGTGCAGAACCGGCTCCCGGTGATCTCGCTCGTCGAGTCCGGCGGCGCCGACCTGCCGACGCAGAAGGAGGTCTTCATCCCGGGCGGACGGATGTTCCGTGACCTCACCAAGCTGTCGGCGGCCGGTATTCCCACGATCGCGCTGGTGTTCGGTAACTCCACCGCCGGCGGTGCCTACATCCCCGGCATGTCCGACCACGTCGTGATGATCAAGGAACGCTCCAAGGTGTTCCTGGCCGGGCCGCCGCTGGTGAAGATGGCCACCGGCGAGGAGTCCGACGACGAGGCGCTCGGTGGTGCCGAGATGCACGCCCGCACATCGGGTCTCGCGGACTACTTCGCGGTGGACGAGCACGACGCGATTCGCATCGGTCGCAGCATCGTCAATCGGCTGAACTGGCGCAAGCAGGGTCCGGCGCCGCGCGCCGAGGTGATCGAGCCGCTCGAGGATCCCGAGGAGCTGCTGGGTATCGTCCCGGCCGATCTGAAGATTCCGTTCGATCCGCGCGAGGTGATCGCCCGCATCGTCGACGGTTCCGACTTCGACGAGTTCAAGCCGATGTACGGCTCGTCCCTCGTCACCGGCTGGGCCGAACTCCACGGCTACCCGATCGGCATCCTCGCCAACGCGCGTGGCGTGCTCTTCAGCGAGGAGTCCCAGAAGGCCACCCAGTTCATTCAGCTCGCGAACCGGTCGAACACTCCACTTCTGTTCCTGCACAACACCACCGGCTACATGGTGGGCAAGGAGTACGAGGAGGGTGGCATGATCAAGCACGGTTCGATGATGATCAACGCCGTCTCGAACTCCACGGTCCCGCACATCTCGATCCTGCTGGGGGCGTCGTACGGCGCCGGTCACTACGGCATGTGCGGCCGCGCGTTCGACCCGCGGTTCCTGTTCGCATGGCCCAGTTCCAAGTCGGCGGTGATGGGCGGCGCCCAGCTGGCGGGCGTCATCTCCATCGTCGGCAGGGCCGCCGCCGAGGCCCGCGGGCAGGCGTTCGACGCGGAGGCCGACGCCGGGATGCGCGCGATGATCGAGAACCAGATCGAAGCCGAGTCGCTGCCGATGTTCCTGTCCGGACGCCTCTACGACGACGGCGTCATCGACCCCCGTGACACCCGCACGGTGGTGGGAATGTGCCTGTCGGCCATTGCCACCGCCCCGATCGAGGGCACCGCGAACTTCGGTGTCTTCCGGATGTGAGGAACCGAGTGAGTAGCACYGTGAGTACGTCCCCCGTCACGTCCGTCCTGGTCGCCAACCGCGGCGAGATCGCCCGACGCGTCTTCGCGACGTGCCGCCGCACCGGTGTCGGCACGGTCGCGGTGTTCTCCGATCCGGACGCCGCCAGCCCGCACGTCGCCGAGGCCGACGCCGCGGTCCGGCTGCCGGGTTCGACGCCCGCCGAGACCTACCTGCGCGGCGACGCGCTCATCGTTGCGGCCCGCGCCGCCGGCGCCGACGCGATCCATCCCGGCTACGGGTTCCTGTCGGAGAACGCCGATTTCGCGCAGGCCGTGGAGGCCGCCGGCCTCACGTGGATCGGCCCGCCGGTCAAGTCCATCGAGCTGATGGGCTCCAAGGTCGAGTCCAAGCGGATCATGGCCGACGCCGGCGTCCCCGTCCTCGCCGAGCTGGACCCGGCGGCGGTCACCGAGGCCGATCTGCCGGTGCTCGTCAAGGCGTCCGCCGGTGGCGGCGGCCGCGGCATGCGGGTGGTGCGCGAGCTGGCGGCGCTGCCCCGCGAGATCGAGGCGGCCGCGCGGGAGGCGCAGTCGGCGTTCGGCGATCCGACGGTGTTCTGCGAGCGCTACCTCGAGACCGGACGGCACATCGAGGTGCAGGTGATGGCCGACCGGCACGGCACGGTGTGGGCGGTGGGGGAGCGAGAGTGCTCCATCCAGCGCCGCCACCAGAAGGTGGTGGAGGAGGCCCCGTCGCCGCTCGTCGAACGCCTTCCCGCCATGCGCGCCAGGCTGTTCGAGGCGGCCCGGCTCGCCGCGAACGCGATCGGGTACGAGGGTGCCGGCACCGTCGAGTTCCTCGCCGACGAACAGGGCGAGTTCTTCTTCCTGGAGATGAACACCCGCCTGCAGGTGGAACACCCGGTCACCGAGTGCACCACGGGGCTCGACCTCGTCGAGCTGCAGCTGGAGGTGGCCGCGGGCGCCGCACTGCCCGCCGAACCGCCTGCCCTGCGCGGACATTCGATCGAGGTCCGGCTGTATGCCGAGGATCCCGCCCACAACTGGCGACCGCAGAGCGGCACCGTCGAGCGCATCGAACTGCGCGGCAGCACTGCGGAGTTCGAGGTCCTCGACCGGGCCGGGGTGCGCCTGGACTCGGGTGTCGAGGACGGCTCCGTGGTGAGCGTCTTCTACGACCCGATGCTCGCGAAGGTCATCTCGTTCGCGCCCACCCGCACCCAGGCCGCGCAGGTGCTGGCGTCCGCACTGGCCCGCACCCGGCTGCACGGACTGCAGACCAACCGCGACCTGCTGGTGAACGTCCTGCGGCACCCCGCGTTCCTCGCGGGCGACACCGACACCGCGTTCTTCGACACCCACGGGCTCGACCGGCTGGCGCGTCCCCTCGCCGACGAGCAGGCCGAGAAGCTGTCCGCACTCGCGGCCGCGCTCGCCGACGCCGCTCGCAATCGTGTCGCGGCGCCGGTGAACGCCGGTCTGCCCAGCGGCTGGCGGAACCTGCCGTCGCAGCCGCAGAGCAAGCAGTACACGGGAGCACACGGCGAGTACGACGTCCGCTACCTGCAGACCCGGTCGGGACTGATCGCGGAGGACTTCGAGGACGTCGCCCTGATTTCCTCCGGGCCGGACCACGTCGTGCTCGACGTCTCCGGTCTGCGGCGCGGTTTCGACGTCGCCCGCTACGGCGACCGGGTGTATGTCGACTCGGCGCTCGGACCGGTATCGCTCACGGCGATACAGAGATTCGTCGACCCGTCGACCGTCCTCGCGGAGGGGTCGCTGCTGGCACCCATGCCGGGCGCGGTGATCAGGCTGGGGGCGGCAGCGGGTGATCACGTGGCGGCCGGACAGCCGATCCTGTGGCTCGAGGCCATGAAGATGGAGCACACCGTCAAGGCGCCCGCCGCCGGTGTGCTCACCGAACTACCCGTCGTCGTCGGCCAGCAGGTCGACGTCGGATCGGTCCTGGCAATCGTGGAAGCAGAAGTCGCAGAAGGAGAAACCGCATGAGCAGCTTCATCGAGACGGACGAGCAGAAGGAGCTGCGGGCGGCGGTCTCCAAGCTCGCGCAGCGCTTCAACTATGTCGACTACGTACTTCCCAAGGCACGCAAGGGCGAGCCGCTCACGGAGCTGTGGAACGAGGCCGGCAAGCTCGGGTTCCTCGGCGTCAACCTCCCCGAGGAGTACGGCGGCGGGGGAGCGGGCATCTACGAACTCGCCCTGGTGCAGGAGGAACTCGCGGCGCAGGGCGCCGGACTGCTGCTGGTCGTGGTCTCGCCCGCGATCTGCGGCACCATCATCGGCAAGTACGGCACCGATGCGCAGAAGCAGGAATGGCTGACCGCGCTCGCGGACGGCTCCAAGATCATGGCGTTCGGCATCACCGAACCCGATGCCGGTTCCAACTCGCACCAGATCACCACCACCGCCCGGCGCGACGGCGAGGACTGGGTTCTGCGCGGCAACAAGGTCTACATCTCCGGCGTCGACCAGGCCGACGCCGTGCTGATCGTGGCCCGCACCGAGGACCACAAGACGGGCAAGCTCAAGCCCGCGCTGTTCATCGTGCCCACCGACGCCGAGAACTTCGTCGCGCAGCGCATGGACATGGACATCATCGAGCCGGATCACCAGTTCACGCTGTTCCTCGACGACGTCCGGCTGCCCGCCGACGCGCTCGTCGGATCGGAGGACGCCGCGCTGATGCAGCTGTTCGCGGGCCTCAACCCCGAGCGCATCCTCGGTGCGGCCATGGCGATCGGTATGGGTCGGTGGGCCCTCGAAGCCGGTGTGAAGTTCGCGAAGGAACGGACCGTCTGGAAGACGCCGATCGGCGCCCACCAGGGGCTGGCGCATCCGCTGGCGCAGTGCAAGATAGAACTCGAACTGGCCAAGCTGATGATGCAGAAGGCCGCCGTCCTCTACGACAGCGGCGACGACTTCGGTGCGGCGGAGGCCGCGAACATGGCCAAGTACGCGGCGGCCGAGGCCAGCATCAGGGCCCTCGATCAGGCGATCCAGACGCACGGCGGCGCGGGTCTCACCAAGGAATACGGACTGTCGGCGATGCTCGGCGCGGCGCGGATCGCGCGGGTGGCGCCGGTGAGTCGCGAGATGATCCTCAACTTCGTCTCCCAGCACTCGCTGGGCCTGCCGAAGTCGTACTGAGGCGGTGCGTATGACGGATCGTTTCGTTCGATACGACGTCGCGGACGGCTGCGCCACGCTCACCCTCGACTCACCGCACAACCGCAACGCGATCTCGAGCAGGCTGGTCGCCGAACTGCTGCAGGGATTGGCCGACGCCGCGGCCGACGATGCCGCCCGCACGGTCGTGCTCACCCACACCGGGGGCACGTTCTGTGCGGGTGCGGATCTGTCGGAAGCGTCCGGGGCGTCCGGGGCCTCCGGGGCGGTCGATGCGAGCCCGGCGGAACTCGCCGCCGAGCGGACCCGGCAGATGGTCAAGCTGTTGAGGGCGATCGTCGAACTGCCCAAGCCCGTGATCGCCCGAGTGGACGGACACGTCCGTGCCGGCGGGATGGGACTGGTGGGGGCGTGCGACATCGTCGTCGCCGGGCCGGACAGCACGTTCGCCCTGACAGAGGCGCGTCTCGGGCTGGCGGCGTCGATCATCTCGCTCACCGTGATTCCGCGGCTCACGGCGCGCGCGGCGGGACGCTACTTCCTCACAGGCGAGAAGTTCGGCCCGCACGAGGCGGAGGCGATCGGACTGATCAGCGAGGCCGTGCAGGACTCGGACGACACCGTTCGGGAACTGGTCGCCACACTGCGGAAATGCTCGCCGCAGGGGCTGGCCGAATCCAAGAAGCTCACGACGATGCGGATGCTCGAGGACTTCGACCGCTACGGGGAGGTGCTCGCCGCACAGTCGGCGGCCCTGTTCGGGTCGGCGGATGCGGTCGAGGGGATCACCGCGTTCATGCAGAAGCGGCCGCCGAGGTGGGCCGTCGACGGCTGAAACGAGCGCGGGGTTCCTTCCGTGATGGACGGGACCCCGCGCTCGTCGGGGCGTCGGATCAGCCGAAGATGCCCGAGACGGTCTCGAGCGAGCCCGCGAAGAAGCTGAGGGCGCCGAAGAGGTCGCTGGCAGCGCCGGCGAAGTCGGTCACGAAGTCGAAGAAGTCGAGGATCTCGGCAGAACCCATGGTGATGCTCCTGTGGATGTGGTGTTAGTAGGGAAGGCAATCCTTCCTCAGGGGAGATTGATAACGTGCCCGAGCCTGGTTCGCAATGAGAATGTGACGTAGGTAACCCTAACTTTCACGGTGTTAACTTCGGATGCACATATCGGTAGGGCGGGTAGGAGAGGACAGCGACGACATGCGCGCACCCCAGCAGGACCGGAGCAGGCTGACCCGGCACAGGCTCCTTGAAGCCACGGTCGACTGTCTGACCGATTTCGGGTGGTCCGCGACAACGGTCGCGGTCGTTGCGCAGCGCGCCGGCGTCTCCCGCGGTGCCGCGCAGCACCACTTCCCGACCCGCGAGGATCTCATCACCGCGGCGCTCGAGTTCATGTTCGACAGCCGGATGGAACAGGCGCGGCGTGAGGTCACCGAGYTGCCCGAAGGGGCGGGCCGGACGGAGGCGGTCGTGGCCCGGCTCGTCGACTACTACTCGGGTTCGCTGTTCAAGGCGGCGCTGCAGGTGTGGACGGCGGCGGCCGCCGACCCCGAACTACGGGCACGGGTGCTGCCGCTCGAGGAGCGGTTCGGTCGCATCGCCCACCGCACGGCCGTCGAGAGCCTCGGCGTCGACGATTCGAACCCCACGGTCCGGCGGCTCGTCCAGGCCACCCTCGACCTCGCCCGCGGTCTCGGGCTCGCGGACGTCCTCACCGACGACTCGCGCCGTCGCGCCGAGATCGTGCGGTGCTGGGCGGTCCAGCTCGACGCCGCGCTGCGGCCACTCGACGCGCAGCGCGTGGACGCGACGGCACCCGCCTCGCCGGTGTCGTAGCCGGTACAGTTCCGCTCCATGTCGAACAAGCTGGTGGGGGTGCTGGCGGGTGTCGCGGTGCTGGTCACCGGATGCGGCGCGGCGGCGGGCGGTTCTGACGAATCCAGCGGTTCGTCGGCGTCGACCGCACGCACGTCCGGTCCCTTCTTCGGGGAGTGCGGATCGGTCACCGACGAGGAGGTGGCCGCGGCCTTCGGCGTCCCGAGTTTCGGGTCGGTGGTCCGCAACTCGGTGGGCTGCGAGTGGCAGGTCTCGCCGGCGGCCGGGCAGCCTGGACCGCACGTGTCGTTCTCCTGGTATCGAGGAAGCCCGATCGGTCGCGAGCGGGCCGGCAGTGAGCTGATCGGGCGTCCGGCCACCGACATCGAGATCGAGGGGCGTCCCGGTTTCGAGGCGTCCGTGTCGAGTCGGCTGTGCGAGCTGGGGGTCGAGTTCGACGACGACTTCGTGCACTGGTCGGTCGCATACGTCGACTCGGTGCCGTCGGCCGATCCGTGCACCGCGGCACGACATCTCGCGGAGCTCACCGCGTCGAGGGGGAAGTGACGTTGACCCGGACCTCGACACTCGCCGCCGTCCCCACCGCTGTCCTGGCCGGTGTGCTCCTGCTCGCGGGCTGTGCCTCGACCGTCGCCGGCACGCCGACCCCGGTCGGTGCGACCGAGCCCGGTGCGTCGTCGCGGTTCGCGGCGCTGCTCACCGAGTGCGACGTCGTGCCGCCCGAGAAGATCGCCGAGGCGGTCGGCGGTGACTCGATCGAGCGGGGCTTCTTCGGCGCGATCTGCCGCTGGACCGTCGGCGGCCCGAGCGGTCCGGTCCGGGTGACGTTCAACTGGTTCGAGACCGGCGGGCTCGACATCGAGCGCCGGACGTCCGAGCAGCTGGGGTATGCGGTGCAGGACATCACCGTCGAGGGGCGGCGTGCGGTGCTGTCGCGACCCCCGCAGGATCCGGGCAGTTGTGGGATCTCGGCCGGTGGCCCGGCCGGGGGCGTCGTGGGCTGGTGGGTGCAGTTCCAGTCGGCCGGACACCCCGATCCGTGTGACGCCGCGGTCGCGCTGGCAAAGCTGACGTTGAACCTGAGCGCGTGAGGTCGGACCGGTCCGACTCGCCCGGAGATTTCCGGACTCACATACCACGCCGGGCATACCATGTTCGGCCCGCTTTGACCTCGAACGGAGCCGCCGGGTATCGTTGGGGGTCGTGTCCGACCGTGGGGGTCGCTACGCAGGCAACTCTCCCTCGTGCTCGGGCTGATCTGTGTGCCTATGCGAGGCATTGCCGTGCGCGAGTTTCTGCTGTTTCTGCAGGTACGAGCATCCGGTTGCCTGTGTAGGGGTGCGCGACACGCCCGACCTCGTGTGCACATGAGGGACGGGTGAGGGGCAGCAGCTCTCTTGCCCCAACCGATGGATCCCTAATTTCAGAACAGCCAAGGTTGCTTGAACGGGTTCCTGTACGAGCAGTCCGAAACCGAAGAAGAAAGCCGGTAAATGCCAACCATCAACCAGCTGGTCCGCAAGGGCCGCCGCGACAAGACCGCCAAGGTCAAGACCGCGGCCCTCAAGGGCAGCCCGCAGCGTCGTGGTGTGTGCACTCGCGTGTACACCACCACCCCGAAGAAGCCGAACTCCGCGCTGCGAAAGGTCGCCCGTGTGCGCCTGACCAGCTCCGTCGAGGTCACCGCTTACATCCCGGGTGAGGGCCACAACCTGCAGGAGCACTCGATGGTGCTCGTTCGCGGCGGTCGTGTGAAGGACCTCCCGGGTGTGCGCTACAAGATCATCCGCGGCTCGCTCGACACCCAGGGCGTCAAGAACCGCAAGCAGGCACGCAGCCGCTACGGCGCCAAGAAGGAGAAGAGCTAATGCCACGTAAGGGCCCCGCTCCCAAGCGCCCGCTGATCGCCGACCCGGTCTACGGTTCGCCGCTGGTCACGCAGCTCGTCAACAAGATCCTGTTGGACGGCAAGAAGTCCACCGCCGAGCGCATCGTCTACGAAGCACTCGAGCAGGCTCGCGAGAAGACCGGCACCGATCCGGTCGTCACCCTCAAGCGCGCGCTCGACAACGTCAAGCCCGCCCTCGAGGTCCGCAGCCGTCGCGTCGGTGGCGCCACCTACCAGGTGCCGGTCGAGGTTCGCCCCGGCCGCTCCACCACGCTGGCCCTGCGCTGGCTGGTGACCTTCTCGCGTGCACGTCGTGAGAAGACCATGGTCGAGCGTCTCGCCAACGAGCTCATGGATGCCAGCAATGGCCTCGGTGCAGCCGTGAAGCGTCGCGAGGACACCCACAAGATGGCTGAAGCCAACAAGGCGTTCGCGCACTACCGCTGGTGACACCACGCCAGGCCGGGGGAGCCTCACGGCACCGAATCCCTCGGCCTGGCGTTGGTCACTACTGTGTCGGTTCCGTCACCCGGGCCGGCTGACAACACAAGAACGTGGTCCCGACAAGGACCGACACGAGCAACGAGCGGGGAAGAATCCTGTGGCACAGGAAGTGCTGACCGACCTGAACAAGGTCCGCAACATCGGCATCATGGCGCACATCGATGCCGGTAAGACCACCACCACCGAGCGCATCCTCTTCTACACCGGTGTGAACTACAAGATCGGTGAGACCCACGACGGTGCGTCGACCACCGACTGGATGGAGCAGGAGAAGGAGCGTGGTATCACCATCACCTCCGCTGCTGTCACCTGTTTCTGGAACAACAACCAGATCAACATCATCGACACCCCCGGCCACGTCGACTTCACGGTCGAGGTCGAGCGCTCCCTCCGTGTTCTTGATGGCGCCGTTGCCGTGTTCGACGGCAAGGAGGGCGTCGAGCCCCAGTCCGAGCAGGTCTGGCGCCAGGCTGCCAAGTACGACGTTCCGCGCATCTGCTTCGTCAACAAGATGGACAAGATGGGCGCGGACTTCTACTTCACCGTGCAGACCATCATCGATCGCCTCGGCGCGAAGCCGCTGGTCCTGCAGCTGCCGATCGGCGCTGAGGACGACTTCRWCGGCGTCGTCGACCTCGTCGAGATGAAGGCCATCACCTGGCGCGGCGTCGTGCCGACCGGTACCGAGCCCACCATCGAGGAGATCCCCGCGGATCTGGCCGACAAGGCTGCCGAGTACCGCGAGAAGCTGCTCGAGACCGTTGCCGAGTCCGACGAAGCTCTCATGGAGAAGTACTTCGGCGGCGAGGAGCTCACGGTCGAGGAGATCAAGGGCGCCATCCGCAAGATGACGGTCGCCTCCGAGCTGTACCCGGTTCTGTGTGGTTCCGCGTTCAAGAACAAGGGCGTTCAGCCCATGCTCGACGCGGTCATCGACTACCTGCCGAACCCGCTGGACATCGGCGAGGTCGAGGGTCACAAGCTGAACGACGAGGAGACCATCCTCAAGCGCAAGCCGAGCAAGGACGAGCCGTTCTCGGCTCTGGCCTTCAAGATCGCTGCGCACCCGTTCTTCGGCAAGCTCACCTTCGTGCGCGTCTACTCGGGTCGTATCGAGCCGGGTGCCCAGGTCCTCAACGCGACCAAGGGCAAGAAGGAGCGCATCGGCAAGCTCTTCCAGATGCATGCCAACAAGGAGAACCCGGTCGACGAGGCCGTGGCCGGCCACATCTACGCGATGATCGGCCTGAAGGACACCACGACTGGTGACACCCTGTGCGACCAGGCGAACCCGATCGTCCTCGAGTCCATGACCTTCCCGGATCCGGTCATCCAGGTCTCCATCGAGCCCAAGACCAAGTCCGACCAGGAGAAGCTGGGCACCGCGATCCAGAAGCTGGCCGAAGAGGACCCGACCTTCTCGGTCGAGCTCGACGAGGAGACCGGCCAGACCGTCATCGGCGGCATGGGCGAGCTCCACCTCGACATCCTCGTCGACCGTATGCGTCGTGAGTTCAAGGTCGAGGCCAACGTCGGCAAGCCGCAGGTCGCGTACCGCGAGACCATCACCCGGCCGGTCGAGAAGCACGAGTTCACCCACAAGAAGCAGACCGGTGGCTCGGGCCAGTTCGCAAAGGTCATCATCGCCCTCGAGCCGTTCATCGGCGAGGACGGCGCGAGCTACGAGTTCGAGAACAAGGTCTCCGGTGGCCGCGTTCCGCGCGAGTACATCCCGTCGGTCGACGCCGGTGCACAGGATGCGATGCAGTACGGTGTTCTCGCCGGCTACCCGCTCGTGAACCTCAAGCTGACCCTGCTCGACGGCGCTTACCACGACGTCGACTCCTCGGAAATGGCCTTCAAGGTCGCCGGTTCGCAGGCGCTGAAGGAAGCCGCCCGCAAGGCCGGCCCGGTCATTCTCGAGCCCATCATGGCTGTCGAGGTCACCACGCCCGAGGATTACATGGGTGAAGTGATCGGCGACCTCAACTCCCGCCGTGGCCAGATCCAGGCCATGGAGGAACGCAGTGGTGCCCGTGTCGTGAAGGCGCTGGTTCCGCTCTCGGAGATGTTCGGTTACATCGGTGATCTGCGGTCGAAGACCCAGGGCCGAGCGAACTTCTCCATGGTGTTCGATTCCTACGCAGAGGTTCCCTCGAACGTCTCGAAGGAAATCATCGCCAAGGCGACCGGCGAGTAACCTCGGTTTCGTCGGCCGAAGCACGACCAACGTAATAACCAACCGCACTGCTGCATACCGCAAGCACAATCAGTCCAGGAGGACATCCAGTGGCGAAGGCGAAGTTCGAGCGGACCAAGCCGCACGTGAACATCGGCACCATCGGTCACGTCGACCACGGCAAGACCACGACCACCGCGGCCATCACCAAGGTGCTCGCCGACAAGTTCCCGGATCTGAACGAGAGCTTCGCTTTCGATCAGATCGACAAGGCGCCGGAGGAGAAGGCTCGTGGTATCACGATCAACATCTCCCACGTCGAGTACCAGACGGAGAAGCGCCACTACGCGCACGTCGACGCTCCGGGTCACGCGGACTACATCAAGAACATGATCACCGGTGCCGCCCAGATGGACGGCGCGATCCTGGTCGTGGCCGCCACCGACGGCCCGATGCCGCAGACGCGTGAGCACGTGCTGCTCGCCCGCCAGGTCGGCGTGCCCTACATCCTCGTCGCCCTGAACAAGGCCGACATGGTCGACGACGAGGAAATCCTCGAGCTCGTCGAGATGGAGGTCCGCGAGCTGCTGGCAGGCCAGGAGTTCGACGAGAACGCTCCGGTCATCCCGATCTCGGCGCTCAAGGCGCTCGAGGGTGACGAGAAGTGGGTTCAGTCGATCGTCGACCTCATGCAGGCCGTCGACGACTCCATCCCGGACCCGGTTCGTGAGACGGACAAGCCGTTCCTGATGCCGGTCGAGGACGTCTTCACGATCACCGGTCGTGGCACCGTCGTCACCGGTCGTATCGAGCGTGGCGTTGTCAACGTGAACGAGGAAGTCGAGATCGTCGGCATCCGTCCCGATGTCACCAAGACCACGGTCACGGGCATCGAGATGTTCCGCAAGCTGCTCGACCAGGGCCAGGCCGGCGACAACGTCGGTCTGCTGGTTCGTGGCATCAAGCGCGAGGACGTCGAGCGTGGCCAGGTTGTGGTCAAGCCCGGCACCACCACCCCGCACACCGAGTTCGAGGGCCAGGCGTACATCCTGTCCAAGGACGAGGGCGGCCGCCACACGCCGTTCTTCAACAACTACCGTCCGCAGTTCTACTTCCGTACGACTGACGTGACGGGCGTTGTGACCCTGCCCGAGGGCACCGAGATGGTCATGCCCGGTGACAACACCGAGATGTCCGTCGTGCTGATCCAGCCGGTCGCTATGGACGAGGGCCTGCGTTTCGCGATCCGTGAGGGTGGCCGCACCGTCGGCGCCGGTCGCGTCACCAAGATCATCAAGTGATTCTCTGATCACTGACGGTTGATCCCGTCTGATCCAGTCAATGGCGCCCACTCCTTCGGGAGTGGGCGCCATTGCGCGTTTCCGGGCCTGGACAGGCACCCCCTGACGTCGTCGGCCACGGCGGGTTCCCTACCGGGGACAACGTCGCGAGGAGTCGTCGTCGTGCGCCCTGCACGACCGCGCCGAGTTGCTCCAGGAGGGAGAGTTCGTCCGCGAGGGCCCAGACTTCGGTGATCCTGCCGGCGGAGACCCGCATGATCAGAACCTCGTCGAATTCGATCCTGCGGCCGGTCGCGGGGATGCCGAGGAACTCGCCCGTGTGCGTGGCCACGAAGGTGGCGCGGGAATCCGGCTTCGGACCCCTCCGGGGCCGGCGGCCAGCAGGTGGCGGACCGCTGCCTGAACACCCATCCGGCGGATTTTCATCTGCGGATGGAACACAACAGGCGCCGGATCGTGTCGACGATTGTCGACAACCTCCTCGAACCGGAAGTTGACCACGTCCTCGGGGTCCGCAGAAGCGGGGGTGTCCGTCATGGATCTGCTCCTCACAGAGGCCTCGAGCCGATCGAGATCCGCACGACGAGCGAGTCGGCACGCGCTGCTGCACCTCGACCCCGACCGGTGACGGCAAGCCACTCCCACCCTGAGGCGAACAGGCCGCGGTCGGCCGGTGTCAGACGGTGGCGCCGAACGCGCGCCGGGCGTGAACCAGGAGTTCGCGCAGTGCCGGGGACGGATCCGGCTTCCACACCAGGGCCAGGACGGCATCGACAGCGACGTCGGAGACCACCCGCGATTCCAGGTCCGGATACGACGCGGCCATCGATTCGCTGAGGATCGCGACGCCCAGTCCGCGGGCCGCGAGGTCGGCCACGGTGTCGGGGGCGCTGGCCTGCAGCGCGATGTCGGGCCGGCGCCGCAGTTCCGCGCACCCCTGCTCGAGGACGGTGCGGATACCGGTGCCCATCGGCAGCGTGATCAGGGGATGTGCGCACGCGTCGGCCAGCGTCACCGACGGCAGCCGGGTCAGCGGATGACCGGTGGGCACTGCGGCGACCAGGCGCTCACTCACCAGCGTGAACGAGGCCAGATCGGCGGGCGCGCTGCCGGCAACCCCGACGAGGGCCAGCTCGATCGTGCCGCCGCGCACGCCGTCGACGAGCCGATCGGAGTTGTTCTCGGTCAGGCTCACCTCGACGCCCGGATGCGCGCGATGAAACGCGGACAGTGCGTCGAACAGTGGCGTCACGGTGCACGCCGTGACCATTCCGACCTCGAGTCGACCCCGGACCAGGTGATTGACGTCGTCGACCGCCTCACGGACGGCGCTGGCTGCGGCCAGCGCGGCGCGGGCGTGTGTGAGCGCCGCCTCGCCGGCGACGGTGAGGGTGGCAGTGCGCGTCGAGCGGTCGAACAGGGGTGCGCCGAGGTCGTTCTCGAGTTGCCGGATCTGCGCGCTGATTCCCGACTGGCTGACGTGGACGCGGGCAGCGGCGCGCGTGAAGTTGGCTTCCTCGGCGACCGCGACGAAGTATTCGAGCTGACGCAGTTCCATGACTGATAATTCTAGTTCTGAGAACAACTATCTGTTGGACTTCTCGATCCCGCCGTCGGATGCTCGATGTACCGAATCCGGTGCACGAGAGGAACAGGCATGACGAAGGCGCACACAGAGAAGGCAGTGAAGGCGGAGAAGGCAGAGAAGGCACGGACACCCGAGGACCTCACCAGACTGTTCGTCGAACGGTCCAACGCGGGCGATGCCGACGGGGTCGCCGCGCTGTACGCGGAGGACGCGGTGATGGCGTACCCGCCCGGATCGGTGACGGTGGGCCGGGACGCGATCCGCGAGCTGTGGGCGGAGGTGCTGGCGCCCGCGCCTCGTTTCGAGCCGGAACCGCCGTTGCCGACGCTCGTGAGCGGCGATCTCGCGTTGACGTCGACGCCGCCCCGGGACGGGGCGGGCGCGCGGGCGCAGGTGGTCCGCCGGCAGGCGGACGGCAGTTGGTTGCGGGTGCTCGATCAGCCGGAGTTCGTCCGGCCCACCGAATGATCGGGCGAGTGAGCGGCTAGTGGCCGGCCACCCGCAGGCCGTTCGCGGCCGCGTAGCCTACTGCCTGGTGCATCTCGATGCGCGCGCCGGTGAGCCTCGCGGAGGTCCATAGGGCGGCGTCGACGCGGGCACCTTCCAGGTCGGCGTCGTCGAGGCGCAGGTCCCCGGTGCGTGCGCCGGTCAGGTCGGCGCCGCGCAGGATCGCCTTGCGCAGGTCTGCCTTGACCAGGTTGGCCTCTCGCAACCGGCAGCCCGACAGGTCGACGCCGCGCAGGTCGATCTCACCGAGCGAGGCGAGGGTGAAGTCCACCTCCTCGAGCGTGAGCGGGCGGATTCGGGACTCCCGGATGACCGAACCCATGAAGCTCGAATGCCGAAAGATGCTGTCCCACATGCGGGTGTACTCGAAGTGGCAGTTCCGGAACGCCGATCCGCTGTGCTGTGAGCCGGTGAGATCGGCGCCGGTGAAGTCGCAGTCTGTGAACGTCACCGATTCGGTGACGAGGTTCGACATGTCGGTGTCCCGGAACGTGCAGCCGGTGTAGTTGCGGTGCTGCCAGGTCTCGCCGGCGAAGGTCGCGTCGGAGAAGTCCTCGCCGTCGAAATCCGTGCCCTCGAAGTCGGAGTCGGTGTTCGAGAGGTCGGGGCCCGTGTCACGCATGGTGTCAGTCTGCTCCACTGCCGGCGGTGGACTGCGGGCCGGGTGTGGCGGGTGCAGCCACCGGGGGGTGGTCGGCGCGGTCGAGGTGCAGCAGGATGCGAATCGCGACGTCGGCGACAGCGGTGCCGCCGAGTGCGGATGTCGTGGTGGCGGCGATCCGCTCGGACGCGCGGGTGAGCGCGGCGACGTCGGAGTGCGGATCGGCTTCGACGGTCACCTGGATCGTCGCGAGCCCACGATCCGACAGCGCACGACCCCGCGCCCGCCGCACCCCGGGCAGCTGCGCGAGTTCGGTGGCGACACCGTTCGCGATCGGGCCGAGGTCGATGGAAACGGGTGTGTCCGTCCGCGACTCGAGGAACTGGCTGGGCGAGGCGCGCCGACGGGTGAGGTCGACGGCGAGGACGACGACCGCCAGGACGAGGGAGACGCCGATGGTCACGGCGAGCGCCGCATGCCACCAGCTCTGGTCGGGGACCTCGATCAGCCGGTCACGGTCGAAATTGGCCACCGCGTCTCGGATCGCGGTCACGCCGCGGTCCCATGCGAGTGCCGTCGCTCCGGCCGCGGCGAGTGCGAGGCCGACGACGAGGACCAGGAGGCGGTTCAGTGCGGCCGCGCTGCGCTTCACGACCGTGCCTGCTTGCGGTCCGTGCGCGTCTTGACGCGCAGCTTCAGCGGGCGTCCGAGGAGTGAGAGTCCGTCTCCGACGGCGCCGACGACCGCTTCTCGCAGGTTGTCGGCATCGGATCCGGTGACGGCGGCGTCGGTGATCGCGTGAACGGTGGCGCGGCGGCGGTCCACGGTGGTGTGCGCGGACACCACGCCGGGCACGGTGCCGGCGCGCGCACTGCACATGCGGGCGACGTCGACGGGCCGCATCCACACCGTGGCGACGCCGTCGTCGGCGCGCAGCGGAACGTGGGTGCGGGTGCGCGGGGCGAGCGCGAGCAGCACGAACAGGATGCCGACGACGAGGCCGGCGAGCGCGACCGGGACCAGCCACTGCTCCCAGTGCAGGCGTCCGAGCCATTCGAACGTGTTCCGCAGCCAGGGTGCACCCGAGATGGTGCCGCGGGATATGAGCAGTTCGCGGGCGGCGACGGCGGCCAACCCGAGCAGGCCCAGCGCGATCAGGATCGCCGCGGGGACGGCGGCGGGTGCGGCGGCCGGTGGCCGCGGCGCGGTGACGGTGTCGGCGGGGGAGGGCGTCGGGCAGGCGATGTCCGAATCGCCCGGGGTGTCGGGGCCGGTGCCGGCGACGAGGACACCGAGTTGGTGCAGCGGCATTCCGGTGAGGTTCTCGACCTGTTCGCCCACCTCGTGGTGGACGCGCCGGGTCAGCTCCGCGACGTCGCACGGCCAGTGCACGCCGAGATACAGGTTGACCGACACCGACCGGGTCCCGGTGGAGACGTCGGCGCGGGGCAGTTCGCGCCCGGTGAAGCGGGTGAGCCCGCCGCCCTGCGACACGACACCGGGCACCTGGAGCGCGGCGGTGGTCGCGATCTTCGCGATCGCCCGGTCCTTGATGACCAAGCTGCCGCGTGACCCCGGTTCGTCGATCGCTGTCTGAGCCGGCGGGGCGTCGCTCGGTTCGGTGTCCGGTTCAGCCACGGCCGCGGGATCGGAGCAGGGCGCCGAGGTCGAGGTGGCCGTCGCGGTGGGCGCCGATCGCCATCCCGACCGCGCCGAGGAGCACCGCGAAGACGAAACCGCTGAAGCCGCCGAGGATTCCGGCCAGGGCCAGGAGGAGTCCCGCGATCAGTCCCATGCTTGTACTGCTCATAGTTCGGGTCCTGTCTCGTCGTCGGGGGTGTCGGTCAGGTCCTCGATCGTCACGTCCACCGGAATGCCCACGACCGCGTGGACGGCGGCGCGCACCCGTTCGGCGGTGGCGAACAGGTCGGCCGGGTACCGCACGGTGACGTGCACCGAGCAGTGGTCGTCACCGAGCCTGACGCCGGTCACGCGGCGGTCGGGCAGATATGTGGCGATCTCGCCGAACTCGCCGCCGTGCAGTCCCGCCACCTCGGGCACCGCCAGTGCCGCCCGTGCGGCCAGCTCCGCCGGTGAGAGTGTTTGTGCGACAGGCTCGGTCACTGCACCCTCGGTTTGGCGTCGGACTCGGCGCCGGTGTCGGTCTCGTCGAAGAGCACGACGTCGAAGACGGTGATGTTGACTTCGGTGACCTCGAGGCCGGTCATGTTCTCGACCGCGGCGATGACGTTCCGGCGGATCCCGGCGGCGAGTTCGTGCAGTGCCACGCCGTACTCGGCGACGATGCCGATGTCGATCGCGGCCTGCTTCTCGCCGACCTCGACCGCGACGCCCTGCCGGTGGTCGACGCGTGCGCCGGGGATGCGGTCGCGCAGCGCCCCGACGACGCGTGCGGTGCCGCCACCCACGTCGTAGACGCCGTTGATCTCGCGGGTGGCGATGCCCGCGATCTTCGCGACCACCGCGTCCGCGATGATCGTCCTGCCTTGCGAGCTGATCAGGTCGGGCGTCCCGCTTGCCCCGAACGGGATTCGCCCGCCGCCCGCGTTCGAACCTGCACCCGGATCAGTGGTCATCGTCGCTCCTCTTACGGTGCCGTTCCCGCGTCGGCTCCGGTTCCGGTTCAACTGTAGTGACTTCTGCGTTCTCTCGGGTGCCGCGACGGGCTACGGTTCGAGCGACAGGGCATTCGAGCAGCGACGGCCGTCGCATGTCGAGAGGTGAGGGACGAATGAGC
This sequence comes from Rhodococcus sp. TAF43, assembly GCF_052113525.1. NCBI lineage: Bacteria > Bacillati > Actinomycetota > Actinomycetes > Mycobacteriales > Nocardiaceae > Rhodococcus > Rhodococcus sp. TAF43. The sequence continues at coordinate 248,041 of NZ_JBFRDL010000003.1, forward strand.
GCAACGGTATTGGTGACGGGTGGGACGGGTGGGCTGGGTGTCGCGGTGACGCGCACGCTCGCGGACGCCGGCTGGCGCGTCGTCGTGCCGTGGCACTCGGCGGGCGCGGCGGAGCGGCTCGGCAGTCATCCGGCCGTCGTGCCGGTTCGTGCGGACCTGCTCGATGCGGACAGCGTCGCCGAGGTGGTCGGTGTCGCGACCTCCGACGCGGACGCACCACTGACGGCCGTTGCGAACCTGGTCGGCGGTTTCGCGATGGGCAAGCGATTGCACGAGACGCCGGTCGAGGACTTCGAGTCGATGTTGCGCCTGAATCTGCGTCCGCTCTATCTCACGACGCAGGCCGCGGTGCCGCACCTGATCGAGGCCGGGGGTGGCTCGATCGTGACGGTGTCGAGCAAGGCGGCCTTCGCGCCGTTCTCCGGCGCCTCGGCCTATGTGACGTCGAAGGCCGCGGTGTGGGCGCTGACCAGCGCTCTGGCGGTCGAGTACGCCCGCGACGGGATCCGCGCCAACGCGGTCCTGCCGTCGATGATCGACACCCCGGCGAACCGGGCGGATCAGCCCGGCGCCGACCGCAGCGGCTGGGTCTCGCCCGAGCGGATAGCGGAGGTCGTCGCGTTCCTGTGCAGCGACGCATCGGCGGCGATCACAGGTGCGCAGGTGCCGGTGCCGGGTGTCGCGGAGCGCTGAGGCCCGTGAACGGCGGGTACCCGTCCGCGGCTCGGATTTGGTAAGAACATGTTCTAGTTTGGTGGGTAGGTCCCGCACCGGGTGATGGAGGGTTGGCAGGCATGTCCAGTAACGAGAACACCGTGGGTCCGGTCGTGATCGTCGGGGCCGGTCTGGCCGCCGTCCGCGCCGCCGAGGAACTGCGTCAGTCGGGCTACGACGGTGAGCTGGTGATCGTCGGCGACGAGCCGCACCTGCCGTACGACCGGCCGCCGCTGTCGAAGGAAGTGGTGCGTGGCGAGAACGACGACACGACGCTGCGGCCGCGGGAGTTCTTCGACGAGCAACGGATCGACCTGCGTCTCGGCGCCGCCGCGACGGGCCTCGACCGGGAGAACCGCACGGTCTCGCTGTCGGACGGGACCGAGATCGCATACGGCGACCTGGTGATCGCGACCGGCCTGACCCCGCGCCGCATTCCGGGCCTGCCGGAACTGGACGGCGTCCACGTCCTGCGTTCGGTCGACGAGAGCCGCGCGCTGCGTGCAGACCTGTGCGAGGGGGCCCGGGCCCTGGTCGTCGGCGCCGGCTTCATCGGGTGCGAGCTGGCCGCGAGCATGCGCGGCCTCGGGTTGGACGTCGTGCTGGTCGAGCCGCAGCCCGCGCCGCTCGCGTCGGTGCTGGGGGAGCAGGTGGGCGCGCTGGTCGGGCGCATGCACCGCGACGAGGGCGTCGACGTCCGCGCCGGCGTGGGGCTCGCGTCCCTCACCGGCGACGGCCGGGTCAGCGGCGCGGTGCTGTCCGACGGCACGGAACTCGACGTCGACGTCGTCGCGATCGGTATCGGCTCGGTGCCGGTCACCGGTTGGCTCGAGGGCTCGGGGGTCGCGCTCGGCAACGGCGTGCTGTGCGACGAGGTGGGCCGGACCGACGATCCGCACGTGTGGGCCATCGGTGACGTCGCCGCGTGGCGTCACGAGACGGGCGGTCACAAGCGCGTCGAACACTGGAGCAACGCCGGTGACCAGGCGAAAATCCTCGCGGGTGCGCTCACCGGTACCGGCGACCCGGACGCGCCGGCGCAGGTTCCGTACTTCTGGAGCGACCAGTACGGGCTCAAGATCCAGGCCCTGGGCACCGTCTCGGCCGACGACGACGTCCACGTGATCAAGGACGACGGGCGCAAGTTCGTCGTGTACTACTCGCGCGGCGGCGCGCTGACCGCGGTCGTCGGTGCCGGATCGGCCGGCGCGGTGATGAAGATGCGCGCGAAGATCGCGTCGGGCGTACCGATCGGGGAACTGCTCGAGTCCGCTCCTGCCTGACCCGGCTAGATTTGTCGGGTGATCGTTGCGCTCATCGACTCGGGTCTCGGACTGCTTCCGACGTCTGCGTGGCTGCGTCGGTTGCGGCCGGATCTGGATCTGATGCTGTCGCTCGACCCGGAGAACGCGCCGTGGGGACCGCGGGACGAGCAGTGGGTGATCGACCGGGTGGTCGGCACCGCGCGCCGGGCGGTCGACCGGGGTGCCGAGGTGGTGGTGCTGCCGTGCAACACCGCGAGCGTCACCGCGCTCGACCATGTGCGCGCCGACCTCGGCGACGGCATCCCCGTCATCGGCACGGTGCCGGCGATCAAGCCGGCGGCCGCGGTGTGCGATTCGGTCGCCATCTGGGCCACCGCCGCGACCACGGCGAGCGCCTACCAGGCGAATCTGGTCGAGGAGTTCGCGAACGGCAGCTCGGTGGTGGGCGTCGCGTGCCACGGTCTGGCCGACGCGATCGATCTCGGTGACGTCGAGGCCGCGCGGGCGGCCATCGCGTCCGCGGCGGCCCGCACGCCCGACGACGTCAGCGGTGTCGTGCTCGGGTGTACCCACTATCCGCTCGTCGCGGACGAGATCGCCGCACACCTGCCCGACGGGGTCGTGCTGTTCGACAGCGCCGAGGCTGTCGCGGCACAGACACTGCGCCGCATCGATGCGCTCGGACGCGACACGACCGGGCAGGGAACCGTCGAAGTCCTACTGAGTGGGACCATGGGCGAGCTGCCGGTCAGTGCCGCCGCGTTCGATGCCGGACGGCTCCTGCTCGCCGCGCCCTCGCGCTGATCCGGTCGCGTCAGCCGAGCTGGACCATCCCGGCTGCCACCACCCGGGCAACGCTGCCCAACTCGTCGCCGGGGCGCCGCAGGACGTCGTCGAGGTCGCGCGTCCGGTCATTGCGGGCGGCCGAGAACATCGCCGCGACCCACGCGTTCGCGCAGGCCCGCAGGGTTCCCGGCTGCACCGGGCCGGCGGCACTGGCCTGCAACACGCGGACCGTCGCGTCGTGCAGATACGAGCGGAATCGTCGCAGGTGGTCACGGATGTCCGGGTGCGTCTCGGCCTCCCGCAAGATGATCACCCGCATCAGCGACGAGTGATCGTCACGCAGGTTGAGAGCGTTGTCGAGGTTGACCAGGCTGGTCGCCGGGTCGCCGGGCGCGACGAGGGGGTCGACGTCTTCGAGTGGCTCGGCGGGCAACCGTTCGGCCAGCAGCGCGGTGAGGATGTCGGCCTTGGTTGCGAAGTAGTAGAAGATCAGGCCCTTGGGCACCCCGGCGGCCGCGGCCACTGCGGCGGTCGAGGTGGCGTCGAATCCACGCTCCGCGATCAGCGATTCCGCGGCGTCGAGGATCTTCTCGCGTGCGTCACCGTCGATCTTGGCGCTGCGCCGTCGCTGCGGCATCGGGGGTCTCCGGTAGCACGTCGGTGGGGTGAGGGCTTCGGCCCCCACCCCACCGACGTTTCGTGAGGTTGTCGGATGTGCGTTCGTTTCGTTTGTCGGTGCCTGTCGGTGCCTGTCGGTGCTTGACGGTGCTTGTCGGTGCTTGTCCGCGTATCTCAGTGCGCGGCGACACCGCCGTGTCCGTGCATCCGGGCACTCATCGCCGGCAACCCGGCGACGGCGACCACCACGGTCAGTGCTCCGACCACCCAGGCCGTCCACGATGCCCCGGTCATCGAGCTGAAGTTCATGACCCACGGGGAGATGAACATCAGGACGCCGAACACGCCCATCGCGTAGTCGACCGCGGCCATCCCGGGCCGCGCCATGCTCGCCAGGCCGGCCAGGGCGACGAGCACACCGAGCACGATCAGCGACCACCGGGCGCCGCTGTCGGTGGCGATCCACAACGGTGAGAGGGCGGCGTAGGCGCCGATGATGACAGCCGCGTAGTCCTGCCAACGAGTTGATGCCTTCATGTCCAGCCTCCTCGGAAAGGATTGTGTCCTCACCTCAGTGTCACGCTGACTGACCGGCCGATCAATATGTCCGGATTGCACTCTTGTTGCAGGATTGTGCAGTTCGGGCCACGAAACGGTGACCGAATGTCACATGGGTCCAGTTGGACTGAACCGATGTGACATTCGGCCTCGAGCAGGACGGCGCCGGACACCGCCGGAAAGCGAGAGGCCCGACCCCACCGGACGGTGGAATCGGGCCTCTCGGAAGGGGGTGAACCGAGTATCAGAACTCGATCTTGAGGTGATCGCTCACCGGCTTGGCCTGGCAGCCCAGGATGTAGCCGTTGTCGATGTCCTCCTGGTCGAGGACGCCGGCGTGATCCATGGACACCTCGCCCTCACGGACGGTGCAGGCGCACGAACCGCACTCGCCCTCCTGGCAGGAGTACGGCACGTCCAGGCCCTTCGACAGCATGACGTCGACGAGGGTCTGCTTGCGCGGCCACGCGAAGCTGTGGGTCTCGCCGTCCAGCTCGATCTCGACGGTCGCGGCGTCGGCGGCCTCTTCCTCGGAGACCTCCTCGAGCTCGACGTCCTTGAACGGGTCGCCGGCGAGGGAGTTGAACACCTCGGCGTGGACCTGCGCGCGCGGCATTCCGGCGTCGGCCAGGGCGGCGTGGATGGTGTCCATGAACGGGCCGGGGCCGCACATGAAGGCCTCGTGCGACGTGAACGGGGCCGCGAGCGTCGCGAACTGCGCGGCCGACGGCAGGCCCTGCAGGCTCACGATCCAGTGGATGATCGTGAGGCGGTCGGCGTACTTGGCGGCCAGCTCGCGCAGCTCGGCCGCGAAGATCACCGAGCTCTCGTCGTTGTTGGCGTAGACGAGGACGACCTTGCCCTTGCCCTCGGTCAGCGCCGACTTGAGGATCGACATCACCGGGGTGATGCCGCTGCCCGCGCCGAACAGCAGGAAGTCGTGGTCGAGCGACTTCGGGGTGAAGACGCCCGACGGCGGCAGCACCTCGATCTGGTCACCGACGGAGACGTTGTCGCAGAGCCAGTTGGAGCCGTAGCCCTCGGCGGTCCGCTTGACGGTGACCTTGGGCGCGTCGTCGGTGAACGGCGAGCTCGCGAGGGAGTAGCAGCGGGCGACCGAGCCGGTCAGGTCGCTCGGGATGCGCAGCGTCAGGAACTGGCCGGGCTTGTACTGGAACTTGCTCCTCATGTCCGCGGGGACGTCGAAGACCAGCGACCGCGAATCGGGGGTCTCCTCGATCACCCCGGACACGGTGAGCACCGCGGATCGAGAGCTGTGCGGCACGTCGATAGTGGTCATGCGAACTCTGGTCCTCTCGTGGATCAGTTTAGAACGTGTTCTAGTTTCAGCGTAGCAGCGTAGCGACGCTACCGGGGCGATGGTAATTCTCCGCTTCCGGCTCCCGCTGATCGGGAGCGTTCTCGAGCGCGATATCGGGGTTCTCGAGAAATCAGGCCTCGAGGACCAGCCACCCACCGTGGTGGTCGAAGACCTCGAAGGGGCGACCCGTGGATCTGCCGAGTTCGCGGAGGGCGTCGGCGTCGAACGTGCGGACGTGGCCGTGGCAGGCGGTGGCCTCGTCCTCGTACGGGACCGCGACCACGACGCGCTCACGGGCGATGCGCAGGGCCTCGGCGAGCACGGCGGCGCCCGTCGCGGGATCGACGTGCTCGAGCAGGTGGACCGCGGTGACGGTGTCGGCGCTGTCGTCGGGCGCCGGGACGTTCGCGGCGTCGCACACGAGGGTGGAGATCGGGATGCCGAGGCGGGGCGCGACCGCGTCGAGCAGCGTCATGGTGCCCGGCAGGATGTCGGTCGCGGTGACCGGGACGCCCGCGCGGGCCAGGCGCAGCGGCAGGAACCCGAAGCAGGAGCCCAGGTCGAGGACGCTCCCGCGGACCAGTTCGGCCGCCTYGTCGTGGATCGGCGCGAAGTCCGCGGTGCCGTCGAGGAGTTCCTCGAGCGAGTTGCGGTAGTAGACGGTCCACGACTCGAGGGCGTCCGGCACGGTGGAGCGGACCAGGCCCACCATCGTGAGCTCGAACTCCGTCTGGCCGAAGTCGGCGTCCCCGATCGATGCAGTGACCTCGGCGACCAGTCGTTCGCTGAGGGCCTCAGGGCCCAGTGCGTGCCGGACGTGCAGGGAATCCCCGCTCCGGGTCAGTGTGATCGGCCCGCTCGGGATGCGTTCGACGGTGACGTGGTCGTGCGACCACCGGCCCGGGGCGCAGGGGGCGAGCGAATCAAGCGTCATGGTGGGCGGCCCCGTTCAGCAGTGGTTCGTGCAGGTCGGCGAGGCCGGTGTAGAGCACCCGGCTGCCCTGGGCGATGAGGTCGATCAGGTCGAGCGACTCATCGGTCAGCCACGTCTCGTACGCCCCGAGTGCGACGCCGAGCAGCAGGTAGCCGACCGTCTTGGGGAGCTGATCGGTGGGCGCGAGCCCCAGTCTCCCGGCGACGTACTCGGCGATCACCTTGCGCCAGCCGTCGTACATCACCACCGAGTACGCCTGCAGCGCCGGCACGACGAAGATCAGTTCCATGCGCCGACGGTGACCGGCCGCGACCTCGGGCGGAAAGGTGTTGAACGCCAGCACGGCCGAGACGAGGCTGTCGAGGATGGACATGTCGTCGGGCATTTCCGCGAGCAGGGTGCGCATCTCCGACATGTGCGCGTCGAAGTCGCCCCACGGCACCGCGTTCTTGGACGGGAAGTACCGGAAGAACGTGCGTCGCGCGATTCCCGCCGCTTCGGCGATGTCGTCGACGCTGGTGTCGTCGAACCCGCGGGCAGCGAACAGGTCGATGCCGACCGCCGCGATGCGGTCACGTGTCGTGGTCGGTCTCCTACCGATCCGCGACGACGGGCTCCTGCGAGTTCGCACCTGTGTGGCCTCCTTCACTAGTCATTGTGCACCCGATGCCATTACAGTGGTGAGTCGAGTCACAGTGAAGACGTCACTATGACCGCCGACTCCGCTCCTGGGGTCCGAATTGGAGGAGGAATCGATGTCCGATCGCGACAGTGTCATTTCTGCCAACGAGAGCTCGCTCGTCGAGGAGTCCCTCGTCGAAGAGGTTTCCATCGACGGTATGTGCGGCGTGTACTGATCGTGTCCACACCAGCCGCCGGCAATAGCTCGTCGGCCGGCACGATCGATCTCGACGCGGCGTGGAAGCTTCACCCGCAGGTGGCGCTGCGCCCCGAACCTTTCGGGGCGCTGCTCTACCACTTCGGAACGCGCAAGCTCTCGTTCCTGAAGAACCGGACCATCGTCGCGATCGTCGAATCCCTGCCGGAGCACCCGGACGTCCGGGCCGCTCTGTCGGCTCAGGGCCTCGAGGAGGATGCGGCCCGGCCGTACCTGCGCGCTCTCGAGACCCTGGCCGACTCGCACATGATCGTGCCGTCCTGATCTCTGCCTCATCTCCACACATGCACCCAACCAGACATCCCCGATGTGAGGACGCAGCCCCATGACCTCAGTTCTCGAGCCGCCCGCCCCTGCCGTGGGTCGACTAGTCGACCAGTTCGAACTCGGTCTCGACGCGCCGATCTGCCTCACGTGGGAACTCACCTACGCCTGCAACCTGTCCTGTGTGCACTGCCTGTCGTCCTCGGGGCGCCGGGATCCGCGTGAGCTGTCCACGGAGCAGTGCAAGTCGATCATCGACGAACTGCAGCGCATGCAGGTGTTCTACGTCAACATCGGTGGCGGTGAGCCCACCGTGCGTTCCGACTTCTGGGAACTCGTCGACTACGCGACCGAGCACCAGGTGGGCGTGAAGTTCTCCACCAACGGCGTCAAGATCGACAAGAAGGTGGCACAGCGCCTCGCGTCGAGCGACTACGTCGACGTCCAGATCTCCCTCGACGGTGCGACCGCCGAGGTGAACGACGCGGTGCGCGGCCCGGGTTCGTTCGCGATGGCGGTCCGTGCGCTGGAGAACCTGGCCGAGGCCGGGTTCAAGGACGCGAAGATCTCGGTCGTCGTCACGCGCCAGAACGTGAGCCAGCTCGACGACTTCAAGGCGCTCGCCGACAAGTACGGTGCGACGCTGCGCATTACGCGACTTCGTCCGTCCGGCCGTGGCGCCGACGTGTGGGACGAGTTGCATCCCACCCAGGAGCAGCAGCGCGAGCTGTACAACTGGCTGGTCGCGAACGGCGAGGGCGTGCTCACGGGTGACTCGTTCTTCCACCTGTCCGCGTACGGTGACGCACTGCCGGGGCTGAACCTGTGCGGCGCCGGCCGTGTCGTGTGCCTGATCGATCCGATCGGCGACGTCTACGCGTGCCCGTTCGCGATCCACGACCAGTTCCTCGCCGGAAACATCGTCTCCGACGGCGGTTTCCAGCAGGTGTGGCAGCACTCGGAGCTGTTCCAGGATCTGCGGTCGCCGCAGACCGGGGGCGCATGCGCCAAGTGCGACCACTACGACTCCTGCCGCGGCGGCTGCATGGCGGCCAAGTTCTTCACGGGCCTGCCGATGGACGGCCCGGACCCCGAGTGCGTCCAGGGCTACGGAGAGTCGGCACTCGCGGCCGACCGCAGCGTGCCCAAGTCCAGCCAGGACCATTCGCGGACCGGAAAACGCGCCGAGCGTCGCACGCCGAAGGCACCGGTTCCGCTGACCCTGCTCACGCGTCCGCCGGCCAAGATCTGTGATGAAAACCCGCTTGCCGGAATGGAATAGACGAACAATATCTACCGCAGTACGAGAGGTTTGACATGGCCAAGAGTGCCTGGTTCGAGACGGTCGCAGAGGCGCAGAGGCGGGCGAAGAAGCGCCTGCCGAAGTCGGTGTATGCGGCGCTCGTCGCCGGATCCGAGAAGGGTCTGACCGTCGATGACAACATTGCGGCATTCACCGAACTGGGGTTCGCGCCGCACGTCGCCGGGCTGAGCGGTGAGCGAGATCTGTCGACCACCGTTATGGGCCAGCCCATTTCGATGCCTGTCATGATCTCGCCCACCGGTGTGCAGGCAGTGCACCCGGACGGCGAGGTCGCGGTCGCGCGCGCCGCGGCGGCCCGGGGCACCGCGATCGGGCTCAGCTCGTTCGCCAGCAAGTCCATCGAGGAGGTGGCCGCGGCCAACCCGCAGACCTTCTTCCAGATGTACTGGGTGGGCGACCGCGACACTCTGCTCCAGCGTATGGAGCGCGCCCGCGCCGCGGGTGCGACCGGCCTGATCATCACGCTCGACTGGTCCTTCTCCAACGGGCGCGATTGGGGCAGCCCGTCGATCCCCGAGAAGATGGATCTCAAGGCGATGTTCCAGTTCGCGCCCGAGGGCATCACCCGCCCGAAGTGGCTGTGGGAGTTCGCCAAGACGGGCAAGGTCCCGGATCTGACGACGCCCAACCTGGCGGCGCCGGGCCAGCAGCCGCCCACCTTCTTCGGCGCGTACGGCCAGTGGATGGGCACGCCGCTGCCGACGTGGGACGACGTCGCGTGGCTGCGTGAGCAGTGGGGCGGACCGTTCATGCTCAAGGGCGTCATGCGCCTCGACGACGCCAAGCGCGCCCTCGACGCCGGTTGCTCGGCGATCTCGGTGTCGAACCACGGCGGCAACAATCTCGACGGCACCCCGGCCCCGATCCGCGCGCTGCCGGCCATCGCCGAGGCGGTCGGTGACCAGATGGAGGTCGTGCTCGACGGCGGCATCCGCCGCGGCAGTGACGTCGTCAAGGCGCTCGCGCTCGGTGCCCGCGCAGTCATGATCGGTCGCGCGTACCTGTGGGGCCTCTCGGCCAACGGTCAGGCCGGTGTCGAGAACGTTCTCGACATCCTGCGCGGCGGCATCGATTCCGCCGTGCTGGGCTTGGGTCACAAGTCGATTCAGGATCTGAGCCCCGCCGACCTGGTGGTGCCCGAGGGATTCCGTCGCGACCTGGGCGTCGGCTAGAACCCTCGCGTCGGACACGACCCGATGCGCGGCAACCTCACCGAGCAGTTCACCCTGGCCGGGCACGATGTCCCGTCCAGGGTGCTGTTCGGCCCGCACGAGACCAATCTGGGTGACGGCCGCGCGCTGTCGCCGCGCCACGTCGCGTACTACGAGCGGCGGGCCCGCGGCGGCGCCGGAGTGATCGTCACCGAGACCGCGTCCGTGCACGAGTCCGACTGGCCGTACGAGCGCGCCCCGCTGGCGGCCCGATGCGGATCAGGTTGGGCCGACGTGGTCGCCGCGTGCCGGCCGCACGGAACGCTGGTGCTGGCGGGTCTCGGGCACACCGGCCTACAGGGGTCCAGCGCGTGGTCGCAGGCCGCGTCGTGGGCGCCGTCCCGGTTCCCGGACCCGATCTCGCGTGAGCTACCGATGGAGATGGAACAGGCCCAGATCGACTCGCTCGTCGAGGGTTTCGGGGCGGCAGCGCGAGTCGCAGCAGCCGCAGGGGCGGACGGGGTCGAACTCGACGCCGGCCCCTTCTCCCTGCTGCGACAGTTCCATTCGGGACTCACCAACCGTCGCGCCGACCCGTACGGCGCCGACCGGCTGCGCCTCACCCGCGAAGTGATCTCGGCGGTGCGCGCCGAACTCGGCGACGGCCGGATCCTGTCGCTGCGACTCTGCTGCGACGAACTCGCTCCCTGGGCCGGTATCGCCCCCGACGAGGCTGCCGAACAGGTTGGTGCGCTGTCCGATTCAGTGGACCTGCTGGTGGTCGTGCGCGGCGGTCCGTTCACCACCGCCGCCTACCGGCCGGACATGCAGAGCGAGCCCGGATTCAACGTCGAGCTGTGCCGGGCGATGCGCGAGGCCGCAGGCGGACGCGTCCCGGTGGTGCTGCAGGGCAGCGTCGTCGGTGCCGATCAGGCGCAGGGCGCCCTCGACGACGGCGTCGCCGATCTGGTCGAGATGACCCGTGCGCAGATCGCGGACCCGGACCTTGTGGCGAGGGTTCGGGACGGCCTCGTGCCGCGCCCGTGCGTGCTGTGCAATCAGACGTGCCTCGTCCGCGATCCGCGCAATCCGATCGTCACGTGTATCGGTAACCCGTCGGCCGGACACGAGACGGTCGATCCCGAGCCCGTCGTCGCCGTGGAGTCGGCGCTCGTGGTGGGTGGTGGTCCGGCGGGCCTCGAGGCGGCACGCGCGCTCGCACAGCGTGGCGTCCGGGTGACGTTGACGGAGAAAGCTGCTCGAACCGGCGGCATGCTGCGCACGGCGGCCGTCGGGGCCGGGCGCGTGCGACTGGCGATGGTGGTCGACTGGCTCGAGGCGGAATGCCGCCGGCTCGGGGTGGACATCCGGACGGACATCGAGCTGGGCGCCGCGGAACTGGCCGAGGCCCGTACCGCCGGGACGCTGGTCGTGCACGCGACCGGCAGCAGCCCGCGACCCGCGCCGTGCCCCGTCGGCGCCGGGGTGCAGGCGGTGACCGCGGCGGATGTGCTGGCGGGCGCGGTGCTCGAACCCGGGCCCGTCGTGCTGTTCGACCCCGTCGGTGGCCCCGTCGCGGTGTCGGTGGCGCTGTGGCTGGCCGAGCAGGACCGCGAGGTGGCGATCGCGACGCCCGATCAGCTGATCGGATCGCGGCTGGGGCCCACCGGGGATCTGGTCGGCGCGAACGCGCGCGTGCAGCGGGCGGGTATCGCGCGGCATCTCGCGGCGATCCCGGTGTCGGCCGCCGCGGGAGAAGTGCTGCTGGAGAACCGGTTCACGGGCGTGCGGACCCGCGTACCGTGCGCAGTATTCGTGGACTGCTCGCATCGACTGCCGAACGAGTCGGTGGGCGCGGGTGGTCCGCAGGATGAGCGGATCGGCGACTGCGTCGCGCCCCGGTCCGTGCTCGAAGCTGTCCGCGAGGGTCACCTCGCGGAGTTGTCAGGGGCGTCTCGGCGCCGGTTCACGTTAGTCGACCGTTAGGAGAACACTGTGGGGCAGTTCGACGGCAAGGTTGCTTTCATCACGGGTGCGGCGCGCGGCCAGGGTCGCACGCACGCCGTGCGACTGGCGCGTGAGGGCGCATCCATCATTGCGGTGGACGTGTGCAAGTCCGTCACGGACGACAACACGTACGACGCGGCGACGTCCGAGGACCTCGCGGAGACCGTTCGCCTCGTCGAGGCCGAGGGCGCCAAGATCTTCGCCCGCGAGGCCGACGTCCGTGACAGCGCGGCGCTGAAGGCCGTCGTCGACGCGGGTGTGGAGCAGTTCGGCCGGCTCGACATCGTCGTCGCCAACGCCGGCATCTGCAACTGGAACCGCTTCTGGGAGATGTCGGACGAGCAGTGGGAGACGCTGATCGACATCAACCTCACCGGCTCCTTCAAGACCCTCAAGGCGGCGGTGCCGGCGATGATCGAGGCGGGAAACGGTGGCTCCATCATCGTCGTCAGCTCCGTGGCCGGCATGAAGGCACTTCCCGGTCAGGCGCACTATGCGGCGTCGAAGTTCGGTCTCGTCGGCCTGACTCAGGCTGCTGCGAAGGAGCTGGGCGAGTACAGGATTCGCGTCAACTCGATCCACCCGTACGGCGTCAACACGCACATGGGTACCGATCAGGGCAGCCTCGTGATCCTACAGCAGTACCCGCACTACGGGCCGAACTTCGCGCCGATTCTCACCGAGAAGCCGATCGCCGACCCGGATGACATCTCGGATGCGGTGCTGTGGCTCGCGGGTGACGGCTCCAAGACCGTCACGGCCAGCCAGGTGGCTCTGGACCAGGGCAACACCAAGGTCTGACCGGGCAGTATCCGATGTTGTTCTCCCCGCTCCGCCTGGGCTCGCGCACGCTGGCCAATCGGGTCGTGTTCACCGCGCACCTGACGAACTACGCGTGCGCCGGCCTGCCCACCGAGCAGCACGCCGCGTACTACGCGGCCCGGGCTGCCGGCGGAGCGGGGATGATCGTCACCGAGGAGCAGTGCGTCCACCCCTCGGACTGGCCGTACGAGAAGGTGATTCACGGGTACCGACCCGAGGTGGTCGAGGGATACCGCAGGATCACCGATGCCGTGCACGGACACGGCACGGTGATCCTCGCGCAGCTCAATCACAACGGCGGTCAGGGGTCGGGCATGTATTCCCGCCGCCCGCTGTGGGCGCCGAGCCCGGTGCCGGACCCGTTGTTCCGGGAGGTGCCCAAGGCTCTCGCAGCAGACGAGATCGCCGAGCTGGTCGCCGGCTACGCCACCGTTGCCGGGCACTGCCGCGATGGTGGATTCGACGGTGTCGAACTGCAGGGGTCGCAGTCGTCGCTGATCCGCGGATTCCTCGCTCGGCAGACGAATCTGCGGACCGATGACTACGGCGGTGTGGTGGAGAACCGTGTGCGGTTCCTGCTCGACGTGATCGCGGCGGTGCGTGCGGCGATCGGGCCGGATCTCATTCTCGGCGTGCGGCTCTCGGGCGACGAGCAGGTTTCCGGTGGCATCGTGCTGGACGAGGCGGTGACCGTGGCGCGACTGGTGGAGGCGACGGGCGCCGTCGACTACATCAACACCACGATGGGCGTGGCGACCGAGACTCTGCATCTGGTGGAGCCGTCCATGGCGACACCACGCGGCTATGCGCTGCACATCTCCGACGCGATCCGGCGCGGTGTCTCGCTGCCGGTGGTCGGGGTAGGGCGGCTGAAGGAACCGGCGGAGGCCGARCGGGCACTGGTCGAGGGGCGCTGCGATCTGATCGGTGTGGTGCGCGGCCAGATCGCCGACCCGGACTTCGTGGCGAAGGCGCGGCTGGGTGCCGCCGACGAGATCCGCACCTGCCTGTCGTGCAATCAGGAATGCGTCGGACGCATGGGGCTGGGGCGGTGGCTCGGATGCGTCGAGAATCCGCGTGCCGGTAGGGAATCGGTGCCGCTGCCGCGACCGCGCGTGCCCGGACGCCGGGTCGTGGTGGTGGGCGGTGGCCCGGCCGGGCTGTCTGCCGCAGCGACCGCGGCCGAGCGTGGGCACAGCGTGACGCTGTACGAGCGGTCGGGCGTGCTGGGTGGGCAGATCCGGGTGGCGGCCTCGGCGGCCGGCCGCGGTGAACTCGGCGATCTGGTGCGGAACCTGGCGGGGGAGTGCGAGCGCCGCGGCGTGCGGATCGAGACGGGGGTCGACGTCGGCATGGACATGCTCGGCGAACTGGCGCCGGACGTCGTCGTCGTGGCGACGGGCGCGCGTCCGGTCCGGCTGTGGTGGGCGGGAGAGTGCACACGCGTCGTCCATGCCCGCGATGTCCTCGAGGGGCGGGCCGATCCGCACAGCCGTGTTCTCGTGGTGGACGAACTCGGTTTCCAGCAGGGGCCGTCGGTGGCGGAGACCTTGGCAGCGCGCGGGTGCGCGGTGACGATCGCGTCGCCCGGCATGATCGTCGCGCAGGACCTCGGTGTCACCCTGGACATGGAGGGGTGGCAGCGGCGCGCGCACCGCGCCGGCATCGAACAGTGGACCGACGTCGGGGTCGTCGGTGTCGCCGAGGAATCGGGCCGGCTGCGGGTGGCGATGGAGTACCACCTGACCGGAGACTCGCGCACGGACGCATTCGACTGGGTGGTGTGTGCGATCCACCAGGAACCCGACGACGGTCTGTGGAAAGCATTGTCGCGCAGCAATTCCGCCCCGTTCGAGGTGCATCGCATCGGGGACGCCGTCACACCGCGGCGCTCGCACGCCGCGGTGCTCGAGGGGTATCAGGTGGCGGTGTCGCTGTAGATCCCGTGTTCAGGCGGCCTGAGGGCCCGCTCTGTTGTGCGCCGGGATCGGCTTCTTGTAGGGGTCGATCGAACTCGGTGGTGTGAACCTGGGTGGCGGCCTTCGTGGTGTGCGGGTGGTGCGGCCGAGGTCGAGTGGGGCGCCATCGTCCATGAGGACGGGTGTAAGAGTGCAGTCGCAGGCGATGCGGCGGGCGGTGTCGATGGTGAGCGGCCCCACCCACGGCATCCAGGCGACGTCGGCGTCGTCGAGGAGTTCGCGGTAGGCGTGGCGATCTGTGGGCGTGGTGTCAGCCTGGACGGGCTGTGTGCGAGGGGCTCGATCCGCTCGAAGGAGGTATCCGATGAGCCGTAGCCGCCTGGTGGCCGGTTGCCATCGTCCTCGGGATACATCGTCAATGCTGCAGGTGCCCAAGTCATTTACGAAATCATAGGTGTGTTGCCAAACCTGTATTGGTGCCCCGCTGGTTACCATGTAACGCATGAGTGTGCCCGGTTTCCCGCGTATCACCTCCGTGGACGAGGACGGGTTCATATGCCTCGTCGCTGCAGCCCCTACGACGGATTCGTCGGTACAGACTGGGAGTTGGACGAGCTCCTGACGCGGTTCGCCGAACAGATGAGCCGCGGTGCACTGTTCGTCGCCTACGCGGGCCCCGATGCCGCGGGCGGAGAGCTGCGGATCGTCGCGGAGGGGTCGTCGCAGCGGGCCGAGCGGGAAGCGGCAGGAGTTATCGACGCGGCCGACGGCGTCTGGCTGACTGACTACACGCAACTCACGATGGCCGCGCAGTTCGACGATGAACGACCGGAGCCCGACGATCCCGACTCCCGACTCTCGGTCCCCGCAGGACGATATCGGATCCTGCTCCGCGAGTTCGCGTCCGACGACGACCCGGTCTTCGAGCTCGTTGTCTCTCCGGCCGGTGTCGACGACACGGTGACGCACGCCGTGGTCCCGTGGTTCGAGTAGGAACCGCAGTGCCCGCCGAAAAGTGCTGACCTGCACGCTGTCCCGAGCACTCGACGATCGCTCCCGGAGGGTGTTGCGAATGGTCGGTGGTGAGCCAGTGCAGGATGGCGGCGAGGCGGCGGCGGAGTGGTAGTTGCGCTTCTGCGCCGAGGTGTTCGCGCCACCACCGTCGCAGGCGCAGCCGAAGCTCTCGTGTCCACACGCCGCCTGAACCCTGCCAACTTCTTGGCGCAAGACAGAACGGTGGGTGGATCGGGTTCGCGTGCAAACGAGCCGCCTACGATCGACCGATGGACCTCGCCTCCACCCCGTGGCCGGACGTCGCCCGGGACGCTCTCACCGTCGCGGTGCCGGTCGGCTCGTTCGAGCAGCACGGCCCGCATCTGCCGCTGGACACCGACACCCGGATCGCGTCGGCGGTGGCTCGTTCCCTCACCGACGTCGTCGCGGCGCCCGCGATCGAGTACGGCGCGAGCGGGGAGCACGAGGGGTTTCCCGGCACCGTCTCCATCGGCTCGGGCGCGCTCGAGACCCTCCTCGTGGAGTACGGCCGCTCGGTGTGTCGGTGGGCGCGGCGCGTCGTGTTCGTCAATGGGCACGGCGGTAACGGTCCTGCGCTGGTGAAGGCCGTCGAGCTGCTGCGCTACGAGGGCCGCGACGTGGCCTGGCTGCCGTGCGCGGTACCCGGCGCCGACGCGCACGCGGGACGAACCGAAACATCCCTGCTGCTGCACCTTTCACCGCGCGACGTCGCGATGGACCGAGCCGAGTCGGGAAACACTGCACCGATCGTCGAGTTGATGCCGCAGCTGCGGTCCGGTGGCATGCTCGCCGCGACCCCCAACGGCATCCTCGGGGACCCCGCCGGAGCGTCCGCCGAGGAGGGCGAGCGGCTGTTCGCCGATCTCGTTCGCCGGGCTGACGAGGCAATCGAGGGCTGGTCCCTGCGACCCGACGGGCGGCTCGTGTGACGGGTGTGGCGATTCGTCCGGGTTTTTTGCAGCAAGTTCTGCCCGTTACCGCATCGAGCCTTACCATCGTCTGATGCAGCATGCTCGCCTGCCCGACGGGTTCGGGATCCGTATCGATCCCAAGGTGCGCGCCTACTCGGGAGGCAGGGTCCTGATCGGCGGCTCACCGATGCGAATGCTCAAGCTCGCGCCGGCCGCTGCCGCGATGATCGGGGACGGCTACCTCGAGGTCGTCGACTCGCAGACCGCGGTGGTCGCGCGGCGTCTCCTCGACTCCGGCGTCGCGAACCCGCGTCCCATGGCCACTCCGTCGCCGAGCGACGTCACCGTCGTGGTGCCGCTGCGGGACAACGTCGACGGCATCGCCCGGCTCGTTCCGGCGCTGAAGGGGCTCAACGTCGTCGTCGTGGACGACGGCTCGCGCACCCCGCTCGAGCTGCCGGACCTCTCGGGGTGCACGGCGCACGTGACGCTGCTGCGGCACGAGACCTCTCGCGGTCCGGCCGCGGCCCGCAATACCGGATTGCGCTCCGCCGAAACGCCTTTCGTGGCATTTCTGGATTCGGACGTGCTGCCGAAGACGGGGTGGCTCGAACGGATGCTCGGTCACTTCAGCGATCCTGCGGTCGCGCTCGTCGCGCCGCGGATCGTCGCTCTCGAACCCGAGGGGTCGATGCTGGCCCGCTACGAGCACGCGAGGTCGTCGCTGGACCTCGGGCGGAAGGAGGCGGCGGTCCGCTCCGGCAGCCCGGTGTCGTACGTGCCGAGCGCCGCGATGCTGGTGCGACGGGACGTCCTCGTCGAGGTGGGCGGCTTCGACGAGTCGATGCACGTCGCCGAGGACGTCGACCTGTGCTGGCGGCTCCAGGAGGGCGGTTGGCGCCTGCGCTACGAGCCCGTGGCGCACGTCGCCCACGACCACCGGGTCTCGTTCGGGAAGTGGTTCACCCGCAAGCTGTTCTACGGGACCGGGGCGGCGCCGCTCGCGGCCCGGCACGAGGGCATGGTGCCGCCGGTCTCGATGTCGAAGTGGACGCTGTTCGCGGTCCTCGCGGCGGCGACATGCACCCGGATCGGGCTGCTCGGCAGCATCGCCACCCTGCTGGTGACGATGCTGCGTCTGCGCCGCACGTTCCGCGAGCTGGATCAGCCCACACGCATCGCCGCGATCCTCGCCGCCCGTGGGTTCGTCGGTGGCGTGTGGCAGCTCGCGTCCGCGATGTGCCGGCACTACTGGCCGGTGACGCTGCTCGCGGTCCTGCTGTCCCGGCGGATCCGGCGACTGGCATTCGTCGTCGCCGTCACCGAGGGCGTCGTGGACTGGTCGACGCACCGCGAGCCCGGCGGGCTGGGGCCGGTGCGGCACACCGCGTTCAAACGTCTCGACGACGTCGCGTACGGCGCTGGGCTGTGGCAGGGTGCCGCCCGTGCCCGTGACCTGCGGGCGCTGACGCCGCGTATCGGCAGCTGACGGTGGACCGGGGCAGCCCGGAGATCCGGGAGATTCCAGCGTCGGCGGATGTCGTCGTGATCGGCGGCGGTTCGTGCGGAAGCGTGGTTGCCGGACGGCTCAGTGAGGACCCCGACCGTCGGATTCTGCTCGTCGAATCCGGTCCGGGCCATCGGATTCCCGCCGAGTTCCCGCCCGAACTCGTCGACGCGGGTGTGCTTCCGGTGGGGCCCGACAGTCGTTGGATCTGGCCGTACCCGGTGGAGTTGACGAGAGGCCGCACGGGCTGGATCGCGCGTGGACGCGTGCTCGGCGGTTCGGGCGCCGTCAACGGGGGGTACTTCGTGCGGGCGCAGGTGGACGACTTCGCGAACTGGCCGGCGTCGTGGTCGTACGAACACGTGCTGCCGTACTTCAGGACGATCGAGTCCGACGCCGACTTCGACGGTCCGTGGCACGGCACGACGGGCCCCATTCCGGTGCGTCGCGAGCCCGCCGATCGCTGGCATCCGGTGAGCGCGGCGTTCGCCGACGTCGCGCACGCCGCGGGACATCCTGACGACCCCGACAAGAACGCGCCCGGGTCGCACGGCATCGGCCCGGTGCCGCTGAACATCCGCGACGGCGTCAGGGTGGGCCCGGCGTCGGCCTACCTGCTGCCGAATCTGGACCGGCCGAACCTCACCGTCCGATCCGACACCACCGTCACCCGGGTGTTGTTCTCCGGTACACGGGTAGTGGGACTCGAGGTCACCACCGACGGGCGCGTGGGGACGATTCGGGCGTCGACGGTGGTGCTCACCGCCGGCGCCGTCGCGACGCCGCACCTGTTGATGCTGTCCGGGATCGGCGACGCGGAACATCTGACGACGCTGGGAATTCCGGTGGTCGCGAATCTACCGGCGGTCGGTTCGGAGTTCAGTGACCATCCCGAGGTGGTGCTGCCGTACCGGTACCGGCGCCCGGTCTCCCGAACCACGCGGACTCCGGTCCTGCAGGTGACGCTCAACACCGAGGACATCGAAATGCGGCCCTACACGGCGGCATTCGGTGATCTGATTCCCGGATCGGGAATCGGTAAGCCCTGTCTGGGAGTGGTGCTGATGAAGCCGCGCAGCCGTGGCGAGATCCGCCTCGTGTCGGCCGACCCCGGCGATGCGCCGACCGTGTCGTACCGGTATCTCGAATCGGAGCGGGACCGGGAGGCGCTGCGATCGGGGGTGGCCCACGCCGCCGACCTCATGCACTCCGGGCCGATGAGCAGGCTGCTCGAACCCGAGCGGATCGAGACGTCCGACGACTGGCTGGCCGACCATCTCGGCACGTCGCTGCACCTGTCGGGGAGCTGCCGGATGGGCGTCGACGAGGAGTCGTCGGTGGTGGACGAGCGGTGTCGCGTCCACGGAATCGACGGTTTGTACGTCGTCGATACGTCGATCCTGCCGTCGGTGCCGAGCCGCGGGCCGCACGCCACCGCCGTCATGGTTGCCGAACGCGCCCGTACCTTCATGTGAGTGGCGTTACAGTAGCGTCTGGTGTTGATGGAGGGAGTCGATGACAGGTCAGGAGTTCGGCCCACGCAATCCGTGGATTGCGTTGCGCCCCGGCGACGATTTCGCGGTGCTCGCGGAACGGACGTCCTCG
The DNA here is from genome assembly GCF_052113525.1 of Rhodococcus sp. TAF43. Lineage (NCBI taxonomy): Bacteria > Bacillati > Actinomycetota > Actinomycetes > Mycobacteriales > Nocardiaceae > Rhodococcus > Rhodococcus sp. TAF43. Next base: position 267,680 of record NZ_JBFRDL010000003.1, read on the forward strand.
GCGCATCAACTGTTTGTTGAATCGGTCGACGCCGAAACCGAAACCGAAACCGATGCCGTCCGGTCGGTCGTCCGCGAGTCGTGGCTGCGTAGCCGTGGGAGCGGAGTGAGTCCGGACGTCGTCGACGACGCGGTGGCACTCGACGGTGCCGCACTCGCGCAGCACCGGGCCGCGCATCCGCTGTCCGCGATCCGTCCGGTGGTGCGACAGTTGCTGGTCGAGGACACCGCGGACACCGGTCTGCTCGTCGCGCTCAGCGACGCCCGTGGCCGGTTGCTGTGGGTCGACGGCGACTCGTGGGCGAAGGACCGCGCGCTGAGCATCAACTTCGTCGAGGGTGCCGACTGGAGCGAGGAACGCGTGGGTACCAACGCGCCCGGCACCGCACTCGCGCTCGACCACGTCGTCCAGATCTACGCGGCCGAACACTTCAACCGCGCGTGCCACGAGTGGAGTTGCTCGGCGGCCCCGATCCACGACCCGGTGACGGGGCGGGTGATCGGGGCGCTCGACATCACCGGCGGACCCCGGGTGGCGGTGCCGGAGGCGCTCGCCCTCGTCCGTGCCACGGTTGCGGCGGCAGAGGCGGAAATGCGGTTGCAGGCCYTGGCGGCCCCGCGACCGCCGTCGACGTCGGTGCCCCGCCTCGAGGTGCTCGGGTCGGGGCGCCCGGCCTTGGTCCTCGACGGTGAGCGGCACGATCTGTCGCGCCGGCACGCGGAGATCCTGCTGTTGCTCGCGGAACACCCCGAGGGTCTCGCTGCGGATCATCTCGCGGTGCTGCTCGACGAGACCGAACTCGATGCGGTCACCGTGCGGGTCGAGATGTCGCGTCTACGTAAGGTTTTCGGTGCCAACCGCCTGGGTTCGCGACCGTACCGCCTGCTCGCGCCGCTCGAGTCCGACGTCGGCGACGTGCGGTCGATGCTCGATCGTGGCGATCTCGAGTCGGCGCTGCGCCTGTACGACGGCCCGGTGTTGACGGGCTCGGATGCGCCCGGCATCGAGGACGTCCGCGAGGAACTGCGCATGCGCGTGCAGGCGACGGTCCTGCGTGGTGGTGATGCGCGTCTGCTCGCCTCGTGGACCAGTTCGATCCACGGTCGTCACGACCGCGACGCGTGGGTGGCCTACCTGTCCACACTCGATCACGGCTCGCCGCAGCATACGCAGGTGGAGGCCCTCCTGCGTATGCTCGACCGACGGTTCGGTGCGGGCTACTAGCCCTGTGCCCCTATCGATTCCGACGACGCGATCGCGGTGGCCCACCGGTAGTCGGCCTTCCCCGCAGGGGTCCGCTTGACCTCGTCGACGGACACCATGGCGCGCGGGACCTTGTATCCGGCGAGCGTCTTGCGGCAGTGCTCCTGGACGTCGTCGAGCGTCAGCTCCGCGGCGTCGGGGTACACCGCGATCACGGCCGCGACCCGTTGGCCCATTCGCTCGTCGGGCACCGGTACGACGAGGGCGTCGGCGACCGAGGGGTGTGCGTGGAGTGCGGCCTCGACCTCCTCCGCGAAGACCTTCTCGCCGCCCGTGTTGATGCACTGCGACCCGCGTCCGAGGAAGACGATGGTGCCGTCCGCCTCGATCGTGCCCATGTCGCCCAGCACCGAGATGCGGGTGCCGTCGGCGCGGGTCGGGAAGGTGCGTGCGGTCTTCTCTTCGTCGTTGTAGTAGCCGAGTGGGACGTTGCCGATGCGGGCGATGTACCCCACCTGGTCGGACCCGGCCGGGATCTGTTCGAGTCGCTCGTCGACGAGGATCATGTTGGGGGACGGCGGCATGCGCAGGTTGCCGTTCTCGTCGACGGTGAACGCGCCGTCGTTTCCGGATTCGGAGGCCCCGAAGTTGTCCCGTAGGAGCAGTTCGGGTTTGACCGCGAGCATCCGCTCCCGCACGCTGACGGACCAGATCGCTCCGCCTGACGTGATCGAGTACAGCGAACTCAAGTCGACCTCGCCCTTGCGGCGTTCCATCTCGTCGACCAGGGGCAGGCCCATCCCGTCGCCGACGATGAGGATCACCTGGAGTGATTCCTTCTCGACCGCCTCGACCACCTTGCGGGGGATGAAGTCCCGCATGAGTACCACCCGTGCGCCGAGGGTGAGGAACGTGAACAGCGAGTACAGTGCGGCGCCGTGCATGAGGGGTGCCGCGATCAGGTAGGAGAGGCTGGGAAACTCCTTTGCCGCAGAGGCGATCTCGGCAAGGTCCTTCCGGTTCTCTTCGCCGTAGGGGTTGCCGCCGGACAGTGGCTTGCGGAAGAAGTCGTCGTGTCGCCACATGACGCCCTTGGGGTATCCGGTGGTGCCTCCCGTGTAGAGGACGTACTGATCGTCGCCGCTCCGCGGGCCGAACTCCGCGGTCGGCGGCAGCTCGCGCGTACCGCTGAACGGCACCACGGTGATCGAGCGTGCCTCAGCCGCCGAGCGCAGTTCGTCGGTGGTCTCACCGACGACGATCACGGTCCGCACCTGCGGGCAGCCGCCGAGGAGTTCGGCGAGCGCGCGTTGATGTTCGGGGAGTTCGACGACCACCGCGACCGAGTCCGAGTTTGTGAAGATGTACTCGAGCTCGGCCGGCGTGTACCGGTAGTTGACGTTGATCGGCACGGCGCGGATCTTGATCAAGCCCAGGATCGATGTGACGTGCTCGATGCTGTTCTTCAGGAACAACGACACGTGCTCACCCGGCTCGATTCCGGCGTGTGCGAGTAGCTGGGCCGTCCTGTTCGCCTCGCCGTCCAACTCGGCGTACGTCAGGTGCTCGCCCTCGTACGTGACCGCGATGCGGTCGGGTACTGCCGCCGCGACCGTTTCGAAGACATCCGCCAGATTGAACTGCATCAGCATTCCTCCAGAACCACGTGATTCGGTCGGTGAAACGTATTCCACCCGATCCGCACATTAGCCAGAGGACTGCCGGATTGGTCGTGGTTTCCGGCATCCCGATTCCGGGGGCCGGCGGGGCAGGCGCGGATGCCTGTTCGGGTCGCCCGCCGCGCAGTTGTGACCTTCGATCCGACACAGTTGCAACATCGACGTGTCTAGTGTCCTATATCACACCCCGGCGTGGGGAGGTGACAGCACAGACAGGAGTCTTCGATGAGCGTATATGCCCGCCCGGGTTCGCCCGACGCCCTGATGTCCTTCGAATCGCGGTACGGCAACTGGATCGGTGGCGAGTGGGTGGCGCCGGCGAAGGGGCAGTACTTCGAGAATCCGACCCCGGTCACCGGAAGGTCGTTCTGTGAGGTCGCGAGGTCGACGGCCGAGGACATCGACCTCGCGCTCGATGCCGCCCACGCCGCCGCGCCCGCCTGGGGTAAGACGTCGGTGGCCGAGCGGGCAGTGGTCCTGAACAAGATCGCCGACCGGATGGAGCAGAACCTCGAGAAGATCGCGCTCGCGGAGTCGTGGGACAACGGCAAGCCGATCCGCGAGACCCTCAATGCCGACATTCCGCTCGCGATCGACCACTTCCGCTACTTCGCGGGCGCGATCCGCGCGCAGGAGGGCTCGCTCTCGGAGATCGACTCCGACACCGTCGCGTACCACTTCCACGAGCCGCTCGGCGTGGTCGGGCAGATCATTCCGTGGAACTTCCCGATCCTGATGGCGACGTGGAAGCTAGCCCCCGCCCTGGCTGCCGGGAACGCCGTCGTCCTCAAGCCCGCCGAGCAGACGCCGGCTTCGATCCTGTACCTGTTCTCGCTCATCGGCGACCTGCTCCCCGCGGGTGTCGTCAACATCGTCAACGGTTTCGGCACCGAGGCCGGGAAGCCGCTCGCGTCGAGCCCGCGGATCAGGAAGATCGCGTTCACCGGCGAGACCACCACCGGCCGGCTGATCATGCAGTACGCGTCGCAGAACCTGATCCCGGTGACACTCGAACTGGGCGGGAAGAGCCCCAACGTCTTCTTCTCCGACGTCCTCGCCGCCGACGACGACTTCCAGGACAAGGCGCTCGAGGGCTTCACGATGTTCGCGCTCAACCAGGGCGAGGTGTGCACGTGCCCGTCGCGTGCACTGATCCAGAAGGACATCTTCGACGACTTCCTCGCGCTCGCCGCGGTGCGCACGAAGGCTGTTCGTCAGGGCGATCCTCTCGACACCGAGACGATGATCGGCGCGCAGGCGTCGAACGATCAGCTCGAGAAGATCCTGTCGTACATCGAGATCGGCACGAACGAGGGCGCCCGGCTGATCACCGGCGGTGAGCGGGCCGAACTGGGCGGCGACCTGGCGGACGGCTACTACGTGCAGCCGACGATCTTCACCGGCGACAACGGCATGCGGATCTTCCAGGAGGAGATCTTCGGCCCGGTCGTGTCGGTGACGTCGTTCGCCGATTACGACGACGCCATCGCGATCGCGAACGACACCCTCTACGGTCTCGGTGCCGGCGTGTGGTCGCGTGACGGCGGCGTCGCGTACCGGGCCGGACGCGACATCCAGGCCGGCCGGGTGTGGACCAACACCTACCACCAGTATCCGGCGCACGCGGCGTTCGGCGGTTACAAGCAGTCCGGAATCGGCCGCGAGAACCACCACATGATGCTCGACCACTACCAGCAGACCAAGAACCTGCTCGTCAGCTACGCGCCCGGGGCGCAGGGCTTCTTCTGATCCGATTCCGATCCGACAGCACAGCGCGCGTCGCCCGCAGGTGTTGTCCGCGCGGGCGCCGCGCCCCACACCATCGGAGGTTCTCATGACCGAGACGATGAAGGCCGCGGTCGTCCGCGAGTTCGGAAAGCCCCTGTCCATCGAGGAGGTGCCGATACCGCGGCCCGGCCGCGACCAGGCGCTCGTGAAGGTCCGCTCGAGCGGTGTCTGTCACACGGATCTGCACGCGGCCAAGGGCGATTGGCCGGTCAAACCGGAGCCGCCGTTCATCCCGGGACACGAGGGCTACGGCGAGGTGGTGGAACTGGGGGAGGGCGCGACCGAACTCGCGGTCGGTGATCTCGTCGGCAACGCGTGGCTGTGGTCGTCGTGCCTCGAGTGCCGGTACTGCCGCACCGGCTGGGAGACGCTGTGCGAGAAGCAGATCAACGGCGGCTACACCGTGGACGGTTCGTTCGCGGAGTACATGCTGGTCGACTCCCGCTTCGCGGCACGGGTTCCGGCGGGCGCCGATCCCATCGAGGTCGCTCCGGTCCTGTGCGCCGGGGTCACCGTCTACAAGGGGCTCAAGGTCAGTGACGTCATACCGGGTCAGTGGGTGACGATCTCCGGCATCGGCGGGCTCGGCCATGTCGCGGTGCAGTACGCGACGGCGATGGGGCTGCGGGTCGCCGCGGTCGACGTCGCCGATTCCAAGCTCGCGCTCGCGGCCCGCTACGGCGCCGAGGTGCTCGTCAACGCGTTCGAGGAGGACCCGGTCGAGCGGGTTCGGCAGGCCACCGGCGGAACCGACGCGGTGCTGGTGACCGCGGTCAATCCGGCCGCGTTCAGGCAGGCGATCGGCATGGCCCGACGCGGTGGCACCATCACGTTCATGGGACTGCCTCCCGGGGACTTCCCGACCCCGATCTTCGGCACCGTCCTGGGAGGACTCACCCTGCGCGGGTCGATCGTCGGTACCCGCCAGGACATGGCCGAGGCGCTCGACTTCTACGCTCGCGGGTCGATCCACCCCACCGTGCACACCCGTCGGCTCGAAGACATCAACGACATCTTCGACGAACTCGATCGCGGAATGGTCGACGGCCGCATCGTCCTGGACTTCGCGTGAGTCCCGCGCCTGCCCGGGCGGTCGTGACAGCGGCCGCGGCCGCCTTGCTGCGACACCTCGCCGACGTCCACGGACCGCTGATGCTGCACCAGTCCGGCGGCTGCTGCGATGGATCGGCGCCGATGTGTTTCCCGTTGGGGGAGTTCGTGGTCGGCGACCGCGACGTGCTGCTCGGTGTCCTCGACCTGGGGGCCGGTGTCGGCGAGACGTCGGCGTCCGACCCCGAGGACGACGACGCGGTCCCGGTGTGGATCTCCGGCCCCCAGTTCGACGCGTGGAAACACACACAGTTGGTGCTCGACGTCGTGCCCGGCCGCGGCGCCGGATTCAGCCTCGAAGCACCCGAGGGGGTGCGACTGCTCAGCCGCGGCCGGGTGTTCGGCGCCGACGAACTCACCGCCCTCGCGGGGGTGGCACCGATCCTCGGAATCGACTGGGAGCGGGGCGCCCGCCCCGGTCCGTCGCCGGTGCCGCTCGTCGTCGCGAAGGCGGGGGAGGAGGTCGGGTGACCCTATACAGCCGGCAGATCTCCGGGACCACCCACACGTTCGACGGGCTGGTCGACCTCATGGCGAGGGCGACCCCACTACGTTCGGGTGACGAGTTGGCCGGGTGCGCAGCAGGATCCGATGCCGAGCGTGCCGCCGCGCAGTGGCTCCTCGCGGACCTGCTGCTCGAGACGTTCCTGAACGACCTGGTGGTGCCGTACGAGGACGACGAGGTGACCCGCCTCATCGTCGACTCCCACGACCGGGTCGCGTTCGGCCCGCTCTCGCACCTGACGGTCGGCGGCTTCCGGGACTGGTTGCTGGCGACCACCGCGACACCCGACGCGGCCGCGACCCTCGCCGCCGTCTCGCGGGGTCTGACCCCGGAGATGGTGGCCGCGGTCAGCAAGATCATGCGGAACCAGGACCTGATCGCCGTGGCACGCGCGATCACGGTGACGTCCGGCTTCCGGACCACGATCGGGCGGCCGGGCACTCTCGCGACGCGACTGCAGCCCAACCATCCCACCGACGATCCGCGCGGAATCGCGGCCGGGATGCTCGACGGATTGTTGCTGGGCTGTGGGGATGCGGTGATCGGCATCAACCCGGCCACCGATTCGCCGCACGCGACGTTCGACCTGCTGCACCTGCTCGACGACATCCGTCGGCGCTTCGACATCCCGGCGCAGTCGTGCGTGCTCTCGCACGTCACGACCACGCTCGACCTCGTGAACTCCGGTGCGCCGGTTGATCTCGTCTTCCAGTCGGTGGCGGGAACCGAGGGCGCCAATTCCGGTTTCGGCGTGAACATCTCGCTGCTGCGGGAGGCGAACGAGGCGGGGCGGGCCCTGGGCCGCGGCACCGTCGGCAACAACGTCATGTATCTCGAGACCGGTCAGGGCTCGGCCCTGTCCGCGGGCGCCCATCTCGGGACCGGCGGGCGTCCCGTCGACCAGCAGACGCTCGAGGCCCGCGCGTACGCCGTCGCGCGCGATCTCGAGCCGTTGCTGGTGAACACCGTCGTCGGCTTCATCGGGCCGGAGTACCTGTACGACGGCAAGCAGATCGTCCGGGCCGGACTCGAGGACCACTTCTGCGGAAAGCTGCTGGGTCTGCCGATGGGTGTCGATGTCTGCTACACCAACCATGCCGAGGCCGATCAGGACGACATGGACACCCTGCTCACCCTGCTCGGCGCCGCCGGGACGGCCTTCGTCATCACCGTCCCCGGCGCCGACGACGTCATGCTCGGATATCAGAGCCTGTCGTTCCACGACGCGCTGTACGTCCGGCGCGTGCTCGGACTGCGACCGGCGCCCGAGTTCGAGGCGTGGCTGCAACGCCTGGGCATGGCGGACGCGGACGGCCGGATCCTGCCCGCCGACGTGGACTCGTCGCCGCTACGCGAACTGGTGACCGGCCGATGACGGACTTCTGGGACGAATTGCGGCGCAGCACCCAGGCTCGGATCGGCCTCGGCCGCGCCGGCGATTCGCTGCCCACCGAGCGGGTGCTCGAGTTCCGGGTCGCCCACGCCGCCGCCCGGGACGCGGTGCACGAACCGCTCGACGTCGACGCCTTCGCCGCGGGGGTCGCCGGAGTCGGGCTCGGCGCACCGGCCGTCGTGCGCAGTCGCGTGCGCGACCGCGGCGAGTACCTGCGTCGCCCCGACCTGGGCCGCGTTCCGGAGACGCTCGAGCCGGTGGCCCGGACTGACGCGGACATCGGCGTCGTCCTCGCCGACGGGTTGTCCCCACGTGCCCTCACCGACCACGGCGTGCCACTGCTGGGGGCACTGGCCGAGGCCTTGTCCGACCGGTACCGCATCGCACCGCCCGTGGTGGCGACCGGCGCGCGCGTCGCGCTCGGGGACCACATCGGGAAGGCGCTGGGCGTGCGCACCCTCGTCGTCGTGATCGGCGAGCGTCCCGGGTTGTCGGTGGCCGACAGCCTCGGGATCTACCTCACGCACCGGCCCCGACCGGGTCGCGCCGACTCCGACCGGAACTGTGTGTCCAACATCCATCCGCCCGACGGCCTCGGGTACCGGGACGCGGCGCGGGTGGTGTCGGTGCTGGTCGACGGCGCGCACCGGCTGGGACGTTCGGGGGTCGCGCTCAAGGACACCTCGCGTTCGGACCCGCTGGCGTCCCCGCCCATCATCCTCGAGTTGTAGGTTTCTCCTGGACTTATCGCACACACGAGGAGAACACGATGGCCTTCGCTGGCAACGTCGACGAACTGGCACTGCTGCAGACGATCCGGTTGAAGGGGCAGGTGACGGCCGACGTCCTGGCCGCGCAGCTCGGCGTCGCCGTCGCGTCGGCGGCGGCAGCGCGTGACGCGCTGCTCGCACAGGGTAAGGCGGAGGAGACCGGTGACGGCGCGTTCACGCTGACCGATGCCGGTCTGGCCGAGCTCGGCGACCAGCTGGACGCCGAGCGGGTGTCCATCGACGAGGACTCGATCGCCGAGATCCACGAGCGTTTCCTCGAGCTCGACGGCCCGCTGCGCGAACTCGTCTCCGGCGCCGACCTCGATTCGCTCGCTGCCCTCGACAAGAAGGCGCAGGACGTGTTCGACGACGTGTCCGCGTTCGTGCCGCGTCTGTCGCGCTACCAGGATCTGTTCGCCGAGGCGTTGCAGAAGGCGCAGGCCGGAGACGCCGAATGGATCGCCGCTCCCGGGATCGCCTCCTACGCCACGGTGTGGGGCGAGGTCGCGCGGGAACTGCGTGGCGCGTGCGGCCTGGACGAAGACACGGTCACCGCCTGACGGACCGACGTACCGACGCACTGACGACCGAACCCACCCGGGTGCCGCCCGGGTGGGTTTATCGTCGGAGGGGTGGTCGTCCACTACCCACGGGGCGTGCTCGTCGTCGCGGTATTCCTTTCCGGTCTGGCCGGATTCGTGGACGCGATGGGTTTCATCATGCTCGGCGGATTCTTCGTTTCCTTCATGAGCGGCAATTCCACCAAGCTCTCGGTCTCCGCGGCCGACGGTCTGGTGACCACCGCGCTGACCGGCGCCGGGATCGTCGCGCTGTTCGTCGTCGGTGTGATGATCGGATCGGTCACCGGCCGCCGATTCGGTATCCGCCACAGGTCGGCCGTCCTGACGCTCGTGACCATGTTGCTGATCCTCGCCGCCACCGCGCACCTGGCCGGGTGGACGCCTGTCGCGATCTCGCTGATGATCACCGCGATGGGCGCGGAGAACACTACGTTCGAGCGGGAGGGCGAGGTGAGTATCAGTCTCACCTACATGACCGGCAGTCTCGTGAAGATGGGGCAGCGCCTGGTCACCGCGTTCTCCGGCGGGGATCGGTGGGGGTGGGTGCGGCATTTCCTGCTGTGGGCGGCGATGGTCGTCGGCGCCTTCCTGGGGGCCACCGCGCACCGGTTGGTCGGGCTGGAGGCGCTGTGGTTCGCGGCGCTCTGGGGCGGCATCCTCGCGGTGGTGATCGCCCGGAGACCACCCGTGCCGACGGCGGCTGAGTGACAGGCGTCACTCCACCCCCTTTTCGGGGGTAGTTGGCCAGTGACCCGGATCACTACCTTTCCTCGCAGTCGCTGACGCCAATCGGGGCGTCGCGCACGGCTCGAGAAGAGGGATCCATGACGACTGTGTCGCCATCGGTCGGCTCGGCGAACGCCACACCTCCGCGCACCGGCGTGGGCAGGGTGGCGATCGCGAGTTGCATCGGAACGACGATCGAGTTCTACGACTTCTTCATCTACGGAACCGCTGCCGCACTGGTCTTTCCGACGGTGTTCTTCCCAGCGCTCGGTTCCACCGCCGGCACGGTCGCGTCGTTCGCGACCTTCGCGGTGGCGTTCATCGCCCGGCCCGTGGGCGCAATGTTGTTCGGGCACTACGGTGACCGGATCGGCCGCAAGAAGACCCTCGTCTCGACCCTGTTGCTGATGGGCATCTCGACGCTCCTCATCGGCCTGCTGCCGGGCGCCGAGACGATCGGTGTCGCCGCGCCGATCATCCTCGTGGTGCTCCGATTCGGCCAGGGCTTCGCGGTCGGCGGGGAGTGGGCGGGCGCAACTCTGCTCACCGCCGAGTACGCGCCGCCGGACAAGCGCGGCTTGTACGCGATGTTCCCCCAGTTGGGCCCGGCGATCGCTTTCGTGCTGTCGAGCAGCACGTTCCTCATCACCGGCGCCGTGCTCGGTGATGCGAACGAGGCCTTCCTCACGTGGGGCTGGCGGGTGCCGTTCGTGTTCTCCATCGTGCTCGTCGGCATCGGGCTGTACATGCGCCTGGCCATCGAGGAGACCCCGGTGTTCCGGGCCAACCAGAAGATCGACGCGGCCGACGCCGGTCCCCGGACGCTTCCGTTCCTCGACGCGTGGCGATACCAGACCAAGGAGATCCTGCTCTCGGCGGGCGCGCTCGCGACCCTGTTCGCGTTCTTCTACATGGGCACCGCGTTCCTCACCAGCTACGGAACCAAGACCCTCGGCTTCAGCCGCCCGTTCGTGCTCGTGGTCGGCATCGTCGCCGCCGTCGTGTTCGGAGCGGCGATCGTCGTCTCGGCGCTGTACTCGGACCGGATCGGCCGCCGCCGGGTCATCATGCTGTCCTGCGTCCTCGCGGTCGGGTGGGCGCTGGTCCTGTTCCCGCTCCTCGACTCGGGGTCCCCGGTGGCCTTCGTGATCGGGATGTGCGTCACGCTCGCGATCTTCGGGATGGCCTACGGACCGTGTGGTGCGCTCCTACCGGAGATGTTCCACACCCGCTACCGCTACACCGGCGCCGGACTCGGCTACAACCTGGCCGGCGTGCTCGGTGGCGCCGTCCCGCCGCTGATCGCGGCGCCGCTCGCCTCTGCCTTCGGCAGCTTCGCGATCGGCCTCATGCTCGCGGTGCTCGGCATCGTCAGCTTCGTGTGCACCAAGGCGCTGGTCGAGACGAAGGACCGCGCGCTCTGACCCGGTCCCCGACCGGGGTCGACGTCGGGGGTGTTCGAACTCTGAACAGTTGTCGGCACCCCCGACAGTCGACTATGTCCTACATCACAGTCGAGCGAGTACGTTGGGGAAGCCCGCACCGCCGGGATTCCCCAGTGGGCGCCGGGGCGGCGCCCGGAGAGGAAACGCGATGACCACAACTTCGCTGTCAGGATCCCTGCCGAGCTACGCCTCGGGAGTATGGGACGCGCCCATGCTGGGCGACACCATCGGCGACAACTTCGACCGCGCGGTCGCGGCGCACGGCGACCGTGACGCGTTGATCGATCGTGGTTCGGGACGACGATGGACCTACAGCGAGCTGGCGGCGGATGTGGACGCGGTCGCGTCGGGGCTGCTCGGTCGCGGAGTGGTGAAGGGCGACCGCGTCGGCATCTGGGCTCCCAACTGCGCCGAGTGGACGTTGGTGCAGTACGCGACCGCGAAGATCGGCGCGATCCTCGTCAACATCAACCCCGCGTACCGCTCCCACGAGCTGCAGTACGTGCTGAACCAGGCGGGGATCCGGATGTTGGTCGCCGCGCCGTCGTTCAAGACCTCCGACTACGCGGCGATGATCGATCAGGTCCGGCCAGAGTGTGCCCGCCTGGAGCATGTGCTGTTGCTGGGCGGCCCGGACTGGGACACTCTGGTTGCCGACGGGCGGGTCGCACACGCCGGCAGTCCAGAGACGCTCGCCCGGGCACAGGCGGCACTGTCCGCCGACGAGCCCATCAATATCCAGTACACGTCCGGGACAACGGGATTCCCGAAGGGTGCAACGCTCAGTCACCACAACATCCTCAACAACGGCTACTTCGTCGGTGAACTGTGCGGCTACACCGAGCGCGACCGGGTGTGCATCCCGGTGCCCTTCTACCACTGCTTCGGCATGGTGATGGGAAACCTCGCGTGCACCAGCCACGGTGCCGCGATGGTGATCCCCGGACCGGCGTTCGACCCGGCTGTGACACTGGCGGCGGTACAGGCCGAGCGGTGCACGTCGCTGTACGGCGTGCCGACGATGTTCATCGCCGAACTCGCCGACCCGCACTTCGAGTCCTACGACCTGTCGAGCCTGCGCACCGGGATCATGGCGGGTTCGCCGTGCCCGGTCGAGGTGATGAAGCAGGTCATCGAGCGGATGGGCATGGCGGAGGTGTCGATCTGCTACGGCATGACGGAGACGTCACCGGTGTCGCTGCAGACCCGTCGCGACGACAGCATCGACCAGCGGGTCTCCACCGTCGGCCGGGTCGGCCCGCATCTCGAGGTCAAGATCGTCGACCCGGCGACGGGGTTGACGGTGCCGCGCGGAGAACCCGGCGAGCTGTGCACCCGCGGATACTCGGTGATGCTGGGCTACTGGCAGAACCCGGAGAAGACTGCCGAGGCAATCGATCCCGCACGCTGGATGCACACCGGCGATATCGGGGTGATGGACGCGGACGGCTACGTCGCGATCACCGGCCGGATCAAGGACATGGTGATCCGCGGCGGCGAGAACGTCTACCCGCGCGAGATCGAGGAGTTCCTCTACACCCATCCCGACATCCTCGACGCGCAGGTGATCGGGGTGCCCGATCCGAAGTACGGTGAGGAACTGATGGTGTGGGTCCGGCTGCGCGACGGTGCCGAACCGCTCGACGCGGAGAAGATCCGGGCGTTCTGTACCGGACGCCTGGCACATTACAAGATCCCGCGGTACGTCCACCTCGTCGACGAGTTCCCGATGACGGTCACCGGGAAGATCCGCAAGGTGGAGATGCGGGAGCTGTCGCTCGAACTGATCGATCGCGTCTGATCGGAGGAAGTAGCAGTGGTGCACGGTTTACGGCCGGAGATCGAATTATCCTGGAAGCGTTCGAAGCTCAGCGGAATCGACCCCGCCCGGGTGCCCGAACCGGCGCTGCTCGACCCGTCGGACTCGGCGGGCCGACTGCTGCGGGCGGCCCGCCCGGTCCTCGACGAGATCGGGGTGCAACTGTCGGGGACGGGATGCGGAATCCTGCTCGTGGACCGGGACTGCCGTGTCGTGTCCCGCGTGTTCGACTCCGATGCGATGCGGTTCGCGATGGAGGGCGTCGGGGTGCTGCCCGGCGTCGTGCTCAGCGAGGAGAACTACGGCACCAACGCGCTCGGCACGCCGCTCGAGGTGCGCCAGGGCCTCGTGGTCCACGGGCACGAGCACTTCCTCGAGTCGTTCCGCCAGTTCAGTTGTTACGGGCACCCGATCGTCCACCCCGTGACCCGCCGGATCGAGGGCATCCTCGACATCACCGCGACCGAGAAGACCGCGAACCCGCTGTTCGCGCCGTTCCTGGCCCGTGCGGCTGGGGACATCGAGGCCCGGTTGCTCGAGGGGGCGCGCGAGTCGGACCGCCGCGTGGTGGACGCCTTCCAGCGCGCGGCGCGGCAGCGCGGACTCGCGGTCGCGGCGATGGGGCAGGACATCATGCTCACCAACAAGGCGGCCGTCGAGATGCTCGGGCCGAGCGACCATGCCGCGCTGTGTGCGCTCGCCGCGGATGTCCCGGCGGGGGAGACCCGGACGCTGGACTTCGTGCTGTCCGCGGGCGGGAGTACCGGACTGCGGATCGACCGGGTCGCCGGCGCCGACAGCGGAGCGCTGTTCCTGCTCGACATCGGCGACACAAGGACGCCGGTGCGGCGCACCGCGACCCCGCAGGACGCGACGTCGCGACTGCGGCGCCGGCTGCGCGAGTTACGTTCCGGCACCGGTTCACTCGCCCTCGTCGGCGAGCCGGGCAGCGGTCGGACGTGGGCGGCGCGGCAGTTCGTCGACGGCGCCGTCAACGTGCTCGAGGTGGTCGATGCGGCCCAGATCGTCGGCCAGGGAGAACACGAGTGGTCGGCGAGCCTGCTCGCGGTCGTCGCGCGCGACCCCGCGTTCGTTCTGATCGAGCACGTGCACCTGGCGCCCGAACCGGTACTGGCGTTGGTCGCGTCCCTCGTGGCGAACCCGAGCGGCCCGCGGATCGTGCTCACGAGCGACCCGGTCGACGGCGGGCAACCGGCCGTGCGGGATCTGCTCGCGCGGTGCGGTGCCCAGGTCGCGATTCCAGCTCTGCGGCAGCGGATCCGGGAGCTCGACCGCCTGGTCGCGGCGCTCGCGGGCGAGCTCGGCCGCGCGGATCTCCGGGTGGGGCCGAGCGCGCTGGCGGCGCTGTCCGAGCACACGTGGCCGGGCAACCTCGTCGAACTTCGCGCCGTGCTCGCGGGCCTTCCCGACAAGCTGGACGGCACCCCGATCCGGGCCCTGGACCTCCCCGAGGATTACCGAGCGTCGGGCAAGGTGGCGCGACTCGGCGGCCGGGAGCGGGCCGAACGCGACGCGATCGTCGAAGCGCTGAACGAGAGCGGCGGTAACAAGGTGCACGCTGCGGCCCGCCTCGGGATCAGCCGCACCACGCTCTACAGCCGCATCCGCGCGCTGGACATCACCGTCTGACGGTGTGCCCCACGCGCGCTGTCCAAAGCTTGAACAGTTGACGATCGCCCTCCCGAAGCACGATGGCTGTGTTGCACGTCACACGCCAGATTCAGGAGGTTCGAGCATGACTGTCGTTGCCGAGCAGGCGGTTTCACCGCGAGTTCGCGAGTTTCTCTCCGGCACCAAGCAGCTATACATCGGCGGCGAGTTCGTCGACGCGGCGTCGGGCCGCACGTTCGTGACGCACGATCCCGCGACTGGTGATCGCCTCGCCGATGTCGCGTACGGCGAGGCGGCCGACATCGACCGCGCCGTCCAGGCAGCGCGTCGCGCGTTCGACGAGGGGCCGTGGGCGTCGATGAAGCCCAACGAGCGGGAGCGGCTGATCTGGCGGGTGGGGGATCTGCTCACCGAACGGGCCTCCGAGTTCGGTCAGCTCGAGGCGCTCGACAACGGCAAGTCCGTCGCGATCGCGTCCGCCGTCGACGTCGCCTGGGCAGCGGACGTATTCCGCTACTACGCAGGCTGGGCCACCAAGATCGAGGGCAGCACGGTCAACGTGTCGATGCCGTTCGTACCCGGCGGCGAATTCCACGCGTACACGTTGCGCGAGCCCGTCGGGGTGTGCGGGCTGATCGTTCCGTGGAACTTCCCGCTGCTGATGGCGTCGTGGAAGCTCGCGCCCGCACTCGCCGCCGGCAATACCGTCATCCTCAAGCCCGCCGAGCAGACCCCGCTCACCGCGCTCATGCTGGCCGAGATCTTCGAGGAGGCCGGATTCCCGCCCGGCGTCGTCAACATCGTGCCCGGCTTCGGTGATGCCGGCGCCGCGCTGTCCGCGCACGACGACGTCGACAAGATCGCCTTCACCGGTTCCACGGAGGTGGGCAAGAAGATCGTCGACGCCGCCAGGGGCAACCTCAAGAAGGTCTCCCTCGAGCTCGGCGGCAAGAGCCCCAACATCGTGTTCGCCGATGCGGACTTCGATGCGGCCGTGGCGGGTTCGCTCAACGCCTGGCTGTTCAACCACGGTCAGTGCTGCGTCGCCGGCACCCGCCTGTACGTCGAGGACAGCATCTTCGAGCGTTTCACCGAGGCCGTCGCCGACGCCGCGAGCAAGGTCAAGATCGGTCCCGGGCTCGACCCCACCACCGAACTGGGGCCGCTCGTGTCGCAGGAACAGTTCGACCGCGTCACCGGCTACCTGCGCGACGGCCTCGCGGACGGCGCCCGCGCGCTGACCGGCGGCAAGCGCTGGGGCGAGACGGGCTACTTCGTCGAGCCGACCGTCCTGGTCGACGTCGAGCCCGATTTCAGTGTCGTCCGCGAGGAGATCTTCGGACCGGTCGTCGCGGCGATGCCGTTCGATGCGGACGAGGGCATCGTCACCGCCGCCAACGACTCCATCTACGGACTCGCCGCCGGAATCTGGACCCGGGACATCTCCAAGGCGCACCGCACCGCGCGCCGGCTGAAGGCGGGTTCGGTGTGGGTCAACCAGTACAACGGCTTCGACACCGCGATGCCGTTCGGCGGCTACAAGCAGTCCGGCTGGGGACGCGAACTGGGCGCGTCGGGCATCGACGCCTTCACCCAGACCAAGGCCGTCAACATCGCGCTCTGACGGCAGCAACCTCTCACAACGACACCGACATCGATCAAGGAGAACCCATGAAGACCAAGGCCGCCGTTCTGCTCGAGGCCGGAAAGCCGTTCGAGATCATGGAACTCGACCTGGACGGTCCCGGTCCCGGCGAGGTCCTGATCAAGTACACCGCCGCCGGACTGTGCCATTCGGACCTGCACCTCACCGACGGTGACCTGCCACCGCGCTATCCCATCGTGGGCGGGCACGAGGGCTCCGGCATCGTCGAGGAGGTCGGCCCCGGCGTCACCAAGGTCAAGCCCGGCGATCACGTGGTGTGCAGCTTCATCCCCAACTGCGGCACGTGCCGCTACTGCGCCACCGGGCGGCAGAACCTGTGCGACATGGGCGCGACGATCCTCGAGGGCTCGATGCCCGACGGCTCCTTCCGCTTCCATTCGGGCGGAAAGGACTTCGGCGCCATGTGCATGCTCGGCACGTTCGCCGAACGCGCCACCATCTCGCAGCACTCGGTCGTCAAGGTCGACGAGTGGCTGCCGCTCGAGACCGCCGTCCTCGTCGGGTGCGGTGTCCCGTCCGGATGGGGGACCGCGGTCTATGCGGGCGACGTCCGCGCCGGCGACATCGTCGTGATCTACGGCGTCGGTGGCCTGGGTATCAACGCGGTCCAGGGCGCGGTGCACTCCGGTGCCAAGTACGTGGTCGTGGTCGACCCGGTCGATTTCAAGCGCGAGACGRCACTGAAGTTCGGGGCGAGCCACGCATACGCGTCCGCGGCCGAGGCTGCCGAGAAGGTCAACGAGCTCAGCTGGGGGCAGGGCGCCGACGCCGCCCTGATCCTGGTCGGCACCGTCGACGAGGACGTCGTCTCCGCGGCGACCGCCGTGATCGGCAAGGGCGGCACCGTCGTCATCACCGGTCTCGCGGATCCGACGAAGCTCACCGTCCACGTCTCGGGCACCGATCTGACGCTCAACGAGAAGACGATCAAGGGCACGCTGTTCGGCTCCGCCAACCCGCAGTACGACATCGTCCGGCTGCTCCGCCTGTACGACGCCGGCCAGCTCGCGCTCGACGAACTGGTCACCACTCGCTACTCACTCGAAGATGTCAACCAGGGCTACCAGGACCTTCGGGACGGCAAGAACATCCGCGGCGTCATCATGCACGCGCCGTAGGGCGCGCTCACGCAACGATTTGTGCAATGCCCTGCCCTGGCTCGACGGAGGTCGTACCTTCGAGCCAGGGCGGGGGCGTGTTCCGCGCGTGGCGGGGGCGGACGGAAGGAGCCAGTCATGGGCGAGATCATCGGCACGATCATCTTCGGCGCAGTCATCGGTGTGCTGGCGCGGCTTGTTCTTCCTGGCAAGCAGCCGATGGGATGGATCATCACGGTGGTGATCGGCATCGCCGGAGCGCTCATCGGATACTGGCTGTGGGGTGCCCTGGGAGGCACCGACACACCCGGAATCGATTGGTGGCGTTGGGTGATCAGCATCGCCGCAGCGGCCGTGCTGGCCCTCGGCTACACGGCGATCGCCGCCCGGAGGAAGTAACAGGGCTCCGCGTTGCTACGCGGAATCCGCCAGCAGCGCGGCGAGCGCCATTCTCCGCAGCACGCCGCGCGTCGGGTCCCCGTTCGTCGCATCGACGGACGGGGATACCGCGCTGTACGGGGTGGAGTTGATCAGGCCGAACGTCGCGTGCGCGGCGATTCGGGCGCGGGTGGCGTCGAGTCCCGGATCGATTCTCCGCAGCACATCCACCCAGATCTCCACGTACCGGCGCTGGGTCTGGCGCACGCGGTGGCGGGCGTCGTCGGGCAGTGAGTGCAGGTCGCGATCCTGCACTCGGATCAGGTCCGGCTCGCCCAGCGCGAAGTCGAGATGGAAGTCGACGAGTTGCCCGAGCGCCTCGGCGGGGTCCGACACCCGATCCAGGACCGCGGTGCCGCCGGCCAGTAGTCGCTCGCTGATGTCGGTGAGCAACTCGACGAGCAGCGCGTCCTTGTTGGGGAAGTGCCGATACACGGCGGGGCCGCTGATGCCCACCGCGGAGCCCAGGTCTTCGAGGCGAACCCCGGGGAAGCCGCGCTCGGCGATGAGCCGAGCGGCGGCGCGCAACAGCTCTCGGCGACGGTCGGCTTTGGCCTGGCTGCGCCTGCTGGGGGCCGTCGGCCCCGCATCACGGTCGACGTCGGTCATCGGTCACATTTTCCTGTTCGTGTGATCTGGACAACTCAGTTAATCACGGATAACCTGATTTCAGTTATTCGGAATTAACCGAATCTCATCGTATCTATCGAACTGCGAGGACGGTGACGTGACAACCGCTCGAACCGCATCAACCACCTCCCATCGGGAACAGCACCTCGCCCTCGTGTCCGAGCTGCGCGACAAGCTGGCCGCGGCGGCGCTCGGTGGCAGTGAGAGGTCCCGTGAGCGCCACGTCGCTCGCGGCAAGCTGCTGCCGCGGGACCGGGTGGACGCCCTGCTCGATCCGGGCAGCCCGTTCCTCGAACTGGCTCCGCTCGCCGCGAACGGCATGTACGGCGACGAGTGTCCCGGCGCCGGTGTGATCGGAGGTGTCGGACGCATCTCCGGGCGTGAGTGCGTGATCGTCGCCAACGACGCGACGGTCAAGGGCGGCACCTACTACCCGATGACGGTCAAGAAGCACCTGCGGGCGCAGGAGATCGCGCTGCAGAACAACCTGCCGTGCATCTACCTCGTCGACTCCGGTGGCGCGTTCCTGCCGATGCAGGACGAGGTCTTCCCGGATCGCGAACACTTCGGCCGGATCTTCTACAACCAGGCGACCATGAGCGCCAAGGGGATTCCGCAGATCGCCGCAGTGCTCGGCTCGTGCACCGCGGGCGGCGCGTACGTCCCGGCCATGAGCGACGAGGCGGTGATCGTCCGCAACCAGGGCACGATCTTCCTCGGTGGTCCGCCGCTCGTGAAGGCCGCGACCGGCGAGGTGGTCACCGCGGAGGAGCTCGGCGGCGGCGACCTGCACTCCAAGGTCTCGGGCGTCACCGACCATCTCGCCGAGGACGACCGGGACGCGCTGCGAATCGTCCGCAACATCGTCGCGACGTTCGGTCCCCGTGCGCCGCGTCCGTGGGACGTCACGGAGACCGTGGCGCCCGCAGCGGACCAGAGCGAGCTGTACGACGTGGTGCCCACCGATCCGCGCACCCCGTACGACGTGCGCGAGGTCATCACCCGTCTGGTCGACGGCGCCCCTGCGGGCGGCACCGACTTCCAGGAGTTCAAGGCCGAGTACGGCAAGACCCTGGTCACCGGGTTCGCCCGGATCCACGGGCACCCCGTCGGCATCGTCGCCAACAACGGTGTGCTGTTCGCCGAGTCCGCCATGAAGGGCGCGCACTTCATCGAGCTGTGCGACAAGCGCAACATTCCGCTGCTGTTCCTGCAGAACATCACCGGATTCATGGTCGGACGCGAGTACGAGGCCGGCGGCATCGCCAAGCACGGCGCCAAGATGGTCACCGCCGTCGCGTGCGCGCGGGTGCCGAAACTGACGGTGGTGATCGGCGGTTCGTACGGCGCCGGCAACTACTCGATGTGCGGGCGCGCGTACTCGCCCCGCTTCCTGTGGATGTGGCCCAACGCCCGCATCTCGGTGATGGGCGGCGAGCAGGCCGCCTCGGTGCTCGGCGCCGTCGGGTCCGGGCGAGATTCGGGACGAGACCCCGACTCGATCAGGGCCCAGTACGAGGCGCAGGGCAACCCCTACTACTCGACGGCCCGACTGTGGGACGACGGCATCATCGACCCTGCGGACACCAGAACCGTTGTCGGGCTGGCCCTGTCGGCGTGCGCCAACGCGCCGCTCGAGCCGGTGTCCTACGGCGTCTTCCGGATGTGAGGACACACATGACTACTCAGTTCGACGCCGGCGGTGCCGGCACATTCGACACGATCCTGGTGGCCAACCGCGGCGAGATCGCGGTCCGGGTCATGCGTACGTTGCGGCAGCTGGGCATCCGCTCGGTCGCGGTCTACAGCGAGGCCGACGCCGACGCTCGCCACGTCCGTGAGGCGGATGTCGCGGTGCTGATCGGCCCCGCCGCGGCGCGCGAGAGCTACCTCGACATCGACCGGGTACTCGACGCCGCGAAGCGGACCGGTGCGCAGGCGATCCACCCCGGATACGGATTCCTTTCGGAGAACTCGGCATTCGCGGCCGCCTGCGACGCAGCGGGTATCGTTTTCCTGGGGCCGTCGGCGCGGGCCATCGAGGTGATGGGAGACAAGATCACCGCGAAGAACGCGGTGGCCGCGTTCGATGTCCCGGTCGTCCCGGGCATCGCGCGGCCGGGTCTGTCCGACGCCGACCTGATCGCGGCGGCCGACGACATCGGCTATCCGGTGCTCGTGAAGCCGTCCGCCGGCGGTGGCGGCAAGGGCATGCGGCTCGTCGAAGCCGCGGACGATCTTCCGTCCGCGCTCGCCAGTGCCCGCCGCGAGGCGGCGTCGGCGTTCGGCGACGACACCCTGTTCCTGGAACGGTTCGTGTTGCGCCCCCGGCACATCGAGGTCCAGATCCTGGCCGACAGCCACGGCAACGTCGTGCATCTCGGCGAGCGCGAGTGCAGTCTGCAACGCCGGCACCAGAAGGTGATCGAGGAGGCGCCGTCGCCGCTGCTCGACGCGCAGACCCGGGCACGGATCGGCGCCGCGGCGTGCAACACCGCCCGCAGCGTCGACTACACCGGCGCCGGCACCGTCGAGTTCATCGTGTCCGCGGACCGGCCCGACGAGTTCTTCTTCATGGAGATGAACACCCGCCTTCAGGTGGAGCACCCGGTCACCGAGATGGTCACCGGCCTCGACCTGGTCGAGTGGCAGGTCCGGATCGCGGCGGGGGAGAAGTTGGCCCTGCACCAGGACGACATCACCCTCACCGGGCACGCGATCGAGGCCCGGATCTACGCGGAGGACCCCGGACGCGGCTTCCTGCCGACCGGCGGAACCGTGCTCGGTCTGCGCGAGCCCGACGGCATCGGGGTGCGCGTGGACTCGGGACTGCTCGCGGGCACCACGGTCGGCAGCGACTACGACCCCATGCTGGCGAAGGTGATCGCGTACGGCGCCGATCGCGGCGAGGCGTTGCGCCGACTCGACCGTGCGCTCGCCGACACCGCAGTGCTCGGTGTCGGCACCAACGTCGACTTCCTGCGGTTCCTGCTCGCCGACGACGACGTCCGCGCCGGACACCTCGACACGGGGCTGCTGGATCGCCGCGTCGTCGGCTACGGAGTACCGGATCCCGACGACGAGGTCCTCTTCGCTGCGGCCGCCTACCGCTGGCTCGGGCTGTGGGCCGACGGATCCGGCGCCGACCCGTGGGACGCACCCACCGGCTGGAGGGTCGGCGGACCGCATCCGCTCTCGTTCCGGCTTCGCTCGGGCGCCCGGATCGACCACGTCCTGATCACCGGCACGCCCGACGATGCCCGGATCCGCATCGAACACGGTGAGGACCACACGCTCGCAGCACGACTCGACGGCGATGTGCTCACGGTCGTCTCCGACGGGCGCTGCGATATCTATCGGGTCGCCGACGAGGACGGCACGCTGTGGCTCGCCGGCGCCGATGCGACATGGGTGGTCTCGCAGATCCGCGAGGCGAGTGTCCGCGGCGCGGATGCCCACACCGGTGACGCCGAACTGACCAGCCCCATGCCGGGGACCGTGATCGCGGTCGCCGTCGCGACCGGCGACACCGTCTCCGCCGGGACCGCGGTCGTCGTCGTCGAGGCCATGAAGATGGAACACACCCTCACCGCACCGATCGACGGCGTCACGGAGGTTCTCGTCGCCGTCGGCGACCAGGTGAAGGTCGATCAACTGCTGGCGCGAATCAGCCCGGCACGCACTGAAACACCCGAACTCGCAACGGAGGAAGACGCGTCATGACCGACTACCTGTCCACCGGATCGCTGCCCGACGAGTACCAGCAGCTCGCGAAGACCGTCCGGGACTTCGCACAGAACGTGGTGGCCCCGGTGTCCGCCGAACACGATGCCAACCACACGTTCCCGTACGAGGTGGTCGACGGCATGGCCGACATGGGCCTGTTCGGTCTGCCGTTCCCCGAGGAGTACGGCGGCATGGGCGGCGACTACTTCGCCCTGTGCCTCGCACTCGAGGAACTCGGCAAGGTCGACCAGTCCGTCGCGATCACCCTCGAAGCCGGTGTGTCGCTCGGTGCGATGCCGGTGTACCGCTTCGGCAACGAGGCGCAGAAGCAGGAATGGCTGCCGCAGCTCACGAGCGGCAAGTCCCTCGCCGCGTTCGGGCTCACCGAGCCGGGGGCAGGCAGTGATGCCGGCGGGACCAGGACCACCGCGAAAATGGACGGTGGCGACTGGATCATCAACGGCAACAAGCAGTTCATCACCAACTCCGGCACCGACATCACCAAGCTGGTGACGGTCACCGCGGTCACCGGGACCAAGGAGAACGGCGCCAAGGAGATCTCCACGATCCTGGTACCGACGTCGACGCCCGGCTTCACCGCCGAGCCCGCGTACAACAAGGTCGGCTGGAACGCCTCCGACACGCACCCGCTGACCTTCCAGGACGTGCGGGTACCGCAGGAGAATCTGTTGGGCGAACGCGGCCGTGGCTACGCGAACTTCCTGCGCATCCTCGACGAGGGCCGCATCGCGATCGCGGCTCTGTCGGTCGGAGCCGCGCAGGGCTGCGTCGACGAATCGGTCAAGTACGCCAAGGAACGCGAGGCGTTCGGCCGGCCGATCGGCGCCAACCAGGCCATCGCCTTCAAGATCGCCCGCATGGAGGCGCGCGCCCACGTCGCCCGGACCGCGTATTACGACGCCGCGGCACTCATGCTGTCGGGCAAGCCGTTCAAGAAGCAGGCGTCGATCGCGAAGCTGATCGCGAGCGAGGCCGCGATGGACAATGCGCGCGATGCCACCCAGATCTTCGGTGGATACGGTTTCATGAACGAGTACCCGGTGGCCCGCCACTACCGAGACAGCAAGATCCTCGAGATCGGTGAGGGCACCACCGAGGTGCAGTTGATGCTGATCGCGCGCGAGCTGGGGGTGTGACGGGTGGGGAGGATACGGGAGGGAGCGGCACAGTGACGATGCGCAAGATCGTCCAACGCGGGCTGTGGTTCGAGGAGTTCGAGACCGGAGTCGTCTACGCGCACCGCCCCGGGCGCACCATCACCGAGGCCGACAACGTCCTGTTCACCACGCTGACCATGAACACGCAGGCTCTGCACCTCGATGCCGCGTTCGCCGCCGAGACCCAGTTCGGTGAGCGGCTGGTCAACTCGATGTTCACACTGTCCACGTTGGTCGGGCTGTCGGTGACGCAGTTGACGCAGGGGACCATCGTCGCGAACCTCGGATTCTCCGAGATCGCGTTCCCCAAGCCGCTGTTCCACGGCGACACGCTCTACGCCGAGACCGTCGTCACCGATCTACGCGAGTCCCGCAGCAGACCGGGGGAGGGCATCGTGACGTTCGAGCACACCGGACGCAATCAGCACGGTGACGTGGTCGCCACCGCGATCCGCAAGACGCTCGTGCGGAAGAAGCCGGCATGAACGGCGATCCGCTCGACCTCTGGGCCGGTGCGGTCCCCGGTCCGGCGTGGCTGTTCTGCCCGGCCGACCGTCCCGAGAGGTTCGCGAAGGCGGCCGATGCCGCCGACGTCGTGATCCTCGATCTCGAGGACGGGGTGGCCCCTGCCGACAAGGAGACTGCGCGCCGCGCGCTGGTGGACGTACCGCTCGATCCCGCGCGGACCGTGGTGCGCGTCAATGCGCACGGCACCGACGACTACGCACGCGACTGCGCGGTCCTCGATCGCACGCCCTACACCGCGGTGATGCTGCCCAAGTGTGAAACCGTGGACCAGGTACTCGATCTCGCACCGCTGTCGGTGGTCGTGCTGATCGAGTCGCCGTTGGGTGCATTGGCGGTGCCGCAGACCGTGCAGGCCGCGAACGCCGTGGGCGTGATGTGGGGCGCCGAGGACCTGGTCGCAGGTCTCGGCGGGGCGTCGAGCCGCAAGCCCGACGGCAGCTACCGCGATATCGCGCGGCACGTGCGGTCCACGGCGCTGCTCGCGGCGAAGGCGTACGGGCGGTTCGCGCTGGACTCGGTGTTCCTCGACATCCCCGACCTGGACGGGCTCGCGGACGAGTGCGACGACGCGGTCGCCGTCGGGTTCGACGGCAAGGTCGCGATCCACCCCCGACAGCTCGACATCATCCGCCACGCGTATGCGCCCACGTCGGAGCAGTTGGGTTGGGCCGAACAGGTTCTCGCGGCCGCATCCCGCGAGCGGGGTGTGTTCACCTTCGAGGGTCGCATGGTCGATGCGCCCGTCCTGCGGCATGCGGAGGAGATCGTGCGAAGGTCCGGTATCGCCCGCGCCGGCGGAGAAGAGTGAACGCATGACGAGCGAGCAGGTGCGACCCCGACCGCAGTGGGTGCCGACCGACGCCGACATCGAGAAGGCGCGGATCACCGACTTCGCCCGGTGGGTGGAGCGGCGCACCGGGCTCTCGCTGCCGGACTACGCCGCGTTGTGGCAGTGGTCGGTGGACCACATCGGCGACTTCTGGCAGGCGGTGTGGGACTACTTCGAGGTGCGGTCCATCACCGATCCGGGTCCGGCGCTGGCGAACGATGCGATGCCCGGCGCGGTGTGGTTCCCGGACGCCCGGCTCAACTACGTCGACCACGTGACCCGGAGCGCCCGCACCGATCGGCCCGCCGTCGTCTACGAGGCCGAGGACGGCCATCCGGTGGTCCTGAGCTGGGCGGAGCTGCTCCGGCAGGCGGGCGCGCTCGCGGCCACCCTGCGATCGCTCGGCGTCGGTGAGGGCGATCGGGTGGTGGGCTACCTGCCGAACGTGCCCGAGGCGGTCGTGGCGTTTCTCGCGACCGCCGGCCTGGGTGCGGTGTGGGCCGCATGCGGTCAGGACTACTCGGCGCCCGCCGCGCTCGACAGGCTCGGCCAGCTCGAGCCCAAGGTGCTGATCGCCGCCGACGGCTACCGCTTCGGTGGCCGGACCCACCCGCGGCACGAGGAGATCGCACACCTGCGCGGCAGCATGCCCTCGCTCGTCGGCACCGTTCTGGTGCCGAAGCTCGGCACCGAACCGGTGACCGACGCGATCGCGTGGGCGGACGCCACCGCGGGCGACGCGCCGCTCGAGCCGGTGCCGGTACCGTTCGATCACCCGCTGTGGGTGGTG
Organism: Rhodococcus sp. TAF43; assembly: GCF_052113525.1. Classification (NCBI taxonomy): domain Bacteria; kingdom Bacillati; phylum Actinomycetota; class Actinomycetes; order Mycobacteriales; family Nocardiaceae; genus Rhodococcus; species Rhodococcus sp. TAF43. Next base: position 293,213 of record NZ_JBFRDL010000003.1, read on the forward strand.
TTCTCCTCGGGCACCACGGGTCTGTCCAAGGGCATCGTGCACGGCCACGGCGGCGTTCTCCTCGAACACGTCAAATCCCTTGCGCTGCAGATGGACATCGGGACCGACGACACGTTCCTGTGGTACACCAGCCCGAGTTGGATGATGTGGAACTTCCAGGTCGCCGGCCTGCTGGTCGGCGCCACGATCGTCTGCTACGACGGCAGTCCCGGCTATCCCGACACGGACTCGTTGTGGGCGCTGGCCGCCCGGCACCGGGTCACCGTGCTCGGCACCAGCCCCGGCTACGTGCTGGCTTGCTCGAAGGCCGGCGTCGTCCCGCGCCGCGACCACGACCTGAGCGCGCTCCGCGCAGTCGGGATCACCGGGTCGACGCTGCCGGCGTCGTCGTCGACATGGTTGGCAGACAACGTCGGTGAGTCGGTTCCGGTCTTCTCGATCACCGGTGGCACCGATGTCGTGTCCGCCTTCATCGGCGGGGCCCGCACGGTGCCGGTGTGGCCCGGCGAGCTGTCCGCGCCGTGTCTGGGTGTCGCGCTCGATGCCTTCGGGCCGGACGGGCATTCGGTCCGCGGAGACGTGGGAGAGCTGGTCGTCACTGCGCCGATGCCCTCGATGCCGGTCAGATTCTGGAACGATCCCGACGGAAAGCGTTATCACGAGGCGTATTTCGACGACTTTCCCGGGGTCTGGCGGCACGGCGACTGGATCACCGTCACCGAGCGCGGCAGTGTCGAGATGCACGGACGATCCGACTCCACTCTCAACCGCAACGGCATCAGGATGGGTAGCGCCGACATCTACCAGGCTGTCGAACGGCTGCCCGAGATCGTCGAGGCGCTCGTCATCGGAGCCGAGCAACCGGACGGCGGGTACTGGATGCCGCTGTTCGTGGTGCTCGCGGACGGGGCGGTGCTCGACGCCGATCTCGAGGATCGCATCAAGTCCGTCATCCGTGAGCAGGCATCGCCGCGGCACGTCCCGGACGAGGTCATCGCGGCACCCGGGGTTCCGCACACCCGTACCGGGAAGAAGCTCGAGGTCCCGATCAAACGGATGTTCCAGGGTGCCGATGCTGCCCGGATCATGGATCGGAGCGCCATCGACGCCCCGGAACTCATCGATTGGTACCTCGCCCAGAAGCGGTGACGACCGCTGACGAGGCATTTCGAAGCACTACGCAACGAAAATCGCGAACTTCGCAAAAACCTGCATTCCGTTCCCATACGCTGCTGCCGAGGTCGGGCGGGAGTGCAGGACACGGCTCCCGGGAATAACGAGATGTAGCTGCCCCATACGCAAAGGACGCGCCGTGAACCTGAAGAAATTTACTCCCGCAATCGCCGCTATTGCCGCCGCCGGTCTGCTCGCCTCGGGCTGCAGCAGCAACGACAGCGGTGCGGACCCGGCCGAGAACGCAGCCACCGGGGCGCCGATCAAGGTCGGTCAGATCATTCCCATCGAGGCGCCGGGGCTCGCATCCATCAACTCTGCCGAGGGCGCGATCGCCTCGGTCGACGCGTTCAACGCCCGCGGCGGCGTGAACGGACGCCCGCTCGAACTGGTGCAGTGCGACTCCATGGGGGATCCCAACAAGGAGGTCGACTGCGCGAACAAGATGATCACGGAGGGTGTCGTCGCGACGATCGCGGACTTCACGCCCGCCAACAACGAGGGCACGTCCCAGGTCCTGCAGAACGCGGGAATCCCGCGAATCGGGTTGAACCCGCTGAACATCTCGGACTTCTCCGCCACGAACGTGTTCACCCCGTTCTCCGGCTCGCTGCTCAACCTGTACGGGATGATCGACATCCTGGTGGCCGACGGCAAGACCAAGCTCACCCTCATGCGCCCCGACGTCCCGGTGGCCGCGATGCTGATCCAGCTGCTCGGCCCGGCCGTGCAGGCGAAGGGCGCCGAGATCGTCAACGAGGTTGCGGTGGGCGCGGGCGCGACCGACTACACCCAGTTCATCGCCGCCGCCGAGCGCAACGGAGCGCAGGGCGTGATCATGGCGCTGGGCCCGACCGAGGCCAACCCGATCGCCCAGTCGTTCGAGCAGCTCGGGTCGAAGCTGAGCTTCGCGCTGGGATCGGTCGGGTTCTCCCAGGCCGACTTGCAGGACCTGGGGACCTTCGCGACCTCCTCGAAGTACACCGGCGTGGTTCCCGCGCCCTCGTCGAGCACCGACGACTTCCCGGGACTGAAGGACTTCCTGGCGGACATGGAGAAGTCCGGCAAGAAGGAGCTCGAGCTGGAGAACCTCACCGGCGACGAGATGAACCCGTGGCTGGCGGTGCGCGCGTTCGGTGAGGTCGCGAACGGGTTGACGGACATCAACAAGAGCACGGTCCAGATGGGATTCGAGAACGCCAAGGATCTCGACATGGCCGGCCTGGTCCCGGCCTGGACACCGGGTGCGGTCGAGCCGTTCGGGATCTTCCAGCGCGTCTCGAACACGATGATGTACCGGATGACGTTCGACGGCGACGTGGTGGTCACCGATCCGAACCAGTACGACCTGCGCACCTCCTGACCCGAGCACACCCTGGAGTTTGACGAATGACTGAGTTACTGCAGTTCGCGATCCTGGGCCTGGGAGCGGGCTCCGCCTACGCGCTCCTTGCGCACGGCATCGTGCTGGTCTACCGCGGCTCCGGGGTGGTGAACTTCGCGCAGGGCGCGATAGCCATGGTGGCCGCCTATGTATGTCTGGAAACCTTGCAGCGCGAACATGATTGGGCGCTGCTGCCAGCCTTCGTCGTGGCGGTCGTGGTTGCCGCACTGATCGGACTGGCGTTCCAGCTGCTGGTGTTGCGCTGGTTGATGAACGCTGCGCCGATCGTCCGGCTGGCCGCCACTCTCGGCCTGATGGTGCTCCTGCAGGCGGGGGTGCAGCAGTACTACGGGGCCAAGTCGATCCGGGTGCGAGCCTTCCTGCCCGACGACGCCTATCACTGGGGAAGCATTGTGGTGCAGCAGGATCGGCTGATCCTGCTGGGGATCGCGGTGGGAATGACTGCCGTGCTCTGGGGGCTGGCCCGGTTCACCCGGGTCGGTCTCGCCATCACCGCGGCGGCCGAGAACGAGCGCGCTGCCGCCGCACTCGGTTGGTCGCCCCAGCGGCTGGCCGCGCTGACGTGGACCGTCGGCGGTGCACTGGCCGGCACCGCCGGCATCCTGGTGGCACCGTTGACGGGACTCACCCCGTCGGCGTTCGTCGTGATCGTCACCGTCTCGGCGCTGGCGGCTGCGCTGCTCGGCAACTTCCGCTCGTTCCCGCTCACCCTGCTCGGCGGGCTGTTGCTCGGTGTGGGTGAGAGCGTGGTCGTCCTGTACCAGGACGACCTGCGGGATCTACTCGGGATGGAGACACTCACCGGCATCAACCGGGCAGTGCCGTTCCTGGTCATCCTCATCGTGCTGGTGGTGCGGGGGAAGGGGCTGCCGCTACGCAGCCACGTCTCGGAGCGGCTGCCCCGACTCGGCTCCGGGGAGATCGGTTGGGTGGGTCTCGTTCTCGCAGTGGTCGCGGCGGGCGTCGTCATCGCGATCGGCGGCGATTGGCTGCGGTCGCTGACGCTGACCCTGGCTGCCGCGGTCTTCCTGCTCTCGATCGTGGTGCTGACCGGTTTCGCCGGTCAGCTCTCGCTCGCCCAGTACACCGTCGGCGGGTTGGGTGCGCTGCTCGCCGCGCGACTCGTCGGCCAGGCCGGCTGGCCGCTGATCCCGGCGGCGATAGTCAGCGTGGTCGCCGTCATCGCCTTCGGCGTGCTGTTCGCGCTGCCCGCGCTGCGGACCCGGGGCGTGAACCTGGCGGTGGTCACCCTGGGGCTCGGGTTCACGGTCCAGGAGATGGTGTTCAACAACCCGACCCTCACCGGCGACAAGCTCGAGGGTTCGGTCAAGATCTCCGAGCTGAACCTGTTCGGGCTGGAGGTGACCGCTTCGCGTTACCCCGAACGGTGGGCACTGCTGTGTCTCGTCGCGCTGGTCGTGTGCGGCCTGATGGTGGCGAATCTGCGTCGCTCGCGTACCGGCCGGCGGCTCATCGCGGTGCGCACCAACGAGCGGGCCGCGGCCTCGCTCGGGATCAGCGTGTTCGCGGTCAAGATCTATGCCTTCGCTCTCGCAGCGGGGTTGGCCGCGGTGGCGGGAATTCTTCTCGGCCTGCGCAACACCGCCGTCACCTACCTCGAGTTCAACGTGTTCGCCTCGATCAACGCGGTGGTCCAGTCGGTGATCGGCGGGCTCGGGTTCGTGGTGGGCAGCGTCATCGGCGCGCTGATGGCGCCCGGGGCACTCGTCAGTCGCCTGGTGGACGGTCTGGCCATCGCCAGCCTGCTCGCGGGAGTGATCCTCATCGTCACCCTGCTCACCAACCAGAACGGAATCGCGGACGTGGTCTCCCGTCAACTCCGGGCGATCGGCAGGCTCCCCGGGCTTGGCGCATTGCGGCCGCGGGACACGCGGCGGGTTCACGAACTCTCGGACGAACTGCCGTCCAGCACCGTCGCACCGACACCGCTGTCGGTTCGCGGGCTGACGGTGCGGTTCGGCGGCGTCACCGCCGTGGACGGGGTCGACCTCGATGTCGCGCCCGGACAGGTCGTGGGTCTGATCGGGCCGAACGGGGCCGGCAAGACCACCGTGATCGACGCGATCACCGGATTCGTCAGTCCCGCGGCGGGACAGCTGACGCTGGGGGACCACGACATCACCGGCTGGTCGACGGCACGGCGGTCCAAGGGCGGACTCCGTCGCTCCTTCCAGTCGCTGGAACTGTTCGAGGACGTCACGGTCGGCGAGAACATCCACGCGGGTGCCGACGAGGCCACCTGGAGTACGTGGTTCACCGATCTGATCCGCCCGGGTCGCCATCCACTCTCACCCAGTGCGTCGACCGTCGTGCGCGACTTCGAACTCGAGGACGACCTGGGCGCACTGCCGGGTGAACTGTCGTACGGGCGGCGCCGGCTGGTGGGTATCGCCAGAGCCGTCGCGTCCGCGCCGTCCGTCATCCTCCTCGACGAGCCCGCTGCCGGTCTGGACGACGCCGAGAGCCGTGAGCTCGCTGTGGCCATCCGGCATCTGGCGGTGCAGCGCGGGGCGGGGGTGCTTCTCGTCGAGCACGACATGGGTCTGGTGATGTCCACCTGCGACCGGATCGTGGTGCTCGAGGCAGGCCGGGTGATCGCCGCCGGCACGCCGGACGAGATCTCCGCCAGCGCGGCGGTCCGCGATGCATACCTGGGTACCGACGACGAGACGGAGGCGGCACGATGACCGTGACCACCACGAGCGAGAAGGCCGTGGCGTCCGACACGGTGCTGGAATGCCGAGGCCTGAGTGCCGGCTACGCCGGCGCCGTGGTCTGCCGCGACCTCGACATCACCGTGCGCTCCGGCGAGGTCGTGGCGCTCATCGGCGCCAACGGGGCGGGCAAGTCCACGACGATGTTGACGGTGGCGGGGGAGCTGGCGCCGATCTCGGGCTCACTGTCCGTGCTCGGCTCGGAGCGGCGCACGTCGTTGTCGGCCCTGGCACGGCGTGGGCTGAGCTACGTCACCGAGGAGCGATCGGTGATCATGGGCCTGACCGCCGCCGAGAACCTCCGGTTGGCAGGCGTCTCGGCCGACGACGCGTGTGCGGTGTTCCCGGAGCTACGGGCGCTGCTCCGGCGGCCCGCCGGACTGATGTCCGGTGGCGAGCAGCAGATGCTCACACTGGCCCGGGCGTTGGCGCGGAACCCCAAACTGCTGCTGGCGGACGAGCTGTCACTGGGCCTGGCGCCGCAGATCGTGCAACGCCTGCTCGCGGTGGTGCGGTCCGCGGCCGACGAACGCGGTGTCGGTGTCCTGCTGGTCGAACAGCACGTCCGCCAGGTGCTGACCGTCGCGGACAGGGTGTATGTGATGCGGCGCGGCCAGGTGATGCTCGAGGGGACGGCCGCCGAGATCGGCGCCGATCTGGACGCGGTGCAGCGGGCCTACCTGTCGGGTGGGGGAGACACCGGCAGCGCCGGTACCGGCCAAATCGGTTAACAGTTGTACCCTTGGTCGTTCGTCGGGCCTGTTCAGACGGGCTTCGATTCAACGGAGTGAAGGGGCGTCGTGGCAGCCGGAGCGAAATCGTCGGTGGTTCGGGTACCGAAGGCTGGTGAGTTGGTCGCTGCGAACTTGCGTCGGCGGATCATCACCGGTGAGCTCGGCGCGGGCGATCCCTTGCCGAACGAGTCGGTGCTCATGGAGCAGTTCGGGGTGTCCCGGCCCACGCTCCGCGAGGCGTTCCGGATCCTCGAATCGGAGTCCATCATCACCGTGCTGCGCGGCGCCCGGGGYGGGGCCCGGGTCATGGCCCCGGACGCGTCGGTCGCCGCGCGCTACACGGGTCTGCTGCTGCAGTACCAGGGGACACCGCTGGTGGACGTCTACCGGGCCCGGGCCTCGCTCGAGGTTTCGGCCGTCGGTGTCCTCGCCGGTCCCGGCCACGCGGAGGCGCTCGACCGTCTCGCCGCGCTGATCGCGGAGGGGGCGCAACTGGTGGACGACGCCGCCGGCTTCGCGCACCATGACGTGCAGTTGCACCAGAGCCTGGTGGATCTGGCCGGCAACGAGACCCTCACGGTGCTCGCCGGCATGCTCGTCCACATCATCGAGGCCCACAACGCGCTGTTCATCGCCGCGCACGGGAACGAGCACGAGCAGCCGGCCGCACGTGCCGCGCAGCGCGCCTACACCAAACTGCTGGATCATCTGCGCCGCGGCGATGCGATCGCGGCCCAGGACTTCTGGCGTAAACACCTGGACGGAATCGAGAAGTACATGGTGGGCGATTCGGCGACGACCCTCGTCGAAGTTCTGTCCTGACAGATTCCGTCGAGCCCGGCACCTCCGCGACCACTCGCGCGTACTGTGCGGTCTGTGAGCACTCTGCGTGACGCGAAGGTCCGGGAATTTCTCACACGCGGAACTCGGACCGGCAAGCTGGGCTATCTCTCCGGAGACGGCCGACCTCTCGTCGCCCCGGTCTGGTTCGTGTTGGACGGCGACGAGGTGGTGTTCAACACGGGCGCGGACACGGCCAAGGGCCGGTACCTCGCCCGCGATCCCCGGGTGGTGTTGTGCGTCGACCTCGAGGAGCCGCCGTACGCCTTTGTGCAGATCCAGGGTGACGCCGTGCTGTCGACGGATCCCGACGAGCTGCTGCGTGTCGCGACCGACGTGGGCCGGCGGTACATGGGCGCCGATCGCGCCGAGGAGTTCGGGCGGCGCAACGGTGCGCCCGGCGAACTCGTGGTGCGAGTCCGCCCGACCCGGGTGATCGCCGCGCTCGACGTCACCGGGTGACGGTGCACGCGGGCGTCCGGAAATGCGTTGTGGAGGGGTGAGCCTGTAAGTTCATCCGAGTGCTCAACCCAGGAATTTCGGTGGTCGACCGCCGCACGTGACCCCCTCGGATGGACCGGGGCGCTGCGAGTGTGATCGAGCACCATCCAGGTGGTTGGCCGTCTCTCCCTCAACTCGGTGACCGGCGTCCGCCGGTGCTTCCCTGCTGTAACGAACCAGGTCCGATCAGCAGATATACACCCGAGTGCGTGCCGTGCCGGCAGATCGTTCCGGTCCTGTGTCGGGCTCGGTTGGGCAGTTGTGTACTCGGTGTCCGTTCGCTCGTCGCTCCGGCGGCGTGCGGACGGGGGCGCGTGATGGTGGAAGAGAGGCTCTGGGTTTGAACTCGCTAGGCGTCGGTGGACTAGAGGGTGGCGGCTCGATCGGGAACGGCTCCGACGGTGAGCCCTTTCCGCTGTCTCAGGCACAGCTCGGCATGTGGTTCGCGCAGCATGTCGATCCGTCCGTGCCCGCGAACATCGCCCAGTACGTCGAGCTACGCGGCGACTTCGATATCGACCTCCTGCACCGGGCCAGTGCCCGAGCGGCAGGGGAGACCGGATCCGGTTACGTCCGGCTCCTGGAGGTCGACGCGCAGCCGTATCAGGTGGTCGACCCGACCCTCGACGATTCCCCCGAGTACGTCGATCTGCGGGCGGAGGCCGATCCGCGCGCCGCGGCGCTGGAGTGGATGCGGTCCGACTACAGCGCACCCGTCGACCTCCTGCGAGATCGGCTCGTCGTCGCGGCGGTCCTGCGGATCGAGGACGACGTCTACTTCTGGTACAACCGCGCCCACCACGTCGTCCTGGACGGGTTCGGCGCCACCACCTTCGTCAATCGGGTCGCCGAGCTCTATACGGCGTTCGCCGAGGGCGTGGAGCCGTCGGCGAACCTGTCGTCCCCGCTGGAGAAGGTGTACGACGCCGACCGCACGTACCGGGCGTCGACGCGTTTCGCCTCGGACCGCGAGTACTGGCTCGAACGGCTGTCGGGTGTCGGGGAGTCGACCAGCCTGGCCGGCCGCTCGGCTCCGCCCGCGCCGCTGAGCCGAATCGACAGCGCTGCGCTGTCGGACGGCGCCGCGGCGCGCATGGAGGCGTTCCTGGGCCGCGAGGACACCACGATCGCGACGGTGGTGATCGCGGCCTTCGCGGCGTACCTCGCGCACATGACCGGACGCGAGGACGTCGTCCTCAGTCTGCCGGTGACGGGCCGTACCAACGCGGTCCTGCGCCGCTCCGGCRGGATGGCGTCCAACGTGGTTCCGCTGCGTCTGACGGTGTCCGCCGACACCACCGTCTCGGAGCTGCTGGCCCGCGTCGCCACCGAGGTTTCCGGAGCCCTGCGGCACCAGCGCTACCGCCACGAGGACATCCGGCGCGACGTCAGCGGTTCCGCCGGACAGGCGTCGTTCTTTGGTCCGTGGGTCAACATCATGATGTTCCACACGGAACTGCGGTTCGGCGACATGGTGGGCGAACTCAACATCCTGTCGACCGGCCTCATCGAGGACCTCGGCGTCAATCTGTACCAGAGCGTCGCCGGCACCAGGACCCACGTGGACTTCGAGTCCAACCCCAATCTGTACGGAGACGAGGAATCGCGCCGCAACCACGAGCGGTTCGTCGAGTTCCTCGACCGCTACGTCGGTTCGGCGTCGGACCGGCCGGTGTGGGGCATTCCGCTCGGCACCGAGCTGGAACGCCGAACCGTTCTGGGCGACTGGGTCCGGACCGAACACAGCTTCCGGACACGCGATCTCGCCGAAGCGTTCGACGAGCAGGTCGCCCGAACACCCGGCGCGACGGCCCTCGTGTACGAGGGTCGGTCGCTGACCTACGCCGAACTCGACGCTCGCGTCAACGGACTCGCCCGCATCCTGATCGACATGGGGGTGGGTCCGGAATCGCTTGTGGGCCTGTCTATCCGGCGCTCGCTGGATCTCATCGTCGGTCTATACGCGATCGTGAAGGCCGGTGGTGCCTGGGTTCCGATCGATCCCGACCACCCGGTGGACCGCACCTCCTACATCCTCGAATCGGCGCGACCGGCGGCGGTGCTGACCACCGCGCGGGACCGCGTGGAACTGCCGCCGGGCACTGTCACGGTCGAGATCGACTCGCTCGATCTCGACACGCTCGACACCCGGCCGGTGACGGACGCGGACCGGCTGGCTCCGTTGCGTCCGGACAACACGGCGTACGTGATCTACACGTCCGGCTCGACGGGACGCCCCAAGGGTGTCGCGGTGTCGCACGGCGCGATCGACAACCAGCTCGAATGGATGCTCCACGAGTATCCGATGGCCGAAACCGACGTCTACCTGCAGAAGACCGCCACCACGTTCGACGTGTCGCTGTGGGGCTTCTTCATGCCGTTGCGGGTCGGCGCGTCGATGGTCGTCGCCACTCCGGACGGTCACCGCGATCCGGTGTACGTCGCGAACAGGATCGCCGAGCACTCGGTCACCGTGACGGACTTCGTGCCGTCGATGCTGACGGTGTTCGTCGCCAACGCCCCTGCCGGAACGTGTGATTCGCTGCGCGACGTGTTCGTCATCGGCGAGGCGCTGCCGCCCGAGACCGCGGCCGAGTTCCGGGAACTGTGCGGCGCCGGGCTGCACAACCTGTACGGCCCCACCGAGGCGGCCGTGTCGGTCACCTACTACGAGTCCGGCCCGCAGGACGTGGTGAGTGTCCCGATCGGTCTGGCCGAATGGAACACCCGGGCCTACGTGCTCGACCACCGGCTGCGACCGGCCCCGATCGGTCAGCCGGGCGAGCTCTACCTCGCCGGTGACCAGCTCGCTCGCGGCTACGTCGGCCGCCCCGACATCACGTCGGACCGCTTCGTCGCCAATCCGTTCGGCGGCGTCGACGGCATCGGCGTCGCAGGCGAGCGCATGTACCGCACCGGTGACCTGGTGCGGTGGCGTGCGGACGGCACGCTGGATTACATCGGTCGCACCGATTTCCAGGTGAAGTTCCGCGGCCAGCGCATCGAGCTCGGCGAGATCGAGACGGTCCTGCTGGCGCACGACGACGTCTCGCAGACCGTGGTCCTCGTGGTGGCGACGGCGACCGGCGACCAGCTGGTCGCCTACGTCGTCCCCGCTCCCGGGTGCTCGATCGTCCCGACGGATCTGGCCGAGTTCGCGGGCCGCTCGCTGCCCGCTTACATGGTGCCGGCGTCGGTGACGGTGCTCGACGCGTTCCCGCTCAACACCAGCGGCAAGCTCGATCGCAAGGCGCTTCCGGAACCGATGTTCCTGAGTAGCAAGGAGTTCCGGGCCCCGCGCACGGATTCCGAGAAGACCGTTGCCGCGGTGTATTCCGAGGTGCTCGGCATCGAGAAGGTCGGTCTCGACGACGACTTCTTCGATCTCGGCGGCAACTCGCTCGTCGCGACCCAGGTCGTGACGCGGGTGGGTGCCGCGCTGGGCGTCCAGCTCGGAGTGCGGGAACTGTTCGAGGCGTCGACGGTCGCGGCGCTCGCCGCTCGCGCCGGCGCGACGGTGTCCCGATCCGCCGGTACACCGGTGCTGGGGGCGGTGACGCGGCCCGAGCAGATCCCGCTGTCCCTCGCGCAGCAGCGGATGTGGTTCCTCAACCGGTTCGACGCCACCACTGCGGTGTACAACCTGCCGTTCGCGGTGCGACTGTCCGGATCGGTCGACCCGCAGGCATTCTCGGCAGCCTTCGCGGACGTGGTCGAGCGGCACGAGTCGCTGCGCACGGTCTACCCGGAGGTCGACGGCGGTGCCCGTCAGGTGATCCTGCCTGCCGGTGAGGTGGTCCGGGCGCTCGAGCCCGTCGTGATCACCGAGGGGGAGCTCGAAGCGACGTTGCTCCGTCTGGCCTCCCGTGGCTTCGACGTGACCACCGAGCCGCCGTTCCGCATCGAGCTGCTGCAGCTGTCGGACACCGAGTTCGTGGTCGCGATGGTGCTCCACCACATCGCGGCGGACGGGTCGTCGTTCGGCCCGCTCGCCGGTGACCTCATGATCGCCTATGCCGCGCGGGCCGAGGGTTCGGCCCCGCAGTGGGCCGCGCTGCCGATCCAGTACGCCGACTACGCGGTGTGGCAGCACGAGATGCTCGGGTCGGAGACCGACACGAACTCGCTTGCGGGTCGGCAGCTCTCGTACTGGACCCGTGCGCTCGCCGGGCTGCCGGACCAGCTTCATCTCCCGGCCGACCGGCCCCGTCCCGCGGTGGCCTCCAATGCGGGCGCCAAACTCCGCTTCGACATCCCCGCCGAGACCCACTCGCGCTTGCTCGACATCGCACGTGAGCACGGCACGACCCTGTTCATGGTGGTGCACGCCGCGTACGCCGTCCTGCTGTCGCGGCTGAGCGGCACGTCGGACATCGCGGTCGGCACCCCCGTCGCCGGTCGCGGTGACGAGGCGCTGGACGGCCTGATCGGCATGTTCGTCAACACCCTCGTGCTGCGGACCCAGGTCGATCCGGCGCTGTCGTTCGCGGATCTGCTGGTGGCAGTCAAGGAATCCGACCTCGAGGCGTACGGCAACGCGGACGTCCCGTTCGAGTGGCTGGTGCAGGCGCTCGAGCCGACCCGCTCGCCGGCGCGGCACCCGCTGTTCCAGGCGATGCTGTCGGCCGAGGTGACCGGCGTGCGAGACCTCAGCTTCGCGGGCGTGCGAGCCAGTGCTGCCGAGTTGGATGTTCCCATTGCGAAGTTCGATCTGCAGCTGCAGATCTCGCAGAACTACGACGACTCCGGTGCCCCCGCGGCGGTCGCGGGAGTCTTCGAGTACGCGACGGACCTGTTCGACGCGTCGACGATCGCATCGTTTGCCCAGCGCTTCGTCCGTATCCTCGACGCGATCGTGGAGGACGCCTCGGTTCCGGTGGGCGACGTCGAGATCCTCGGCGTCGGCGAGATCGACACGTTGACCGCGGTGCACGGCGGTCCGGTCGGACGCGAGTGCCTCCTGGCGGAGATCCTCACCGGCGCCGTGGCATCCCACCCGGATGCGCCTGCAGTCGGCTGCGAGGGGACCGTGCTGACCTATCGGGAGATCGACGAGCGGTCGAGCCGTCTCGCGCGTCGTCTTGTCGCCGCCGGCGTCGGTCCGGAATCGGTTGTGGCTCTAGGATTCCCGCGATCGTGGGAAATGGTGCTCTGCGTCTGGGCGGTGGCCAAGACCGGAGCGGCCTACGTCCCGGTCGATCCGACCTATCCGGTCGACCGGATCGCACACATGCTGTCCGACTCGGGAGCGCTGCTGGGCATCACGTCCGGCGCCGACCTGGCGGACCTCCCGCGGGAGACGGCGTGGCACGCCCTCGACGTCCTCGAGTCGCAGGCGCAGGACCTCGGCGCCGCGCCGATGCGCGACGCCGAGCGGACGGCACCGCTGCACCTCGACCACGTCGCGTACGTGATCTACACGTCCGGATCGACCGGACGCCCCAAGGGCGTCGCGGTCACCCATCGGGGCCTGTCGGGTCTCGTGGACCGCACTCGCGAGTTGTACCGCGTCGGCCCCGCCGACCGGGTGCTCCACATCTGTTCGCCGAGCTTCGACCCGTCGGTGCTCGAGTGGACCCTCGCGGCGTCCGCGGGCGCCGAGATCGTGGTCGTGCCGCCGACGATCATCGGTGGCACGGAACTGCACTCGCTGCTCTCCGAAGCGCGGGTGACGCACGCGATCATCACGCCCGCGGTGCTCGGTTCCGTGAATCCGCGCGATCTCGACGACCTGCGGGTGGTCTCGGTCGGCGGCGACGCCTCCACGACCCAGTTGGTGGACCGCTGGGCCCCCGGACGTCAGTTCTTCAACGCGTACGGCCCCACCGAGACCACCATCGTGTCGACCCGTGCCGAGCTGTTCCCGGGCCGGCCGATCACCATCGGTGGACCCGTCCCCGGTGTCGGCGCACTGATCCTCGACGCGCGACTGCGACCCGTCCCGGTGGGTGTGGCAGGTGAGCTGTATCTGACGGGTGGTGCTCTCGCCCGCGGCTACCACGAGCGGCCGGGGCTGTCCGCGGATCGGTTCGTCGCGAGCCCCTTCGGCGGCGCCGGTGAACGCATGTACCGCACCGGCGACGTCGTCCGCTGGACGGCGCGCGCGAGCGAAGCGACGGGGGATGCGTCGCAGTACGCCATCGAGTACGTCGGCCGCTCGGACTTCCAGGTGAAGGTGCGCGGTTTCCGGATCGAACTCGGCGAGATCGACGCTGCCCTCACCAGTCACCCCGACGTCTCGTTCGCTGCGACGATCGGCCACCGCCTGCCGTCGGACCAGGTCGCGCTCGTCTCGTACATCTCGGCAACCGACGGTGTCGATGTCGACTCGGTGTCGGATCACGTTGCGGCGCTGCTGCCGTCGTACATGGCGCCCGCATCGATCATCGTGCTCGACGAGGTGCCCCTGACGCCGGTCGGCAAACTGGACCGCGCCGCGTTGCCCGCCCCGGTGTTCGAGGCGCGAGAGTTCCGGGCACCGACGACGCCGATCGAGGAGATCGTCGCCGACGTGTTCGCCGACGTCCTCGGTGTGGACCGGGTCGGACTCGACGACGATTTCTTCGCGCTCGGCGGTAACTCGCTGATCGCGACCCAGGTGATGTCGCGGTTGGGTGCGCTGCTGGACACGCGGGTTCCCGTCCGCGTCCTGTTCGAGGTCTCCACGGTGGCCGCGCTGGCCGCCCGGGTCGAGCAGCATGCTGGTGCCGGTGCCCGCAAGGCCCTCGTCGCCGCCCCCCGCCCGGACCGCGTGCCGCTCTCGCTCGCGCAGCAGCGTATGTGGTTCCTCAACCGGCTCGACCCCGAATCACCCACGTACAACCTGGCTTTCGGACTCCGCCTGACCGGCGCCCTCGACGTCAGCGGCCTCCAGGTTGCGGTCGTGGACGTCCTGGACCGACACGAATCGTTGCGCACGATCTTCCCGGACTCGCCGGAAGGACCCCACCAGGTGGTGGTCGACGCGGTTCGTACCGTGCCGAACCTGACCCCCGAGGACGTGTCCCGGGAGGGGCTGCAGCGCGCGGCGCTGGCGCTGGCCGCCCGCGGCTTCGACGTGACGACCGAGTCCCCGGTTCGGGCCGGCCTCTTCCGCATCGACCCGACCGAGCACGTGCTCGTGATCGTGGCGCACCACATCAGTGCGGACGGCTGGTCGATGGGTCCCATGGCCCGCGACATCATGGCGGCGTACGCGGCCCGGACCCAGTGGGATCAGCCCACCTGGCCCCAGCTGCCCGTGCAGTACGCGGACTACGCGCTGTGGCAGCGGGAAATCCTCGGCTCCGAGGACGACCCGCGTTCGGTGATCTCGACTCAGGCCAAGTACTGGATCGGGCAGCTCGACGGGCTGGCCGATCAGCTCGACCTGCCTGCCGACCGTCCGCGACCTGCCCAGCAGTCGTTCCGCGGCGCACGGGTCCAGTTCGAGGTGTCCCCGGAGATCCACCGCGCGCTCGTCGACCTGGCACACGCCCACAACGCATCCCTGTTCATGGTCGTGCACGCCGCGCTGTCGGTGCTGCTGTCGCGGCTCGCCGGAACGTCGGACGTCGCGATGGGGACACCGGTCGCCGGCCGCGGCGAGCAGGCGCTCGACGATCTCGTCGGCATGTTCGTCAACACCCTGGTGCTGCGGACCGAGATCGATCCCGGTGCCCGATTCGTCGACGTCCTGGGTCACGCACGCGACGTCGCACTCGGCGCCTTCGCGCACTCGGACATCCCGTTCGAGCGGCTCGTGGACGTACTCAACCCGGCACGGTCGACCGCCCGGCATCCGCTGGTCCAGGTGATGCTGTCGTTCGAGAATCTGGGTGCGACACACCTCGACCTGCACGGGCTGACGATCGACAAGCTGGACCTCGACGCCGAGGTTGCGAAGTTCGACCTGCAGTTCACCTTCCGGGAATCCATCGGGAACGACGGTGTCGCCGAGGGCATGGCCGGTGAATTCACCTATGCGACAGACCTGTTCGACGAGTCGACGGTGCGGACGTTCACCACTCGTTTCGTCCGGGTGCTCCAGGAGATCGTCGCGGAGCCCGACGCGGTCGTCGGTGACATCGATCTGCTCAGCCCTACCGAGATCGCGCAGCTGACACTCCCCGCCGGCCCCGCGGCACCCGAGCAGCTCCCGTTGGCGGACCTGATGGCCGCGGCCGCGGCGGCGGATCCGTCGGCGATCGCCCTCGTCTCGGGCGCAGAGGAGATCAGCTACCGCGAGCTCGACGAGCGGTCGTCCCGCCTGGCCCGCCTGCTGGTCTCGCGGGGCGCCGGACCCGAGGATGTCATCGCCGTCGCGCTGACCCGGTCCATCGAGTCGGTGACCGCGGTGTGGGCTGTGGCGAAGTCCGGTGCGGCATTCGTCCCGGTCGACCCGACCTATCCCGGTGATCGCGTCGCGCACATGGTTTCGGACTCCGGTGCGCTCCTGGGCGTCACCGTGGCCGAGCACGCGGCGGGCCTGCCGGAAGGCATCCCGTGGTTGGTGCTCGACGACGCGGCGGTATCCGCGGCCGTCGACCGCCAATCGGCCGCCGCACTGTCGGACTCGGATCGGGTGCGCCGGCTCGAGACGCGCCACCCCGCGTATCTGATCTACACGTCGGGATCCACGGGCGTCCCGAAGGGCGTCGTCGTCACGCACACCGGCCTCGCCGCCTTCGCCGAGGAGCAGGTGGCCCGGTACGGGCTGGCGCAGGACTCCCGGACGCTGCACTTCGCCTCGCCCAGTTTCGACGCGTCCATTCTCGAACTGCTCATGGCCGTCGGTGCGGCCGCGACGATGGTGATCGCGCCGACGTCGGTCTACGGTGGCCTCGAACTGACGGAACTGCTGGCGGCACAGAAGGTCACGCACGCATTCGTCACGCCCGCCGCGCTGGCGTCGGCCGATCCGGCGGGCCTGGCCGCACTGCGCGTCGTCGTTGTCGGCGGCGAGGCGTGCTCGACCGACCTGGTCGCGCGCTGGGCCACCGGTGGGCGCCGGATGTTCAACGCGTACGGCCCCACCGAGGCCACCGTCGCGTCCAACATCTCGGACGCGCTGGTGCCGGGTACGCCGGTCACGATCGGACGCGCGATCCGCGGCGCGAACACCTATGTCCTGGACACGCGGCTGCGTCCGGTCCCGGCCGGTGTCGTGGGCGACCTGTATCTCGAGGGTCCCGGTCTGGCCCGTGGCTACCACGAGCGGGCGGGACTGACCGCCGAGCGATTCGTCGCGAATCCGTTCGGGGCGCTCGGATCTCGCCTGTACCGCACCGGTGACGTCGTGCGGACGGGTGCGGACCGGGTGATCGAGTACGTCGGCCGCGCCGACGACCAGGTCAAGCTGCGCGGCTTCCGCATCGAACTCGGTGAGATCGAGGCCGTCCTGTGGGGGCTGGACGCGGTCGCTCAGGCCGTGGTGGTCGTCAGAGATGACCAGCTGGTCGCGTATCTCGTTGCGGCGTCGGGCGTATCGATCGATGCCGCCGAGGTCAGGGAGGCCGTCGGGCGCGCGTTGCCGTCGTACATGGTTCCGGCCGCGGTCGTCGTGCTCGACGAACTGCCGATGAGCGCGAGCGGCAAGCTCAACCGTCAGGCGCTGCCGGAGCCCGAGTTCGAGGCCCGCGAGTTCCGCGCCCCCACGACGCCGATCGAGGAGATCGTCGCCGACGTCTTCGCCGAGCTGCTCGGTGTCGGACGGGTGGGACGCGACGACGACTTCTTCGAGCTGGGCGGAAACTCGCTGATCGCCACCCGGGCGGTGGCGCGTCTCGGCGAGGCCCTGGACGCGAAGGTGCCGGTGCGGGTGCTGTTCGAGGCGTCGAGCGTGGTTGCCCTGGCAGCGCGGATCGAGCAGCTCTCCGGCACGGGCGGACGCAAGGCCCTGACGGCCGGCCCTCGGCCGGAACGGATTCCGCTCTCGCCCGCGCAGCAGCGGATGTGGTTCCTCAACCGATTCGACGGTGCATCGGCCGCGAACAACATTCCGGTCGCGGTCCGGCTGTCCGGGCTGCTCGACCGTCGGGCCATGCAGTCCGCGATCACCGACGTGGTCTCCCGGCACGAAGTGCTGCGCACGGTCTACCCCGAGGTGGACGGCACCGGGCGTCAGGTGATTCTGCCGATCGAGCGCGTCGACATCGCGGTCGAACCCATCACGGTCTCGCCGGAACAGCTGGCGGCCGAGCTGCCGGCGCTGGCGGCCACCGCGTTCGACGTCACCCGTGAGGTGCCGCTCGTGGCGCGGTTGTACGAGGTGCGGCCCACCGAGCACGTCCTCGTCCTGGTGGTCCACCACATCGCGGCGGACGGCTTCTCGATGGGACCGCTGACGCGCGACATCATGACGGCGTACGCGGCCCGCAGCGGGGGATTCGCACCCGGATGGCCGCGACTGGCGGTCCAGTACGCGGACTACAGCCTGTGGCAGCAGGACGTCCTGGGATCGGAGGACGATCCGGAATCCGTCGCGGCCCAGCAGATCGGCTACTGGACGTCCGTGCTGGCGGATCTGCCCGACCAGCTGGAGCTGCCCACCGACCGGCCGCGGCCCGCGGTTGCGTCGAATCGGGGTGCGGCACATCGGTTCCAGATCACTCCGGAGCTGCATCAGGCGCTGACGGAACTCGCGCACCGGCAGAACGCGACGCTGTTCATGGTCGTGCACGCGGCGCTGTCGGTGCTGTTGGCGCGGCTGGCCGCCACCTCGGACGTCGCGGTCGGCACGCCGGTCGCGGGTCGTGGCGAAGCGGCGCTCGACGACGTCGTCGGAATGTTCGTCAACACGCTCGTGCTGCGATCGGATGTCCAGGGCGCGGAGTCCTTCGCGGACCTGCTGGGGCGCACCCGCGAGGGCGACCTCGGGGCCTTCGCGCACGCGGACGTTCCGTTCGAGCGGTTGGTCGATGTGCTCTCGCCGGTTCGATCCCAGTCGCGCAACCCGCTCTTCCAGGTGATGCTGGCCTTCCAGAACCTGGGGCAGACCACCCTCGAACTGCAGGGGCTGTCGGTATCGGCGGTCGAGTTCGACGAGGTCTTCTCGAAGTTCGACATGCAGGTCACGCTGTCCGAGTCGATCGAACACGACGGTTCCGCTGCCGGCATGGCGGTCGAGATCACGTACGCGACGGATCTGTTCGACGCCTCGTCGATGCGCGCGTTCGGGGAGCGGTTCGAGCGGCTCCTGGAGTCCGTGAGTGCGGACGAGTCGATCCTCGTCGGTGACCTCGAGATCCTCGACGACGCCGAGCGAACCCTGATCGTCGAGGACTGGAACGACACGGACCGGGCGGTCGACGGTTCGACGCTCGTCGGATTGTTCGATGCGCAGGCGGCGGCGACGCCGGATGCTCCGGCTGTCCTGTCCGCGGGCGAGTCGCTGTCCTACGGCGAGTTCGCGGTCCGGGTGAATCGTCTGGCACGGCTGCTGGTGTCGGAGGGCGTGGGCCCCGAGTCGCTGGTTGCGGTGGCGATGGGTCGTTCGGTGGAGCAGTTGGTGGCCGTGTACGCGGTGTCGGCTGCCGGCGGCGGGTACGTGCCGGTGGATCCGGATCAGCCGGTCGAGCGGAATCGGTATGTGCTGGAGACGGCGAATCCCGTTCTGGTGCTGACCACGTCGGGTGACGCCCGCGATCTGCCCCCGGTCGACCGCGTGCTGGATCTCGACACCGTGGATGTGTCCGGGTTTTCGGGCGCGCCCGTCACCGACGCGGACCGGATCGCTCCGCTGCGTTCGGAGAACGTGGCGTACGTGATCTTCACGTCGGGTTCGACGGGTCGGCCGAAGGGTGTGGCGGTCTCGCACGGTTCGGTCGTCAACCAGCTCTGCTGGATGCAGGGTGCCTACGGTCTCGGCGGGTCCGATCGGGTGCTGCTGAAGACGGTGTTCACCTTCGACGCATCGGTGTGGGAGTTGTTCTGGCCGTTGCAGGTCGGTGCGTCCGTCGTGGTTGCGGGTCGCGACGACCACCGCGATCCGGAGGCCCTCGCACGGGTACTGGTCGACGAGTCGGTGACGGTGGCGCAGTTCGTGCCGTCGGTGCTCGGCGCGGTGCTCGATCATCTCGGCGACGCGGCCACGTTGTCGCGGGTGTTCTGTGGTGGCGAGGCCCTGACGCCGGTGTTGGTGGCGCGGCTGTCGCAGGTCAGCGGTGCGTCGGTGCACAACCTGTACGGGCCCACCGAGGTCGCGGTGCAGGCGACCAGCCACGACGTGGCTGGGGACGAGGTGTCGGTGCCGATCGGTGCACCGGTGTGGAACACGCGGGCATTCGTGCTCGACGGACGCTTCCGGCCGGTGCCGGTCGGTGTCGCGGGCGAGTTGTATCTGTCGGGCGCACAGGTGGCGCGCGGCTACTTCGGTCGGGCCGACCTGTCGGCGGAGCGGTTCGTGGCGAACCCGTTCGTCGACACCGGTGCGCGGATGTATCGCACCGGCGACCTGGTGCGCTGGACTGCCGACGGCGAGCTCGAATACCTGGGCCGCAGCGACTTCCAGGTCAAGCTGCGTGGCCTGCGGATCGAGCTCGGCGAGATCGAGAGCGTGCTGCTCGATCGGCCCGAGATCGCGCAGGCCGCGGTGCTGGTGAAATCGGATCAGCTCGTCGCGTACGTGGTCCCGTCGGCCGGGGCCGCCATCGACGCCGTGAACATCAAGGCCGCGTTGTCGACGTCGCTGGCGTCGTACATGGTGCCCGCGGTGTTCGTGACGTTGGATGCGTTGCCGCTGGGCGCGTCCGGCAAGCTCGATCGCCGGGCCCTGCCGGAGCCGGTGGTGGCGGCGGCGGAGTTCCGGGCGCCGGCCACGCCGGTGGAGGAGATCGTCGCGGGTGTGTTCGCCGACGTGCTCGGCGCCGACCGCGTCGGTCGCGACGACGACTTCTTCGCGCTCGGCGGCAACTCGCTGATCGCGACGCAGGTGGTGTCGCGGCTGGGTGCGGCGCTGGACACCCAGGTGCCGGTCCGCGTGCTGTTCGAGGTGTCCACGGTCGAGGAACTGTCGGCACGGTTGGCCGATCTGGCCGGCGTCGGTGGCCGGAAGGCTCTGACGGCCGGCCCACGGCCCGAGCGGATTCCGCTGTCGCTGGCACAGCAGCGGATGTGGTTCCTCAATCGGTTCGAACCGGAGTCGGCCGTCAACAACGTCCCCGTGGCGATCCGACTGACCGGCACACTCGACGTGTCGGCGTTGCGGGCCGCGTTCGGTGACGTTCTTGCCCGACACGAGTCGCTGCGCACGGTGTTCCCGGACAACGGCGGAGTGGGCTACCAGTCGATCGTTCCCGTGGACCGGGCAGTCGTGGACCTCGATGTCGAGCGGGTCGACGCGGAGAGCCTGGTCCCGGGTATTGCCGCGCTGGCGGGCGCCGGTTTCGATCTGTCGACCGAACTTCCCGTGCGCGCCCGGCTGTTCGAACTGTCGCCCTCCGAACACGTGCTGGTGCTCGTCGCGCACCACATCGCGTCGGACGGGTTCTCGATGGTCCCGTTGGCGCGCGATGTGATGACCGCGTATGCGGCCCGTTCGGCCGGCGTCGCCCCGGGATGGGCTCCGCTCGCGGTGCAGTACGCGGACTACGCCCTGTGGCAGCGTGAGGTGCTCGGCTCGGAGGACGATCCGCAGTCCGTGATCTCCAGCCAGGTCGACTACTGGACGTCCGTGCTGTCCGGGCTTCCGGCGCAGCTGGATCTGCCGGCGGATCGTCCGCGACCCGCGGTGGCAACCAATCATGGTGCGTCGTACCGCTTCTCGGTCGGCGCAGACCTGAACGGTGCGATCGAGTCCGTCGCCCACGCACACGGTGCCACCCCGTTCATGGTCGTGCACGCGGCACTGTCGGTGCTGCTGGCACGGCTCAGCGGCACCTCCGACATCGCGATCGGCACCCCGGTCGCCGGTCGTGGCGAGCAGGCACTCGACGACGTGATCGGCATGTTCGTCAACAGCCTCGTGCTGCGCACCGAGGTCGACGGCGGGCAGTCGTTCGCCGAACTCCTCGCGGCAGTTCGGGCGGCGGACCTCGACGCGTTCGGGAACGCCGACGTGCCGTTCGAGCGGTTGGTGGAGATCCTCGACCCGGAGCGGTCGCAGGCCCGGCACCCGCTGTTCCAGGTGATGCTGGCGTTCCAGAACCTGGACCGCGCGTCTCTCGAACTCCCGGGGCTGAGCGTTGCCGGCGTCGACTTCGACGTCGCGGTCGCCAAGTTCGACCTGCAGGTGACGGTCGAGCCTGCCGAGAACGGTCTCGCCGTCGAACTCACGTACGCGACCGACCTGTTCGACGAGCCGTCGATGCGCACGTTCGGTGAGCGCTTCCTCCGGATCCTGGAATCGGTGACCACCGATGCGTCCATGCGCGTCGGTGACGTGGATCTGCTGGACGACTCGGAACGCGCACTGGTACTGGAGAACTGGAACGACACCGGCCACGGTGTCGAGGGATCCACGCTGGTCGAGCTGTTCGAGGAGCAGGCCGCACGGACCCCCGATGCGACGGCCCTGGTGTTCGAGGGGCAGTCGCTGAGCTACGGCGAGTTCGCGGCTCGGGTGAATCGGGTGGCGCGGGCGCTGATCGCGCAGGGGGTGGGCCCGGACACGCTCGTCGGCCTCGGGATGCGGCGTTCGCCGGATCTGCTGGTGGGCATGTACGCCGTGCTGAGCGCCGGTGGCGGGTACGTCCCGGTGGATCCGGATCAGCCGGCCGAGCGCAACGGGCACATCCTCGACACCGCGAATCCTGTTCTGGTCCTGACCACCTCGCGCGATGCAGCGGACCTGCCGACGTCGGCGCGGGCGGTCGACCTCGACACCCTGGACGTGTCCGGCTTCTCGGATGCGCCCGTGCGCGACGGCGAGCGCGTGCGTCCGTTGCGGGCCGACAACGCCGCGTACGTGATCTTCACGTCCGGTTCGACGGGGCGTCCGAAGGGCGTCGCCGTCGGGCACGGCGCGATCGTCAACCAGGTCCGGTGGCTGGTCTCGGAGTACGGACTGTCGGCCGACGATGTGGTGTTGCAGAAGACCCCGTTCACGTTCGACGTGTCGCTGTGGGAGCTGTTCGGCACCCTGGCGGTCGGCGCTCGCCTGGTGATCGCCGCCCCCGACGGGCATCGGGACCCGGGCTACCTGAAGCAGGTGATCGAGGAGCAGGCGGTCACGGCGACGTCCTTCGTGCCGTCGATGCTGTCGGCGTTCACCGCGGAACTGGCGGCGGGGGAGTGCGGTTCGCTGCGCACCGTGCTGGTCGCGGGCGAGGCGTTCCCGACCGCGGCGGCGGCCGCATTCGCTCGAGTCAACGGCGCCGAACTGCACAACCTGTACGGGCCCACCGAGTTCGCGGTGCACGCGACGGCGCGTCCGGTGGCCGGTGTCGTCGGCGCGAGCGTCCCGATGGGCGGTCCGGTCTGGAACAGCCGCGCGTTCGTCCTCGACGGTCGACTGAACCCGGTGCCGGCGGGTGTCGCGGGTGAGCTGTATCTGGCGGGTGCACAGTTGGCGCGCGGCTACTTCGGGCGCAGCGATCTGACAGCGGACCGGTTCGTGGCGAACCCGTTCTCCGACCACGGCGAACGGATGTACCGCACGGGCGACCTGGTGAAGTGGACCGCCGGAGGCGAGCTGGAGTACCTGGGCCGCACCGACTTCCAAGTGAAGCTGCGTGGTCTGCGAATCGAGCTGGGCGAGATCGAGACCGCACTCCTCGCGCAGGAGTCGATCGCACAGTCGGTGGTCCTGGTGAAGTCGGACCAACTGGTGGCCTACGTCGTTCCGGCGCCGGGTGCAACCGTCGACACCGGCACCGTCAAGGTTGAGCTCGCGACATCGCTGGCGTCGTACATGGTGCCGTCGACGTTCGTGCTCCTCGACGAGTTGCCGTTGGGAGCCTCCGGAAAGCTGGATCGGAAGGCGTTGCCGGAACCGGTGTTCGAGGCCCGAGAGTTCCGCGCACCGACCACTCCGATCCAGGAGATCGTCGCCGGAGTCTTCGCCGAGGTCCTGGACCTCGGGCGTGCCGGTCTGGACGACGACTTCTTCGCCCTCGGCGGCAACTCGCTGCTCGCGACGCAGGTGGTGTCGCGTCTGGGCGCCGCGCTCGACTCGCGCGTTCCCGTGCGGGAGCTGTTCGAGGCGTCCACGGTCGAGGCGCTCGCGGCGCGGCTGTCGGAACAGTCGGGCGACGACCGCCGGGCACTGGTGGCCCGTCCCCGGCCGGACCGGATTCCGCTGTCGCTCGCGCAGCAGCGGATGTGGTTCCTCAACCGCTTCGACACCGAGTCGACCGCCTACAACATCCCGATGGCCCTGCGGTTGTCCGGCGACCTCGACGTGGTCGCCCTCGAGCGGGCCGTCGCGGACGTCACGGCGCGGCACGAGTCGCTGCGCACGGTCTTCCCGTCCACTGACGACGGCCCGCAGCAGGTGATCCTGTCGGCCGACCGCGTCGTGCTCGAGATGACGCCGATCGACGTCGATCCGGCCGAGGTGGCCGATCGGCTGCGGGCACTCGCCGGGACGCGCTTCGACGTCACGGCGGACGTCCCCATCCGGGTGGAGTTGTACCGCGTGGGCGCCGGCGAGTTCGTGCTCGGCATGGTGGTCCACCACATCAGCGCGGACGGTGTGTCCCTCGCCCCGCTGACCCGCGACATCATGACGGCGTACGCGTCGCGCGTCGCCGGTCGGGCTCCCGGGTGGGCGCCGCTGACGGTGCAGTACGCCGACTACGCGCTGTGGCAGCGCGACGTCCTCGGCGACGAGGACGATCCGGAATCGGTGTCGGCGCAGCAGCTCGCGTACTGGAGCGAGGCGCTCGCGGACCTGCCCGATCAACTGAACCTGCCCACCGACCACCCGCGGCCGGCGGTCCAGACGTTCCGCGGCGGGCTGGTCGAGTTCGAGGTCGACGCACAGACCCACCGCGGGCTCCGCGACCTCGCCCGCGAGCAGAACGCGACGCTGTTCATGGCGGTGCACTCCGCCTTCGCGGTGTTGCTGTCGCGGCTGTCCGGCAGCGACGACATCGCCGTCGGCACCCCGATCGCCGGCCGCGGCGAGGCAGCGCTCGACGACCTCGTCGGCATGTTCGTCAACACGCTGGTGTTCCGCACGCACGTCGACCGGGCAGGATCCTTCACCGACACGCTCGGCCGGGTTCGCGAGACGGACCTGCAGGCGTTCGCGAATGCGGACGTGCCGTTCGAGCGACTGGTCGAGGTGCTCAACCCGACCCGGTCCACCGCGCGTCATCCGCTGTTCCAGGTGGGCTTCTCGTTCCAGAACCACGAGCGCGGCAACCTCGAGCTGCCCGGACTCACGGTCGAGGCGGCCGAGGTGGAATCCGGTGTGGCGCAGTTCGACCTGCACCTGATCATCGAGGATCGGTACGACGGCGGCGGCGACCCGGTCGGCATGCGGGCGTCCATGACGTACGCGGCCGACCTGTTCGACGAGCCGACCGTCCGCTCGTTCGCGGAGCGGTTCGGCCGGTTGCTCACCGCGCTGGTCGTCAAGCCCGAGATGCCGGTCGGCGACGTGGACCTGCTCGACGTCGGCGAGCGGGCACACCTGCTGGCCGGGCGGAATGCCACCGCACACCGGACCGAGCCGGCCACGCTGGTGGACCTCTTCGACGCGCAGGTCGCCGCGACGCCCGACGCGGTCGCGCTGGTGTCCGGTGACGAGCGCCTCACGTATGCCGAGTTCGACGCCCGCGTGAACCGCCTGGCCCGACACCTGATCGGCTGCGGTGTCGGTCCGGAATCGTTGGTGGGTCTGGCGATTCGACGGTCCGTGGACCTGCTGGTCGGCATGTACGCGATCGCCAAGACCGGTGGCGCGTACGTGCCGGTCGACCCCGATCAGCCGGCCGAACGCATCGGGTACGTCCTGGACGCCGCGGCGCCGGTGTGCGTCCTGAGCACATCGCGGGACGGCTTCGCCGACACAGATTCGTGGCCCGTGCTCGAGATCGACACGCTCGACCTCGCGGCGTACCCCGGTGCGCCGGTGGCCGACACCGAACGGCTCGCCCCCCTGCGACCCGAGAGCACCGCGTACGTGATCTTCACGTCCGGATCGACGGGCCGCCCCAAGGGCGTGGCCGTGGCGCACACCGCGATCGTCAACCAGTTGCGGTGGATGCGGCACGAATACGCCCTCGACGGCACGGACGCAGCGCTCCTCAAGACCGCGGCCACCTTCGACCTGTCGGTGTGGGAGTTCTGGTCGATGGCGACGTGCGGTGGCCGCCTGGTGATCGCGGCGCCCGACGGGCACCGGGATCCGGGCTACCTGCTGGACGTGCTGCGCGGCGAGCAGATCACCACGCTGCACGTCGTCCCGTCGATGCTGTCGATGCTGCTGACGACCGCCGACGGCGGGCTGCCGGACTCGCTGCGCCGGATCTTCGCTATCGGTGAGGCGCTGCCGGCGGCCACCGCGCAGGCGTTCCGGAGCCGCAACACCGCGACGCTGCACAACCTGTACGGACCCACCGAGGCCGCGGTGTCGGTGACCCATCACGAGGTGACCGCCGCCGACACCGGCACGGTGCCGATCGGTGTGCCCGAGTGGAACACCCAGGTGTACGTGCTGGATTCGCGTCTGGGCCCGGTGCCCGCCGGGGTCACCGGCGAGCTGTACCTGGCCGGCGACCAGTTGGCCCGCGGCTACCACGGCCGCCCCGACCTCACGGCCGACCGGTTCGTGGCGAACCCGTGGGGCAGCGGCGAGCGCATGTACCGCACCGGTGACATCGTCCGGTGGAATGCGCAGGGCGAACTCGAGTACGTGGAACGCGCCGACTTCCAGGTGAAGGTTCGCGGCTTCCGGATCGAGCTCGGCGAGATCGAAGCCGCGCTGCGGGAGATGCCGGCGGTGCGTGAGGCTGCGGTCACCGCTCACACCGACAATCACACGGGCACGCGACTCGTGGCGTATCTGGTGGCTGTGACCGATCTGGACGTCGACGAGGTGCGCGACGAACTGTCGCGGACACTGCCGTCGTACATGGTGCCGTCGGCGTTCGTGGTGCTGGAGGCGTTGCCGCTCAATGTGAACGGCAAGCTCGACCGCAAGGCACTGCCGGCGCCGGTGTTCGAGGCCCGCGACTTCCGGGCGCCGACGACGCCGCTCGAGGAGATCGTGGCCGGTGTGTTCGCGGACGTGCTCGGTGTGGAACGGGCCGGCCTGGACGACGACTTCTTCGAACTGGGTGGCAAC
This sequence comes from Rhodococcus sp. TAF43, assembly GCF_052113525.1. Taxonomy (NCBI): domain Bacteria; kingdom Bacillati; phylum Actinomycetota; class Actinomycetes; order Mycobacteriales; family Nocardiaceae; genus Rhodococcus; species Rhodococcus sp. TAF43. The sequence continues at coordinate 319,814 of NZ_JBFRDL010000003.1, forward strand.
TCGCTGGTCGCGACGCAGCTGGTGTCCCGACTCGGCGTCGCGCTCGACACCCAGGTGCCGGTGCGCCTGGTGTTCGAGGACTCCACTGTCGCCGGCGTGGTGGCGGGGGTGACGCCGCTCGTGGGTCGGGGCGCCCGGGCCGCACTGACCGCCGGGCCGCGCCCGGAGCGGATTCCGTTGTCGCTTGCGCAGCAGCGGATGTGGACTCTGAACCAGGTCGATCCGAGTTCGTCCGCCTACAACATCCCGGTCGCGGTGCGGCTGTCCGGTGCACTGGACATCGCTGTCCTGCGGGCTGCGGTGGCCGACGTGATCGCGCGGCACGAGGTGCTGCACACGATGTACCCGGACACCCCGGAAGGTCCCACGCAGGTACTGGTGCCGGCCGCCGACGTGGCACCGGACCTCGCCCCGGTGGCGGTCACCGAGGCCGAGATCGTCGACCGCCTCGTCGGGTTCGTCGGACGCGGATTCGACGTCACTGCCGAGGTTCCCGTCCGCGCGGCGCTGTTCACGCTGGGCGAGACCGAGCACGTGCTCGCGTTCGTCGCCCACCACATCAGCGCCGACGGCTTCTCGATGGGTCCGCTGATCCGGGACGTGATGCTCGCGTACGTCGCGCGGGTGGACGGTGGTGTGCCGCAGTGGCAGCCGCTGGACGTGCAGTACGCGGACTTCAGTCTGTGGCAGCGCGCGGTTGTCGGTTCCGGGGCCGACCCGGACAGCGTGGTGTCGCGTCAGATCGCGTACTGGACGGACGAGTTGCGCGGCGCTCCGGAGCTGTCGGCGCTGCCTACGGACCGGCCACGTCCGGCCCGTCCGTCGATGGCCGGTGCCACCGTCGAGTTCGACATCGACGCGGATCTCGTGGCGCGCGTGGAGAACACGGCCCGCGACCAGGGTGCGACGACGTTCATGGTGTTCCATGCGGCGCTGGCGGTGCTGCTGTCCCGGCTCGGCGGCTCGAACGACGTCACGGTCGGTACGCCGGTCGCCGGTCGCGGCGAGGCCGCTCTCGACGACCTGATCGGCATGTTCGTCAACACCCTGGCGCTGCGCACGCGGGTCGAGCCGGGTGCGCCGTTCACGGACCTGCTGGCGCAGGCCCGCGAGAAGGACCTTGCGGCGTTCGGCAACGCCGACGTCCCGTTCGAACAGGTGGTGGACGCCGCCGGGGTGCGCCGCTCGAGCGCGTACACACCGCTGTTCCAGGTGATGCTCACGTTCCAGAACATGGAGACGGGAACCTTCGCCCTGCCGGGCCTCGAGGTGTCGGCGCTGGATCTCGGCGGCGATCAGGCCAAGTTCGACCTCCAGCTCACTGTGGTCGAGCAGTACCACACCGACGGTGGTCTCGCCGGTGTCCGTGCGCTGTTCACCTACGCCACGGAGCTGTTCGACCGGGACACCGTCGCGGTGTTCGCGGATCGGTTCGTGCGGATCCTCGATGCCGTCACCGGTGATCCGGCGATCGTGTTGCGGGCGATCGACGTGACGACCGATGCCGAGCGGGACGCGCTCGAGCCGAAGAAGGCGAAGACGGTCGAGGACCTGCCGGAGTTGGTGGCCGGARCCGCCGAGGTGTCACCGGACACGGTCGCCATCTCGCACGCCGGCACCGACGTCACGTTCGGCCAGTTGCACGCCAAGCTGGACGCGACGGCCACCGCGATGGGCGGGGCGTTGAAGCCCGAGGCCCTGACGACAGTCGCGCTGTCGGGTCTGCTGCCGGGGATCCTGCCCGCCCTGGGCGCCGACGGATACCAGTCGGCCATCGCGGGCATGATCGCCGACGCATCGGCGATCATCGAGGGCGGACACGAATGATCGCAGTCGGATGATCTCGGGGGGAGCCGGCAGTTCGGCTCCCCCCCGAATCGGGCGATCGAAGTTTTCAGATGTCGGGAAGGACAAAGAACATGGCGGCCCAGCAGCCCGGAGTCGACTCGTTGACGGTCGAGGATCTGCCTCGACTCCTCGCCGGGGTGGTCGAGGTCGATCCCGAGCGGATCGCCCTGACCGCTGGTGACATCACCGTCACGTACGCACAGCTGAAGCAGGAGATCGAGACCCTCGACGCCGCGATGGGCGGGGTGCTCGGCATCGATGCGCTCGTGCCGGTCGTGCTGTCCACCGTGGCGCCGGGTCTGCTCGAGGCGCCCGAGACCGGGGGACTGCCCGGGCTGCTGAGTGCCCTGTTCAGCGATGCCGCCGAGGTGCTCGGGGACGACGCAGCGGCGTCCGCCGAGCCCGCAACCACGCTCGCCTCACTGTTCGACGAGCAGGTCGCCGCCACCCCGGACGCCGTCGCGCTCGAGTTCGACGGCGCGACGCTGACGTATGCCGAGTTCGATGCCCGCGCCAACCGCCTCGCGCGCCACCTGATCTCGCTCGGTGTCGGTCCGGACACCCTGGTGGGTCTCGGCATCCGGCGATCGATCGACCTGCTGATCGGGATGTACGCAATCGTCAAGGCGGGCGGCGCGTACGTCCCGCTGGACCCGGACCATCCGGCCGACCGCCTCGGCTATGTGCTCGACATCGCTCGTCCGGCCGCGATCCTCACGACGACTCGGGACGGTCTCACGCTCGACACCGACACCCCGGTCCTCGCGATCGACACCCTCGATCTGCACGCACTGTCGGCCGATCCGGTCACCGACGTGGACCGTCTCACACCGCTGACGGGCGAGAACCTCGCGTACGTCATCTTCACGTCCGGGTCCACCGGCCGCCCGAAGGGTGTGGCAGTCGGGCACGGTGCGATCGTCGCGAACCTGCGCTGGCGTCAGCACATGTACCCGATGACGGCAGCCGACGTGGTGCTGCAGAAGACGCCGTTCACGTTCGACGTGTCGGTGTGGGAGTTCTTCTGGCCGCTGCAGGCCGGTGCGCGTCTGACGATCGCGCTGCCGGACGGCCACCGCGACCCCGCGTACCTGGCCCGCACGATGGTCGAGCGTGGCGTCACCGTCGCGCACTTCGTGCCGTCGATGCTGTCGGTGTTCGTGGCGTCCCTGGCGAGCGGAGCGACGGGGGATCCGGGACAGCCCGCCGCAGCGACCGTCACCACGCTGCGGAACGTGTTCGCGTCGGGTGAGGCGTTGCCACCGCAGACCGCGGCCCGGTTCCGTGACGTCACCGACGGCTCGACCACAGCACTGCACAACCTGTACGGCCCCACCGAGGCCGCCGTGGACGTCACTTTCCACGAGGTCACCGCGGCCGACACCGCCACGGTGCCGATCGGCGCCGCGGTGGCCGACACCGGCCTGTACGTGCTCGACGACGGACTGCGCCGCGTTCCGGCCGGGACCGAGGGCGAGCTGTATCTGGCGGGCGTCCAGCTGGCACGGGGTTACCTGCAGCGTCCCGACCTGACGGCCGACCGGTTCGTCGCCGACCCGTACGGCGGCCCGGGCGAGCGCATGTACCGCACCGGTGACCTCGTCAAGCTCGGCGGTTCCGGTGAGCTGGAGTACGTGGGCCGCACCGACTTCCAGGTGAAGCTGCGCGGTCTGCGCATCGAGCTCGGCGAGATCGAGTCGGCCCTGCTGGACCACGATGCGGTGTCGCAGTCCGTCGTGGTCGTGCACGCCGACCCCGAGCTGGGCGACCACCTCGTGGCCTATGTCGTCACCGACAGCGGGGCGCCCGTGGACCGCGAGGAGATGGCCGCCACGGTGAGCGCGCGGCTGCCCGAGTACATGGTGCCGTCCCTGTTCGTCGCGATGGCCGAGTTCCCCCTGAACGCGAGCGGCAAGCTCGACCGCAAGGCCCTTCCCACACCGGACTTCTCGTCGCTGGCGAGCGAGTACCGCGCGCCGAGCACCCCCACCGAGGAGATGCTGGCGGCCACGTTCGCGGAGGTCCTGGGCGCCGAGCGGATGGGCGTCGACGATGACTACTTCGCCCTCGGCGGCAACTCGCTGAGCGCGACCCGCGTCGTCGCGCGGATCAACGCCGAACGCGGCATCCGCATCGACGTGCGCGACTTCTTCGACGCGCCGACCGTCGCCCGGCTCGCGGCCCTGGTGGACGCACAGGTCGCCGCGGGCGGCGACACCCGCGCCCCGCTGGTCGCGCAGCCGCGCCCGGAGACCGTGCCGCTGTCGCTCGCACAGCAGCGGATGTGGTTCCTCAACCGCTTCGACACCGACTCCGCGGTCAACAACATCGTCGTCGCGATCCGATTGTCGGGCTCGCTCGACGTCGCTGCGCTGCGCGGCGCGGTGAACGATGTCGTCGCCCGGCACGAGTCGCTGCGCACGGTCTTCCCGGAACGGGACGGCGCCGCGAGCCAGGTGATCCTGCCCGCGGACCGGGCCACCGTCGATCTGGACGCCGAGGCGATCAACGAATCCGACATCGTCGGTGCGGTCACCGAGACGATCTCCCGTGGATTCGATGTCACGGCCGCGGTCCCGATCCGGATGCGGCTGCTCGCGGTGTCCGCCACCGAGCACGTGCTCGTGGTGGTGGTCCACCACATCAGCGCCGACGGCTTCTCGATGGGACCGCTGACCCGTGACGTGATGGTCGCCTACACGGCGCGATCGACCGGAACCCCGCCGGGCTGGACGCCGCTCGACGTGCAGTACGCCGACTACGCGCTGTGGCAGCGTGAGGTTCTCGGCAGCGAGGACGACCCGGAGTCACTCATCGCGCGGCAGGTGGACCACTGGCGCGCCGCTCTCGCCGACCTGCCCGATCGGCTGGATCTGCCCGCGGACCGCCCGCGCCCCGCGATCGCGTCGAATGCCGGCGCATCGCATCGATTCGGGATCGACGCGGCACTCGCGGCGCGACTCGACGCCGTCGCGCGTGAGGCCGGCACGACCCCGTTCATGGTGGTGCACGCCGCGCTGTCGGTGCTGCTCGCCCGGCTCAGCGGCACCACCGACATCGCGATCGGCACCCCCGTCGCCGGTCGTGGCGAGGCCGCGCTCGACGACCTCGTCGGCATGTTCGTCAACACGCTCGTGCTGCGCGCCGACGTCCGGGAAGATCGCCCGTTCACCGAACTGCTCGCCCAGGTTCGCGCGTCGGATCTCGAGGCGTTCGGTCACGCCGATGTCCCGTTCGAGCGGTTGGTCGAGGTTCTGAGCCCGGCCCGCTCGCAGGCGCGGCATCCGCTGTTCCAGGTGGTGCTCTCGTTCCAGAACATGGACCGGACCGAACTCGCCCTCGGTGACCTGACCGTGTCGGGCGTCGACTTCGATGCCGCCGTCGCGAAGTTCGACCTGGCGGTGACGCTCGCCGAGGCCGATTCGGGCGCAGCAGGATTCGACGTCGACCTCACCTACGCGACGGACCTGTTCGACGCGTCGACGATGCGTGCGTTCRCGGAACGGTTCCTGCGGGTACTCGGGGCGGTCACGGCCGATCCGTCCGTGGTGGTCGGCGACATCGAGATCCTCGACGGCGCCGAGATGTCCGCGCTGACGGCGGCCGACGGCCGTGTCACCGAACCGCTCCTGCTGCCACGGATCCTCGAATCCGCGGCGAGCACCGATCCGTCCGCGATCGCCCTCGTGGCGGGGGAGCGGACCGTCAGCTACCGCGAACTCGACGAGAGCTCGTCGAGGTTGGCGCGCGTGCTGATCGACCGCGGTGCGGGACCCGGCGATGTCGTCGCGATCGCGCTGACCCGCTCGATCGATTCGGTGACCGCCGTGTGGGCGGTCGCCAAGTCCGGTGCCGCGTTCGTACCGGTGGACCCGAACTACCCGGCCGATCGCGTGACGCACATGGTGTCGGATTCTCGTGTGGTGCTGGGTATCACGCATGCCGAGCATGCCGACGCGCTGCCGTCCGGGCTGCCGTTGCTCGTGCTCGACGACGCAGCAACGGAACAGCAGATCGCGAGCGCGTCCGCGCTGGCGGTCTCCGATGCCGACCGGCGGCGCCCCCTGCACCTCGCCGACGCCGTGTACGTCATCTACACGTCGGGGTCGACCGGCGTGCCGAAGGGCGTCGTCGTCACCCACACCGGGCTGTCGGCCTTCGCCGACGAGCAGGTGGAGCGCTACCGACTCGGATCGGGTTCGCGCACGCTGCACTTCGCGTCACCGAGCTTCGACGCGTCGGTTCTGGAACTGCTCATGGCCTTCGGTGCCGGCGCGACGATGGTCATCGCGCCGACGACCATCTACGGCGGGCACGAACTTGCCGAACTGCTGCGGCAGCAGCGCGTGACGCACGCCTTCGTCACGCCTGCCGCTCTCGCGTCGGTCGATCCGGCGGGCCTGGACGCGCTGGGGGTAGTCGTGGTCGGCGGCGAGGCCTGCCCGGCCGACCTGGTGTCCCGCTGGGCGCCGGGCCGGGCGATGTTCAACGCGTACGGCCCCACCGAGGCGACCGTGGCGTCGAACATCTCCGACGCGCTGGTGCCGGGGGAGCCGGTCACGATCGGCCGCGCCATCCGCGGCGCGACCGCCTACGTGCTGGACGCGCGGCTGCGGCCCGTGCCCGCCGGGGTTCCCGGAGAGCTCTACCTCGACGGCGTCGGCGTCGCCCGCGGCTACCTCGGCCGTCCCGGCCTGACCGCGGAGCGGTTCGTCGCGAACCCGTTCGGCGACCCGGGAAGCCGGCTGTACCGCACCGGCGACGTTGTGCGCACCGGTACCGACCGCGTGATCGACTACGTGGGCCGCGCCGACGACCAGGTGAAGCTGCGTGGCTTCCGGATCGAGCTCGGCGAGATCGAATCGGTGCTGGCCGCACACGAATCCGTCGCGCAGGCCGCCGTGCTCGTGATCCGCGACCAGCTCGTTGCGTACGTGACCGCGGCCGACGGTCGCACGATCGACGTCGCGGCGTTGAAGGAGCACGCGGCCCGGTCACTGACGGCCTTCATGGTGCCCGCTGCGGTGCTGGTGCTCGACCGGTTGCCGCTCACCGGCAGCGGCAAGCTCGACCGCAAGGCGCTGCCCGAGCCCGAGTTCGAGACGGCGGTGTTCCGGGCCCCGGCGACGCCGGTCGAGGAAACCGTGGCAGGGGTGTTCGCCGACGTCCTCGGCGTCGACCGGGTGGGGCAGGGCGACGACTTCTTCGCGCTCGGCGGCAACTCGCTGCTTGCGACGCAGGTGGCCTCCCGCTTGGGTGCCGCACTGGGCACGACCGTCCCGGTCCGGCTGCTGTTCGAGGTCTCCACCGTGGAGGCACTCGCGGCCCGCGTGATGGAATCCGACGCCGGCGCCCGGACGGCGCTCGTCGCGCGGCCGCGTCCCGACCGGATCCCACTGTCACTGGCGCAGCAGCGGTTGTGGTTCCTCAACCGCTTCGAGCCGGAGTCGGCGGTGAACAACATCCCGCTCGCGATCCGACTGTCCGGAGCGCTGGACGTCGGCGCCCTCGCTGCCGCGATGGGCGACGTGCTCGACCGGCACGAATCGCTGCGTACCGTGTTCCCCGACATCGATGGCGTCGGATACCAGCAGATCCGGCCCGCGGTCGAGGTGTCGGCGCCGCTTTCGGCGGAACCGATCTCGGATGTCGACCTGCCCGCGATCGTCGATTCGATGGTGACGGCCGGGTTCGATCTGACTACCGACCTGCCCGTGCGGATGCGACTGTTCTCGGTGTCGGAGACCGAACACGTCCTGGTGCTCGTCGTGCATCACATTGCGGCGGACGGCTTCTCGATGGGCCCATTGACCCGCGACGTCATGATCGCGTACGCGGCGCGATCCGCCGGGACCGTGCCGGGCTGGGCGCCGCTGGGTGTGCAGTACGCCGACTACACGCTGTGGCAGCGTGAGGTTCTCGGCAGTGAGGACGACCCGGAGTCACTGCTCGCCCAGCAGCAGAACTACTGGACATCCGCGCTCGCCGGTCTGCCCGACCAGTTGGATCTGCCGTCGGACCGTCCCCGTCCCGCCGTGTCGTCGTACCGGGGGGCACGGCTGTCCGTCCCGCTGAGCGGAGAGTTGCAGACCGCGCTCGCCGAACTGGCCCGCGCACGCGGCGTCACCCCGTTCATGGTGGTGCACGCGGCGCTGGCGGTGCTGTTGGCTCGGTCGAGTGGCACCTCCGACATCGCCGTCGGCACGCCGATCGCGGGCCGCGGCGAGCAGGCGCTCGACGACCTCGTCGGCATGTTCGTGGGCACCCTCGTGCTGCGCAGTGACGTCGACACCGCCCGCTCGTTCGACGATCTCCTGGCCGCGGTGCGTGAGACCGACCTGCAGGCGTTCGGACATGCCGACGTGCCGTTCGAGCGGTTGGTGGAGATCCTCGACCCGACGCGTTCGCAGTCGCGGCACCCGCTGTTCCAGGTGATGCTGACGTTCCAGAATCTCGGACGCACCGACCTCGCGCTGGGCGGGTTGACCGTCTCCGAGGTGGAGTTCGACTCCACGACAGCGAAGTTCGACCTCCAGGTCACCTTCGCCGAATCGACCGGCGAGACGCCCGACCTGACGATGGATCTGACGTACGCGACCGATCTGTTCGACGAGGCGACGGTCCGCGCCTTCGGCGACCGGTACCTGCGGATCCTGTCCGCCGCGACGGCCGACCCGGGAGTACCCGTCGGCGAGATCGACCTGCTCGACGACTCCGAACGCGACCTGGTGCTGCGGCAGTGGATCGACACCGACCACGACGTGCCGCGGGCGACGCTGGTCGACCTGTTCGAGGCACAGGTGGTGCGGACTCCGGAGGCGACGGCGCTGGTGTTCGAAGGAGAGTCGCTGAGTTACGGGGAGTTCGCTGCGCGGGTGAATCGCACGGCGCGCCTGTTGATCTCGGAAGGTGTGGGTCCGGACTCGTTGGTGGGTCTGGGGATGCGGCGTTCGCTGGATCTGCTGGTGGGCATGTATGCCGTGCTCGCCGCGGGCGGCGCCTACGTTCCGGTGGACCCGGATCAACCGGCGGAACGCAACGCCTACATCCTCGACACCGCGAAGCCGGTACTGGTCCTGACGACCTCGCGCGACGGCGGTGATCTGCCCGGTGCCGCAGCGGTGGTCGAACTCGACACGACCGATGTGTCCGGTTTCTCGGACGCGCCGATCGTGGACGCGGAGCGGCGGGCACCGCTGCGGCCGGAGAACACTGCGTACGTGATCTTCACGTCGGGGTCGACGGGTCGGCCGAAGGGTGTGGCGGTCGAGCACGGCGCGATCGTGAATCGTCTGGTGTGGATGCAGGCCGAGTACGGGCTGACCGCGGGCGATGTGGTGTTGCAGAAGACGCCGTTCACGTTCGATGTGTCGGTGTGGGAGTTCTTCTGGCCGTTGCAGGTGGGTGCGCGTCTGGTGGTGGCGGCGCCGGATGGTCATCGGGATCCGGGTTATCTGGTGCGGGTGATGGCCGATCGTGGTGTGACGGTGGCGCATTTCGTGCCGTCGATGTTGTCGGTTTTCGTGGCGGAACCGTCTGTGTCCCGGGCGGATTCGCTGCGCTTGGTGTTCGCGTCGGGTGAGGCGCTACCGGCCAGGGCCGCCGAGCAGCTGCGTGCCGTGTTGCCGTCCACAGTCCTGCATAATCTGTACGGGCCGACCGAGGCCGCGGTGGATGTGACGTTCCACGAGGTGACGGCGGCGGACGATACCGGGGTGCCGATCGGTGCGCCGGTGTGGAATACGCAGGTGTTCGTCCTCGATGCGCGGCTGCGTCCGGTGCCGGTGGGTGTGCCGGGTGAGCTGTATCTGGCGGGCGTGCAGTTGGCGCGTGGGTATGTCTCGCGCGCAGACCTGACGTCGGATCGGTTCGTGGCGAATCCGTTCGGTGACGGCGGCGAGCGGATGTATCGCACGGGCGATCTGGTGAAGTGGAATGCGTCGGGCGAGCTGGAGTACATCGGGCGTACGGACTTCCAGGTGAAGTTGCGTGGTCTGCGGATCGAGTTGGGGGAGATCGAGACCGCTCTGCTGGCGCAGGAGTCGATCGCGCAGTCCGTGGTGTTGGTGAAGTCGGATCAGTTGGTGGCGTATGTGGTGCCGGCGCCGGACAAGACGGTCGACACCGAGGTCGTGAAGGCCACACTTGCGACGTCGTTGGCGTCGTACATGGTGCCGGCGGTGTTCGTGGTGCTGGATGCGTTCCCGTTGAATGTGTCGGGCAAGCTGGATCGGAAGGCGTTGCCGGAGCCGAGTTTCGAGGCCACGGCGTTCCGTGCCCCGACGACGCCGGTCGAGGGGATCGTGGCCGGCGTGTTCGGCGAGGTTCTGGGGATCGAGCGGGTGGGTCTGGACGACGACTTCTTCGGTCTCGGTGGCAATTCGCTGCTGGGAACGCAGGTGGTGTCGCGGCTGGGTGTCGCTCTCGATGCGCAGGTGCCGGTGCGGACCCTGTTCGAGGCGTCGACGGTGGAGGCGCTTGCCGCGCACGTTGCCGCGCTGACGGGTTCGGGTTCACGCCGCCCGCTCACCGCGCGGCCGCGCGGTGAGCGGATCCCACTCTCGCTCGCGCAGCAGCGCATGTGGTTCCTGAACCGGCTCGAGCCCGAATCCACCACGTACAACATCCCGCTGGCGATGCAGCTCACCGGCGACCTGGACGACGGTGCGCTGCGTGCAGCCCTGCAGGACGTCCTCGTCCGCCACGAGGCGTTGCGCACGTACTACCCGGAGGACGCGGACGGCCCGTACCAGGTGATCCTGCCGACCGATCGGGTCGAGTTCGATCTCACGCCCGTCTCCGTGAACGCGGACGAACTGCTCTCCCACGTGAGCGGTCTGCTCGGCCAGGGCTTCGACGTGACCAGCGGTGTGCCGGCGCGGGCGGGACTGTTCCGGATCGACGACCGCACCCACGTCTTCGCGTTCGTCGTCCACCACATCGGCGCGGACGGTGTCTCGATGGCGCCGATGGCCCGGGACCTGGTCGCCGCGTATGCCGCTCGCAGCCGGGGCGAGGCACCGCAGTGGTCCCCGCTCGCGGTGCAGTACGCGGACTTCGCGCTGTGGCAGCGCGAGGTGGTGGGCTCGGCGGACGAGCCCGGCACGGTGGCCGCCGACCAGCTCGAGTACTGGGTGCGGACGCTGTCGGGCGCGCCGGATCTGCTCGACCTCCCCACCGACCGTCCCCGCCCGCCGGTGGCGTCGATGCGCGGAGCCGAAACAGGTTTCACGATCCCGGCCGCACTGCACACCGCACTCGATTCCCTCGCGCGGGCCGAGGGCGCATCGCTGTTCATGGTGGCGCACAGCGCGTTGGCCGTTCTGCTCGCGAGGCTCAGCGGAACCTGGGACGTCACGGTGGGCACCCCGATCGCCGGACGCGGGGACGCCGCGCTCGACGATCTCGTGGGCATGTTCGTCAACACGCTCGCGCTGCGGACGGAACTGACGTCGTCGATGACGTTCACGGATGTCCTCGCTCGCACCCGTGAGACGGATCTGGCGGCGTTCGGCAACGCGGACCTGCCGTTCGAGCGCGTGGTCGAGGCAGTGTCGCCGTCCCGCTCGACGGCGCGGCACCCGCTGTTCCAGACCGTGCTGTCGTTCCAGAACCAGCAGCAGGCCGCACTCGAACTTCCCGGTCTGACGGTGGGCGCGGTGCCGGATCAGGAGCGGGCCGCCAAGTTCGACCTGCAGCTGACACTGGTGCCCGCGCCCTCCGGAGATCTCGAGGCGCTGTTGACCTATGCGACGGACCTGTTCGACGAGTCGACGGTCGCGATGCTGGGGCAGCGGTTCGTCCGCATCCTCGAGGCCGTCGCCACCGATGCCCGCGCCGTCGTCGGTGACATCGACATCGTGTCCGACGCGGAGCGCGCACAGCTGCGCAGTGCCGCAACGGTCGGACGATCGGCGAACGTCGAGTCGGACGCAGTCGTCGTGCCCAGCGGCAGCACGCTGCCGCAGATCCTCTCCGCGGTGGTGGAGGCCGATCCGGAGGCCCCCGCGATCTCGGACGACGGTGAGGAGATCACCTACGGTGACCTCGACGAGCAGTCGTCCAGGCTGGCGCGGCTGCTGATCGGCGAGGGCGTCGGCCCGGGTCACCAGGTGCCGATCGTGCTGCCGCGCTCGGCGGACGCGGTGGTCGCGGCGTGGGCGGTGCTCAAGAGCGGTGCCGCGCTGACACCGATCGACGCAGCGGACGCGGATCGGATGCCGTCCGGCATGCCGGCCAAGGTCGGCATCACGACGTCCGCACACGTCGACGCCCTTCCCGACAGCATGGAATGGGTCGTGTTGGACGGCGACGCGGACCGGATCCGCATCGACGAGCAGTCGGGCCGACCGGTCACCTACACCGAGCGGATCCGCCGACTGGGCTCCGAGGATCCCGCAATCGTGGCGGCAGACGGATCGTTCTCGCTCACCCACGGAAACGTGGTGGCGTTCGCGGAACGGGACCGCGCCCGCTACGACATCACCTACGAGTCCCGGACCGCGTGTACCGAGCCCCTGAGCAGCGTGTGGTCCGCGATCGAGCTGATCATCGCGTCCACCGCAGGTGCGGTGACCGTCGTCACGGCACTACCGGACGGTAACGTCACCGACCTTCTGGCCGACGAATGGGTGACCCATGCGTTCGTGTCGGCGGCCTGCGCGCAGGCCCTCGACGTGGAGGAACTCGAGGATCTCGAGGTCCTCGTGCTCACCGACGGCGCACTGCCGGAGGAACGGCCGGAAGTCCGGCGGGTCGTCGCCGATGCGGAGGCATGGTCCGCGTGAGGCGATAATGATGGTTTGTCCCGGGCGATGTATGTGTAAGGAATGAGTCACTGTGCTGCGTTGTGAGATGCCGAGTCGGCAGAAGCCGAGTCTTCGGGTGCAGGCGATCGACGCACGAGGTGTTCTGAACGCATGAGCGAGAAGGGTCGGGAGCTGCACGGGAATGACGGAGACGAGCGCAAGCGCACCAGGCGCCCGCGCCCGGAACGCCGGGAACGTCCGGCGCGCCGGAGCCGTCCCCGTTCGACGACGCTGCCGCAGTTGCTGGCGGCCGCTGTCGAGCGTGACCCGTCGGCCACCGCCCTCGTGTGCGGCGACCGCTCTCGCACCTACGAGGACCTCGACGCGTGGTCCTCGCGTCTCGCCCGGGTCCTGATCGAACGGGGCATCGGTCCCGGCGACTCGGTCGCGGTGGCCGTGCCGCGGTCCATCGACTCGGTGTCGTGCGTGTGGGGTGTCGCGAAGTCGGGTGCGGCCTTCGTGCCCGTCGATCCGAACTATCCCGCCGACCGTGTCGAGCACATGGTGACCGACTCGGGCGTCGTGGTGGGACTGACGACAGCCGAGTCCCGCGATTCGCTCCCGGACTCCGTCGAATGGCTCGTCCTCGGCGACGACCTCGAACGTGTACTGGCCGAGCATTCCCCGGAGCCGATCTCCTTCGCCGACCGCAGCCGGGTGCTGGCGGACGCCGATCCGGCGTACGTGATCTACACATCCGGTTCGACCGGCCGCCCGAAGGGTGTCGTCGTCACACAGGCCGGCCTGGGCGACTTCTGCGCCGAACAGGTCCGTCGTTACAACCTCACCGCACAGGCCCGTACCCTGCACTTCGCGTCGCCCAGCTTCGACGCCTCGGTTCTCGAACTACTCCTGTCCGTGGGCGCCGGTTCGACGATGGTGATCGCACCCCCGACGGTGTACGGCGGTGACGATCTCGCCGAACTGATTGCGACGCAACGCGTCACGCACGGCTTCGTCACCCCCGCGGCGCTCGCGTCGGTGAACCCCGAGGGGCTGGATACCTTCCTCGACGTCGTCGTCGGAGGCGAGGCGTGCCCGCCCGATCTGGTGACGCGCTGGGCCACATCCGGCCGCAGGTTCTTCAACGGTTACGGCCCCACCGAGACCACGATCATGACCGCGATCTCGGATCCGCTCGTCCCCGGCGAACCGATCACGATCGGCGGTCCCACGCAGGGCATGTCGCTCGTGGTGCTCGACGACCGGCTGCGGCCCACCCCGGTGGGCGTCGCGGGTGAGCTCTACGTGCAGGGCCCGGGCGTCGCCCGCGGGTACCACGACCGGTTCGCGCTCACCGCGGAGCGATTCGTCGCGTGCCCGTTCGGTGAGCCCGGGACCCGGATGTACCGCACCGGCGACGTCGTCCGGTGGAACGCGAACCAGCAGATCGAGTACGTCGGCCGCTCCGACTTCCAGGTCAAGATCCGTGGCTTCCGCATCGAGCTGGGGGAGATCGACGCCGCGCTGGCCGAGCACGACGATGTGGACTTCGCCGCCACCGTGGCGCACGAAGCCACCACGGGCAGCAAGGTTCTCGTGTCCTACGTGCGTCCGGTCTCCGGCCGCCAGATCGACACCGCGGCGTTGCTCGAGTTCGTCGGACGTTCCCTGCCGCGGCACATGGTGCCGTCGACCGTCATGGTCCTCGACGACATCCCTCTCACGCCGGTGGGCAAGCTCGATCGGCAGGCGCTGCCGGCGCCGGTGTTCGAGGCGCGCGAGTTCCGGGCCCCGGTCACCCCGGCGGAGGAACTCGTCGCGTCGGTGTTCGCCGACGTCCTCGACGTCCCGCAGGTGGGGCTGGACGACGATTTCTTCGAACTCGGCGGGAACTCGCTGATCGCGACGCAGGTGGTGTCGAGGTTGGCTGCCGCGGTCGACGCGCAGATTCCGGTGCGTGCAGTGTTCGAGGCGTCCACCGTCGAGGCGCTCGCGGCCCAGGTGTCCGAGGCCGCCGGTTCCGGCGCGCGCACGGCGCTGGTGGCGGGGCCGCGCCCCGAGCGGATCCCGTTGTCGCTCGCACAGCAGCGGCTGTGGTTCCTCAACCGCTTCGACCCCGAATCGTCGGCCTACAACATTCCGCTCGTGCTGCGGCTGTCCGGGGAGCTCGACGCCGGCGCACTGCAGGCCGCGGTCGCGGACGTCGTGGCGCGGCACGAGGTGCTGCGGACCGTCTACCCGACCGTCGACGGCGTGTGCTTCCAGCAGGTACTCGATCCCGGCGCGGGCGTCCCGGACCTGGTCCCGACTCGGGTCCCGGAGTCCGAGTTGCTCGGTCACGTGACCGAGTTGGTCCGCACCCCGTTCGACGTCTCGAACGAGGTGCCCCTGCGGGCACGGCTGTTCCGGGTCGCGGACGAGCAGCACGTCCTCGCCGTCGTCGTGCACCACATCGCGGGCGACGGATTCTCGATGGGGCCGCTGTCGCGCGACGTCATGACGGCATACACAGCCCGCGCCAACGGTGACGAGCCCGGTTGGGCGCCGCTCGCGGTGCAGTACGCCGACTTCGCGCTGTGGCAGCGGGAGGTGCTCGGGTCGGACGACGATCCGGACAGCGTGCTCTCGCGTCAGATCGCGTACTGGACGAGCACCCTCGACGGGCTGCCCGACGTGCTCGATCTCCCGTTGGATCGTCCGCGGCCCGCGGTCGCGTCCGGTCGCGGTGCCACGCACTCGGTCCGCCTGGATGCCGACACGCACGCGGGCATCGAGGAACTCGCGCGGGCGCACGGGGCGACACCGTTCATGGTCGTCCACGCCGCGCTCGCGGTCCTGTTGGCGCGGTACACCGGGACCGGGGACATCGCCGTGGGCACCCCGGTCGCCGGTCGTGGTGAGGCCGCGCTCGACGACCTGATCGGCATGTTCGTCGGAACCCTGGTGCTGCGCACGGCCGTCGACGACGACCTCGGATTCGTCGACCTGCTCGCCGCGGTCCGGGACTCCGACCTCGCCGCGTTCGAGCACGCCGACCTGCCGTTCGAGCGGCTCGTCGAGGCCGTCGATCCGGTTCGCTCGCAGTCGTATTCGCCGCTGTTCCAGGTGAGCCTGGCGTTCCAGAACCTGGAGCGGAGCGTGCTGCGTCTGGGCGAGTTGAGCATCGAGGCGGTCGACGCGTCCGTCGCGACCACGCAGTTCGACCTCGACTTCGTGTGCGCCGACCATTTCGACGACGCCGGTCGTGCCGCGGGGATCGACGTGTTCTTGACGTACGCGACCGATCTGTTCGACGAGCCGACCGCACRCAGGCTCGTGGACGGCCTGTCCCGGATCGTCGCCGGCGCGGTCGCCCACCCGGACACCCGGGTGGGACTGCTCGAGCTCGAGGATCCGGCCGAGCGTCGGGCCGTGGCCGCCGCGGCCGACGACACCGCGCGGGCCGTGGCGGCGGAGACCCTCGTGGATCTGCTCGACGCCCAGGTCGCGGCGCGCCCGGACGCCACCGCTGTGACGTTCGAGGGACGTTCGCTCACCTATCGCGAATTCGATGCGCGCGTCAATCGTCTGGCGCGCTACCTGATCGCGCAGGGCGTGGGCACCGAATCGCTCGTGGGGATCGCGCTCGAGCGGTCGTTCGAGATGCTGGTCGCGATGTACGCGGTCGTCAAGGCCGGTGGCGCGTACGTGCCGATCGATCCCGAGCACCCCGCCGAGCGCATCGCCTACGTGGCGGAGTCCGCCGCACCGCGTCTGGTGCTGACCACCACCGCGCACGCCGCCGTGCTGCCCGGCGGCCAGCCGTGCGTCGAACTCGACGGCCTCGTCCTCGACGGGTTCGGCGACGCACCCGTCACCGACGCGGACCGCCTGCGGCCGCTGCGGGTGACGAACACCGCCTACGTCATCTACACGTCCGGTTCGACCGGACGACCCAAGGGCGTCTCGATCGGTCATGCCGCGATCGTGAACCAGTTGCGTTGGCTCGCAGACGAGTACGGCGTCACGTCGGCCGACCGGGTCATGCAGCGCGCCCCCTTCACCTTCGACGTCTCGGTGTGGGAGTGCTTCCTGCCCGCGTCAGTCGGCGCGCACCTCGTGATCACCCGGCCCGGGGGACATCGCGAACTCGACTACCTCGCATCGGTGATGCGGGAGCGCCGGATCACCGTCGCCGAGTTCGTGCCGTCCGTGCTGGCCGCGTTGCTGGCGGACGGGGAAGGCGATGCACTCGCATCGCTGCGGCACCTGTTCGCCGGCGGCGAGGAGTTGACCGCCGAACTCGCCGAGGAGCTGCGCGGGTACTGCGCGGGCGCGCTCCACAACACCTACGGGCCCACCGAGGCCGCGATCACCACGACGTTCCACGAGCTCGTCGGGCCGGTCGGCGCGAGCGTGCCGATCGGGCGGCCGGTGTGGAACACCCGCGCACACGTGCTCGACGCGCGGCTGCGGCCGGTCCCGGTCGGTGTCGCGGGCGAGCTGTATCTCACCGGTGCCCAGTTGGCGCGCGGATACCATCGACGGCCCGACCTCACCTCCGACCGGTTCGTCGCGAGCCCGTTCGACGTCGGGCAGCGGATGTACCGCACCGGCGACCTGGTGCGCTGGAACAACGACGGTGCGCTGGTGTACCTCGGCCGCACCGACTTCCAGGTCAAGATCCGCGGACTGCGCATCGAGCTGGGCGAGATCGAGTCCGCGCTGGCAATGCGGCCCGGTGTGGCGCAGGCCGCCGTCGTGGCCGCGGACGAGCGACTCGTCGGATACGTCGTCGCGGACGGCTCGGGCGTCGAACTCGATCCGTCCGAACTGCGCAGTGCCGCAGGACGAATGCTCCCGTCGTACATGGTGCCGACCGCGGTGGTGGTACTCGGCGAGTTCCCGCTCAGCTCCGCGGGCAAGCTGGACCGGAAGGCGTTGCCGGCACCGGTGTTCGCCGCGAAGGCATTCCGCGAGCCGTCCACGTCGGCCGAGCAGCTCGTGGCGGGCGTGTTCACCGACGTCCTCGGTGCCGAGCGTGTCGGCCTGGACGACGACTTCTTCGAACTCGGAGGCAACTCGCTCGTCGCGACGCAGGTCGTCTCCCGGCTCGGTGCCGCCGTCGATGCCCGGGTCCCGGTGCGGGTGATCTTCGAGGCGTCCACCGTCGAGGAGTTGGCGCGCCGGCTGCCCGCGCTCTCGGCGGCCGGGGGCCGTGTCGCCCTCGGGCCGCAGGCGCGGCCGGACCGGATCCCGCTCTCGCTCGCGCAGCAGCGGATGTGGTTCCTCAATCAGCTCGACCCCGACTCCGCCGTCAACAACGTGCCGATCGTCATCCGGCTCTCGGGTGACCTCGACGTCCCGGCGCTGCGCGCCGCGATGCTCGACGTGGTCGAGCGGCACGAGTCGCTGCGCACGTTCTATCCGCAGGTCGACGGCGTCGGCTTCCAGCAGATCGTCGCGGCCGACGGTGCGGTGACGCTGAGCGTCGAGCATCTGACCGAGTCGGAGACGCCCGCACGGGTCGCGGAACTGGTCTCCGCCGGATTCGACGTGACCGCGGCCGTTCCGGTGCGGGCCGCGCTGCTGCGGCTCACCGAGACCGACAGTGTGCTCGTTCTCGTGCTGCATCATATTGCGGCGGACGGGTTCTCGATGGGACCGCTCACCCGGGACGTCATGACGGCGTACGCGACGCGGTCCGTGGGTGCGGCGCCCGGCTGGGCGCCGCTGCCGATGCAGTACGCGGACTACGCACTGTGGCAGCGCACGGCCCTCGGCTCCGAGGACGATCCGGCTTCGACGATCTCCGCGCAGGTCGGCTACTGGCGGACGGCCCTCGCGGGGCTTCCCGAGCAGCTGGATCTGCCCACCGACCGCCCCCGCCCCGCGGTGGCAACGAATAGTGGTGCCACGTACCAGTTCTCGATCGACGCCGCGTTGTCGGCGGCGGTTGGCGACCTGGCCCGCGCGCACGGCGCAACCCCGTTCATGGTGATCCATGCGGCACTGTCGGTGCTGCTGTCCCGGCTCAGCGGCGCCTCCGACGTCGCCGTCGGAACACCCGTGGCGGGCCGCGGCGAGGCCGAACTCGACGACCTCGTCGGCATGTTCGTCAACACCCTCGTGCTGCGCACCCACGTCGACGGAGCGGACTCGTTCGGCGACGTCCTGCGCCGGGTCCGGGCGTCGGATCTTTCCGCGTTCGAGCACGCCGACGTGCCGTTCGAGCGGCTCGTGGAGGTGCTCAACCCGGAGCGGTCGCAGGCCCGGCATCCGTTGTTCCAGGTGGCGTTGGCCTTCCAGGGCCTCGAGCAGTCGTCGCTCGAGCTGCCTGGGCTCACGGTCTCCGGCGTCGACTTCGACGTGGCGCTGGCCAAGTTCGACCTCCAGATGACGGTCGCGGGCGCCTTCGCCACGGATACAGCCACCGACACCGACACCGCGGCGGCGCCGACCGACACGACCGTTGAACTGACGTACGCCACCGACCTGTTCGACGAGTCGTCGATGCGACTGTTCGGCGAGAGGTTCGTGCGTCTGCTCGGGTCCGTGGTCGCGGACGCCTCGCGGCCGGTGGGCGACATCGTGTTGCTCGCGGACTCCGAGCTCGCGGAACTGGCCGGGGTCGCCGGTCCGGCGGTCGTGCATCGAGAGACGCTCGCCGCCATCCTTACGCGCGCCGTCGCTTCCCACGCGGAGGCCCCGGCCCTGAGCTGTGACGGCACCACCCTGACCTACCGCGAGCTGGACGAACGGTCGAACGCGCTGGCGCGGGAGCTGATCGCGTCGGGCGCCGGACCGGACAGTGTCGTGGCGCTATCGTTCCCGCGCTCGTGGCAGATGGTGCTGTCGGTGTGGGCTGTCGCGAAGACGGGCGCGGCGTTCGTGCCGGTCGATCCGACCTACCCGGATGACCGCGTCGCGCACATGGTGACCGACTCGGCGGCCGTGCTGGGTATCGCGGACGCCGCCGCGGTCGCGGCGCTGCCGCCCGCGGTGCAGTGGTGCTCGCTCGACGACCTCGAACGCCGGGCCGCGGCGCAGTCGCGCTCGGTGGCCCCCGTCGGCGACGCCGATCGCATCGCCGCGCTGCATCTCGACCACGTCGCCTACGTGATCTACACGTCCGGGTCGACCGGCAAACCCAAGGGCGTCGCCGTCACCCACCGCGGCCTGTCCGGCCTGGTGGACGAGTCTGTCGACCTGTACGCCGTCACGCCGTCCGACCGGGTGCTGCACATCTGTTCGCCGAGCTTCGATCCGTCGGTCTTCGAATGGATGCTCGCGGCCGCTGCCGGCGCGGAACTGGTGGTCGTCCCGCCGTCGATTCTCGGTGGCGCGGAACTGCATTCGCTGCTCGCCGAGCGGCGGGTGACGGTCGCGATCATCACGCCCGCCRTGCTGGGCTCGATGGAGGCGCAGGGACTCGACGATCTGCGGCTGCTGTCGGTCGGCGGCGACGCGTCCACCACCGAGCTCGTGAGCCGGTGGGCGCCGGACCGTCAGTTCTTCAACGCGTACGGCCCCACCGAGACGACGATCGTGTCGACCCGGTGCGAGCTGTTCGCGGGCAAGCCGATCACGGTGGGCGCACCCGTCCCCGGTGTCGGAGCCCTCGTGCTCGACGGGCGACTGCAGCCGGTCCCGGTCGGCGTGGCCGGCGAGCTGTATCTCACCGGCGGCGCCCTCGCCCGCGGATACCAGGGGCGGCCCGGTCCGACCGCGGACCGGTTCGTCGCCAGCGCGTTCGGGGAACCGGGGGAGCGGATGTACCGCACCGGTGACGTGGTGCGCTGGACCGCCGCCGGGGCCATCGAATACGTCGGCCGGTCCGACTTCCAGGTCAAGGTCCGCGGCTACCGCATCGAACTCGGCGAGATCGACACCGCCCTCACCGAGCACCCGGGCGTGACGTTCGCCGTCACGGTGGCGCAGCCCCTGCCGTCGGGGCAGGCCGCGCTCGTGTCCTACGTGCTCGCCGACGCGGGAGTCGAGACCGACGCCGTGACGCGGCACCTGCAGTCGCGGCTGCCGTCGTACATGGTGCCGGCGTCGATCGTCGTGCTCGACGAGGTGCCGCTCACCCCCGTCGGCAAGCTCGACCGTCAGGCACTGCCGGTGCCGACGTTCGAGGCCAAGGCGTTCCGGGCACCGGCGACCGCCGTCGAGCAGATCGTTGCGGGCGTGTTCGCGGACGTGCTCGGCGTCGACCGCGTCGGACTCGACGACGACTTCTTCGAGCTCGGCGGCAACTCGCTGATCGCGACGCAGGTGGTGTCGCGGTTGGGTGCAGCCCTCGACGCGCGCATCCCGGTGCGTGAGGTGTTCGAGGCGTCGACGGTCGAGGCCCTCGCCGCACGTGCGGGGTACCTCGGCGGAAGCGGCCGCGCACCTCTCGTCGCGCAGGACCGTCCCGAGCAGGTGCCGCTGTCGCTGGCGCAGCGGCGGATGTGGTTCCTCAACCGGCTCGAACCCGAGTCCGCGGCCGACAACATCCCGGTCGCCGTCCGGCTGTCCGGCGAGCTGGACGTGGCCGCGATGCGCGCCGCGATCGCCGACGTGATCGAACGCCACGAATCGCTCCGGACGCTGTACCCCGAGCAGGACGGTGTCGGGCACCAGTCGGTGCTCCCCGTGCAGCAGGTGCTGTCCGGCTGGGAGATCGGTCCCGAGACCGTCCCCGCCGACGAACTGGTCGCCTGCATCACCGACCTCGCACTGACCCGGTTCGACGTCGCAACCGCGGTGCCGCTGCGGGTGCGCCTGTTCGCGGTGTCGCCGTCCGAGCACGCGCTCGCGTTCGTGGTCCACCACATCGCCGCGGACGGCGTCTCGATGGGGCCGCTCGTCCGGGACGTCATGATCGCGTACACCGCGCGCGCCGCCGGCTCGGCCCCGAGTTGGACGCCGCTCGCCGTGCAGTACGCCGATTACGCACTGTGGCAGCGGGAATCGCTCGGCGACGAGTCGGACCCCGCATCGGTAATCGCGAAGCAGATTGCCTTCTGGAGTGCCCAGCTGTCCGGAATCCCGGACCAGCTGGACCTGCCGACCGACCATCCGCGACCCGCCCAGCAGTCCTACCGGGGTGCGACGGTGGTCGCCGACGTCGACGCGTCGACGCACCGTGACCTCGTCGACCTCGGCAAGGCGCACAACGCGAGTTCGTTCATGGTCATGCACGCGGCACTGGCGGTGCTACTGGCCCGCCTGTCGCGCTCGGACGACATCGTCGTCGGAACACCCACCGCGGGTCGTGGCGACGTGGCCCTCGACGACCTGGTCGGCATGTTCGTCAACACCCTGGCGTTGCGGACGCACGTCGACCCCGCCGAGTCGTTCACCGAGCTGCTGGCCCGGGTGCGCGCGGCGGACCTCGACGCCTTCGAACACGACGACGTGCCGTTCGAGCGGCTCGTCGAGGTGCTCAATCCGGTCCGCTCGACGGCACGGCATCCGCTGTTCCAGGTGGGATTCTCCTTCCAGAACATGAATCTCGGCACGCTCGCGTTGCCCGGACTGGACGTCGGACCCCTCGACATCGACGTCGACCTCGCCAAGTTCGACCTGCACGCGACGATCGTCGACAGCACGGACGAGCACGGGAACCCGGCCGACGCTGCGGTCCAGTTCACGTACGCGACGGACCTGTTCGCCGAGTCCACGATCCGACGGTTCGTCCAGATGTACGTCCGGATCCTGCGTGCCGTGGTCGCCGACCCGTCGGTCGCGGTCGGCGATCTCGACATGATCGATCCGCGGGAACGGGATCGGGCGCTGGTCGAATGGAACGCCACCGCGCATCCGCTCGACCCGACCCGGACCCTGGTCGACCTGTTCGACGCCCGCGTCGCCCAGGCGCCGGACGCTCCGGCGCTCATGACGGACACACAGCGACTGACCTACGGCGAATTCGATGCGCGGGTCAATCGACTCGCACGGCGACTGATCGCGATGGGCGTCGGACCCGAGTCGCGAGTGGCTCTCGCGATGCGCCGCTCCGTCGAACTGATCGTCGGAATGTATGCGGTGTCCAAGGCCGGTGGCGCGTACGTCCCCATCGACCCGGACCATCCCGCGGACCGGACCGGCTACATCCTCGAGACCGCGGACCCGGTGTGCGTGCTCACCACGATGCGCGACGGATTCGAGGTCGCCGCACCCATTCCCGTCGTGCACCTCGACACGTTCGACGGCGGCGAGTTCGGTGCCGATCCGATCCGCGGCGACGAGCGCACCGCGCCGCTGCGCCCCGCGAACACCGCCTACGTGATCTTCACGTCCGGTTCGACGGGACGCCCGAAGGGTGTGGCCGTGAGTCACTCGGCGATCGTCAACCAGCTCGAATGGAAGCGCGTCGAGTACGGTCTGGGCCCGGCCGACGCGGCCCTGCTGAAGACCGCGGCGACGTTCGACCTGTCGGTGTGGGAGTTCTGGTCGGCCCTCACCTCCGGTGGACGCCTGGTCGTCGCGTCGGCGGACGGTCACCGCGACCCGGGCTACCTGGGTGCGCTGATGCGTCGCGAGGGGGTCACGACCCTGCACGTCGTGCCGTCGATGCTGCAGGCGCTGCTGACCGAGTCCGAGGATCGGCTCCCCGAATCGCTGCGCCGTGTGCTCGCGATCGGCGAGGTCCTGCCGGCGGACACCGCCGCCCGGTTCGCCGCGGCGGGCAGCGCAGACCTGTTCAACCTGTACGGCCCCACCGAGGCCGCGGTGTCGGTGACCGCACAGCGGGTGGACGAGGTCGACGGATCGGCGGTCCCGATCGGCGGACCCGAATGGAACACCCGTCTACTCGTGCTCGACGACCGTCTGCGTCCCGTCCCCGTCGGCGTGCCCGGCGAGCTGTACCTGGCCGGCGCCCAGCTGGCCCGCGGCTACTACGGTCGGGCGGCGCTGACGGCCGACCGTTTCGTCGCCGACCCGTACGGTCCGGCCGGGGAGCGGATGTACCGCACCGGAGACGTGGTCGCGTGGCGTGGCGACGGGACCCTCGACTACGTCGGCCGCGCCGACTTCCAGGTCAAGGTCCGCGGATTCCGGATCGAGCTGGGCGAGATCGAGGCCGCGCTGCGATCCCGCACCGACATCGCCGAGGCGGCGGTCACGGTGTGGAGCGAGGCGCGGGCCGGTGACCGTCTCGTCGGGTACGTCGTGCCGTCCGGGTCGGACACCCTCGACCTGGAGGAAATCGAGTCGACCCTCACGGCGACGCTGCCGTCGTACATGGTGCCGTCGATGTTCGTGGAGCTCCAGGCGCTCCCGCAGAACGTCAACGGCAAGATCGACCGCAAGGCGCTCCCGGACCCGGTGATCGAGGCACGCGAGTTCCGGGCGCCGGTCACCCCGGTCGAGACGGCCGTCGCCGAGGCATTCGGCGAGGTACTCGGGATCGAACAGGTCGGTCTCGACGACGACTTCTTCGAACTCGGAGGCAACTCGCTCGTCGCGGTCACCGTCATCTCCCGGCTGCGCAGCGCGGTGGACGTCGACATCCCGCTGCAGTGGATGTTCGTGGACCCCACCGTCGCGAGCCTCGCCGCGCGCATCGAATCCGGTGCCGCGGACCTTCCTGGCGCCGCGGAGTCGGGCGGTCTGGGCGTGGTGTTGCCCTTCCGTGTCTCGGGAGGCAAGGCGCCGCTGTTCTGCATCCACCCGATCACCGGCCTGTCGTGGGGATTCGCCGGTCTCGCGGGCTACGTCGACGAGGACCGGCCGATCTACGGCATCCAGTCGCCGACGCTCAGCGAGGACACCGCGCTTCCCGCCACGATCGAGCAGTGGGCGCAGCTGTACGTCGAGGAGATCCGGCGCATCCAGCCGCACGGGCCCTACCATCTGCTCGGGTGGTCGATGGGGGGCTCGGTCGCGTATGCGATGGCGGTCCACCTGCGCGCGGTCGGCGAAGAAGTGCGGATGCTCTCGATGCTCGACAGCTACGTCGCCGATCCGGAGAACCGGGTCGACCCGGATGCGGATCCGTCGCTGGCCGACCTGTTCGGTGACTTCGCGGTCCAACTCGCCGGCGGCGACATCGCATTGCGCGAGATGAGCCCGGACAAGGTCGAGGAGATCCTCCAGGGACTGCCCGCGCCGTTCGACCAGATCACCGACATGGGCTGGCAGCGGATCCTGGCCGGAATCGCGCACTCGTCGAGCCTGCTCGACAGGTATCGGCCGACCGGCTTCGACGGCAACGTGCTGTACTTCAACGCCGAACTGGACGGTGAGAGCGGTGTCGACGGCTGGCGGGACTGGGTGCACGGAGCTGTCGACGTCGTCTCGGTGCCCGTAAGACACCGGGAGATGACCTCGCCGAAGGGGCTCGCGGTCATCGGCCCGGTGCTCGACAGATACCTGCGCGGCTGACGGGCAGAGTCCCGACCGACGAAACGGCGGGCCCCTCCGGGAAGGAGGGGCCCGCCGTCGGTCCTTCGCGGCCGAGACCGTTCGGGTCAGCAGGGGACGGCGTTGCCCCGTCCGAAGGACGGATCCAGGGCCGCCTTCACCAGGAATACCGAACGCTGATCGCCCAGCAGGTCGGCGTGCCCCAACCGGGCTCCCGGACACGCGTCCTGCACCCACGTGTTGCGCACCGACGAACCGGGACCCGGCACGAGGAACGAGCCGATCGGTGGCGTCACGATCTCGTCGGCCTGTGACGCGATCACCGTGTAGTCGACGCCGGGCACAGTCTCGCTGCCGGCGTTGAGCTGTTCGAGGAACCGCGATCCGACCAGCTGCTGGTACGACGCCAGCCCGAACGTGAACTCGACGATTGCCTGATTGGTCGCCTCGTCGGTGAGGCGAAGCGACGTGAACGCGGTGAACAGGTCCTGCATCCCGCTGAACGTCGTGCCGTGGGTCGTGGGCCCGAGCATCACGAGGCTGCGCACCTTGTTGCGCGACGGAACGACCGGGTCGGCTCMGCCCTCGAAACGCAGGTACTGGCGGGCCGTGGTTCCGCCCTGGGAGTGGCCGACGATGTCGACCTGGGCCGATCCGGTGCGAGCACGGACCGTGTCCACGAACGATGCGAGTTCGCGGGCGGAACCGCGGATGTCGCCGGTGCCCCACGAATGCGCCGCGGCGCCGTAGTTCAGTGCGTAGACGCAGTAGCCCGCGTTCCGCAGCGCCGGCGAGATCACATTCCAGCTCTGCAGCATGCTCATGCCGGTGCCGTGCACCAGGACCACCGGCCGGGGGTGTTGCGTGCTCGGGCGGCACGACCAGTCGTTGGCGCCCTCCGGCGCGGCGTCGGGTGGTGTCAACGAGCGCGCGGCGGGGGCCGCCGACGGTAGGACGAGGCTGCCCGGAGCAGGCTCGGCGGTCGCGGCGGCCGGGTGAAGCCCCATTGCGCCGAGAAAGACCGCTGCCGTGGTGGCGAGGACTCTCGCCACCGAGCGTTGCCGAAGGGCCATTCTTGTGCTCCTGTAAACCTGCGGACGGGCAGTGATTCGCTAAATTGATATCAGACGAAAAGGGCATTCACCCCGGTATTCGGATGAACAATTCGGGGGTGTTCCGGAGGCGCCGGGACAGAACCGATTCAGCGGCTCGTCTTCGGCTCGTCTTCGGCCCGATCTTCGGGCCCGTCTTCGACGTCAGCCGGTGGCAGCAGCGCGCCGGTAGCCGCGGATCGCCGGGTAGATGAACACGGCCATCATCCCGAACGACCATGCCAGCGTCTGCAACACCGGTTCGAGGATGGGGCCGCCGACCGCGAGACCACGCATGGCGTCGATTGCACACGACATCGGCTGGGCCGCGACCACGGGCTGAAGCCATGTCGGATAGGCCATCACCGGGACGAACCCGGAGTTGAAGAACATCAGCAGTGTGCAGGCGATCGACACCAACTCGACGAGGGGGGCGTCGCCGGCCACCGTGGCCAACGCGGTGACCATCATTGCGAAGCCCATGCCGAAGATCACCGGGATCACCAGCAGCATGATGCTCGGGAGGAAGCCCTGCGTCATCCGGAACCCGAGGGCGAACCCGACTGCCAGGATGACGACGGTCGTCACCAGAACACGGACGGCCTCCGCCATCATGCGGCCGACGAGGCCGGCGGCGCGGTGGATCGGCAGCGTCCAGAACCGCGACAGCAGACCCGATTTTCGTTCGCCACGCAGACCCACGGCGCTCACGATCGAGCCGAACATCGCGCCGACGAGGATGATCATCGGAACCTGCCCGTAGATGGCGGGCATGCCCGTCGCGGCCGTCACGGTGTTGCCGATGACGACTCGGAACATGATCAGTGTCAGAGCCGGATACAGCAGCGCCTGGATCATCGTGGAGGGGTCGCGTGCCCACCGCGTCAGCAGTCGCTTGCACTGGATCAGACTGTGCGTCCACAACGCCTGCATCGAATTCTCGCCCCACACGTTCACGGGGAGCGGGAAGTCGAAGCCGCCTTCGTCGACCCTGCGTTCGGACGAGACCAGGGCGGACCGGGCTGGCCGGGTGGACTGGGAGTGCTCGCTCATTGGCGCCTCATACTTGCCCACCAGGCCAGCGGTGCGAACACCGCGGCCAATCCGACGCACCATGCGGTTGCGGGGAACAACGTCGATGCCGACAGCCCGCCCTCGGCCATGTCGCGCATGGCGTAGGAGAACTGGGAGATCGGTTGATTTCGGACGAACGGCCGGATCCACTCGGGGAACCCGGACTCCGGCACGAAACCACACGACAGCATGCCCAGGATCAGCTGCGGAAGGGCGAGTGCCTGCGCGGTCGCCTCGGGAGACTTCGAGAGCGTGCCGATCGCGTCGGCCCCGAGTGACAGGGCGAGGCTGATGGCGAGGGCCATCACGCAGAAGAGACCTGCCGGGGCGAATCCCGCACTGAACCGGAACCCGATCGCATAGCCGTATGCGAGTGCCGCCGCGAGCGCGATCGTCGACCTGACCAGCGCACTGGTCATGCGGGACAGCAAGGGAACAGGACCCGACACCGGCATCGTCTTGAGCCTGGTCGTCAAACCGTGCAGCGCCTCGACCGACGCCAGCTGCGACGCCGAGATCGCGGTGAAGGCCATCGCCTGCAACACGATGATCGGCATCAGGAACTGCGCGTAGTCGATGCCCTGCAGTTTCATGACGAACCGCAGAGGCAGATAGAAACCGATGGTGAAGATCAGCGGTGCAACGATGGCGACCGCGAGTTCACCCGTCTTCACCATTGTCTTGAGGGTGCGGCCGGTCAGCACCATCCACTGCTGGAATGCGTTGGGGTCCGGACGTCGGTGCGAGCCGATCCTCTTCGCGGGCACACTCAGCGCGGCCTGTTTCGACGCCGCGGACACCGAGAGACTATTCGCGGCGCTCTTCGCCGAGGTTGTCATGGCTGCTTCTCCGGTGCGGAGTGACCGGTCAACGACAGGAAGACGTCGTCGAGGGAGGGGCGACGCAACGCGATGTCGGCCAGTTCGATTCCCGCGGCGTCGAGTCGCCGCAGCGCCTCTGACAGCGTGCCGGCCCCGTCGGGCGCCGGAATCGCAACCCGTTCGCTCCCCTCGGAGATCTCGGCCCGGATCTCGATCGGAACGAGGTTGCCGAGCGCGTGCACGGCCCATGGCAGTTGCTGCGGATCGAGCGGGACGATCTCGCAGTAGCTGCCGCCGGTCCGCGCCTTCAGTTGGTCGGCGGTGCCCTCCGCGATCACGGTGCCGCGATCGATGACGATGATGTTGTCGCTGAGCAGGTCGGCCTCCTCGAGATACTGCGTGGTCAGCAATACCGTGATGCCCTGCGCCTTGAGCGAGCTGACGAGCGACCACACGCCTTGTCGACTGCGCGGGTCGAGCCCGGTGGTCGGCTCGTCGAGGAACACCACCTCGGGGCGGACCACCAGACCGCAGGCGATGTCGATACGGCGTCGCATGCCGCCCGAGTAGTGCCGCACGGCGCGCTTACCGGCATCGAGGAGATCGAACTCGGTGAGCAGGGCCTGGGCGCGCTGCCGGGCCGACGCGCGGTCGAGCCCCATCAGCCGACCGAACAGTTCGATGTTCTCGCGGCCCGACAACGTTTCGTCGAGCGCGGCGTACTGGCCGGTCATCATGATCGAGCGCCGGACGTCGGCGGCGTGACTGACCACGTCGTGACCGGCGACCATCGCGCGGCCGCTGTCGGGTCGGATGAGTGTGGACAGCACCTTGACCGTCGTGGTCTTCCCGGCGCCGTTGGGCCCGAGAATGCCCAGGACAGTCCCGCGCTCGGCCTGGAAACTGACGCCCCGCAAGGCCTTCACATCGCCGAAGGATTTGTGGACATCGTCGACCAGCACCGCTGTGTCCTGGAATATGGGCATCGACACTCCGCTGTTTCACCTGGGTTCGGATGGGTGACCACTCTCAGGGCCCACGCGTCCATCCGTCGACGTGTAATCCCTCCGCTCCCGCCAAATGTTACCCGGCGATGTGACGCGGGTCGTTCTGTGAGGTTTGCCCCGACCGCCGTCCCGCCGCGCGCGATCCGGCGATGTCCGGGTCGGTCGTTTGTTTGGTCAGTCCCAGATTCCGACGGTCTCCAGGTGTCGCACCAGGCGTTTTGCACCATCCTCGAAGTGGGCGCGGGTCTCGGTCGACACGGCCACGGTGTCACGCGCGGCGAGGGCCGACAGCAGACGTGTGTGACTCGCCACCGCTTCGTGGCCCCAGTCCAGGTCCGATGAATAGAAGTGCACCGGGGTGTAGCGCGTCGCATTGAGGAGGAACCACGACAACTTCCGTGCTCCCGCGAGTCGATTGAGAATTCGGTGGAAGCCGAACTCGAGCTCCTCGATGCGGTCGGCATCACCGAGCTCGACGGCACGTCGCAACTGCTCGTTCATCGCCCCGAGTTCCGCGAGGGCGTCGTCGTCGACCAGTGTGGTGGCCCGAATCGCCAGTTCTTCGGCGATCCGCCCCTGCAGCCAGAAGAGGTCGTTGACGTCGTCGCGACTGAGTGGGGCGACGACGTACCCGCGGTGGGGGACCAGTTCCACGAGGCCCTCGCCGCGCAGCGTGAGCAGCGCTTCGCGAACCGGGGTGACACTGACTCCCAGCTCGGCGGCGGTCTCGTCCAGACGGATGTAGTCCCCGGGCCGCACGCCGCCCGACATGATCAGGTTTCGCACGTGCACCGCGACATCCTCGGAGAGCTGCGGACGGCGACGCAACGCGCGGGCAGAACTGGGGCGAGAGGCGGCGGACGGGGTCATGAGCACTCCTTCACGGGACAGGAATCCCGCTGTCGTCTGCAGCCACCACATCGGGTTCGCGATCCGAACCGGCCGCTGTGACGCATGCAACAACTGATCCGGCCGAATATATCGGGTGGCCCACCTCGGCCGGCATCTCCGACCGCCCCGTCTCGCCCAGGCTGTCGCGCTCAGCCTGTCGCGCTCAGGCAGGGGTCACCCACACGGTGATGTCGGCGTGGACGACCTCGACACCGCCCCGGTCGGTGATCGTGATCGGGATCGCCAGTTCGGCGCCGCTGGTGATCGTCGGGAAGTCCGGTATTTCGGGCAGCATCGCGGTCGCGCGAAGCCGTGACTGCGCCTTCGCGAGGTATCGGACGTTCATCGCTTTGGGGATCCAGCGATGCGTGGTCGGCACGGTCGCCTCGGCCAGCATCCCCATCGCGGCCTCTGCGAGATTGCAGGCGGCGATCGCGTGGAAGGTCTTGATGTGGTTGTGGACTCCCCACCATTTGGGGGCGGAGATCACGCACAGTCCGGGCGCCAACTGCTCCACACTCGGCAGCACGGTCGCGAAGTAGGGGACACGGGCGCACATGCCGATCGAGAACAGTGCGCGGCCGAATCGGTTGGCGGGCAGTCGTTGCCAGCTGCGGTAGGTGGCGGTCGCGGGCGTCATGCAACGCAACCTTACTTGTCGGTAAGATGCTGGACGGCGATTCGGGTGGGCGATATAGGCTGACCTCGGGCTTGTCGGTGAGCGTGGCTGGGGGTGCGATTTGAACTCTCGGGTCCGCTACGGCATACTGATCGGGTTGCCTTGACTGAGACGTGATCCGTCGCGACTCGAGTCGGGCGGGATGAACGTCGAAGATCGTGTCGAAAGACCTGGTCACGGCGAATGCAAGACGGAAGCAGTACCCAGCTTTGCACCCATTACGGGTGCATCCGGTTCGAGTTTCCGAGGCTCCTGGAGAGAGATTTCCGGGGCCCGGGAATGAGTGGCAGGGCGACACGCCCGACCGCGTGGACCGGAGAACCATGACAGATGAACAGCGGCAGCGGATCGAGTGATGTCTCGATCGCCATTCCAATGTTCGTGTCGTGTTTCAGTCCGGGGACTGTGCAGACGAGGTAGTCCCCGGCTCGTTCGGGTTCTACGAAACGCGGCAAGAAAAGGACACTAAGCGTGGCGGGACAGAAGATCCGCATCAGGCTCAAGGCCTATGACCATGAGGCGATCGACGCGTCAGCGCGCAAGATCGTCGAGACGGTGACCCGTACCGGGGCCCGCGTGGTCGGCCCGGTGCCGTTGCCTACCGAGAAGAACGTGTACTGCGTCATCCGCTCGCCGCACAAGTACAAGGACTCGCGCGAGCACTTCGAGATGCGTACTCACAAGCGGCTGATCGACATCCTCGACCCGACGCCGAAGACGGTCGACGCGCTCATGCGCATCGACCTTCCGGCCAGCGTCGACGTGAACATCCAGTGAGCTTGGGAAGACGCAGCGGAGATATCAAATGACTAATCAGATCAAGGGAATCCTGGGCACCAAGCTCGGCATGACCCAGGTCTTCGACGAGAACAACCGGGTCGTCCCGGTCACCGTCGTCAAGGCCGGACCGAACGTGGTTACCCAGATCCGGACCGAAGAGCGTGACGGCTACAGCGCTGTGCAGCTGGCCTTCGGCGCCATCGACCCGCGCAAGGTGAACAAGCCGGTCTCCGGCCAGTTCGCCAAGGCCGGCGTCACCCCGCGCCGCCACATCGTCGAGCTCCGCGTTGCCGACGCCTCCGAGTACGAGGTCGGCCAGGAGCTCACGGCTGAGGTCTTCGAGGACGGCGCATACGTCGACGTCACCGGCACCAGCAAGGGCAAGGGCTTCGCCGGCACCATGAAGCGTCACGGCTTCGCCGGTCAGGGTGCTTCCCACGGTGCGCAGGCCGTTCACCGTCGCCCGGGTTCCATCGGTGGCTGTGCCACCCCCGGTCGCGTGTTCAAGGGCATGCGCATGTCGGGCCGCATGGGCTCCGACCGCATCACGACGCAGAACCTCTCGGTCCACAAGGTGGATGCCGAGAACGGTCTGCTGCTGATCAAGGGTGCGATCCCCGGCCGCAAGGGTGGCCTCGTGATCGTCAAGACCGCAGTGAAGGGTGGTGCGTCGGCATGACCGAGACCGCAACCAAGCTGACCCTGGACGTCAAGGCTGCCGGTGGCAAGACCAACGGCACTGTCGATCTCCCCTCGGAGATCTTCGACGCGACCGCGAACATCGCTCTGATGCATCAGGTCGTTGTCGCGCAGCTCGCCGCCGCACGTCAGGGCACCCACTCCACCAAGACCCGCGGCGAGGTCCGCGGTGGTGGCAAGAAGCCGTACCGACAGAAGGGCACCGGCCGCGCACGTCAGGGCTCGACCCGTGCGCCGCAGTTCGCCGGCGGTGGCATCGTCCACGGCCCGCAGCCGCGTGACTACAGCCAGCGCACCCCCAAGAAGATGAAGGCTGCCGCTCTCCGTGGCGCCCTCTCCGATCGGGCCCGCAGCGAGCGCATCCACGTCATCACCGAGCTGGTCGCCGGGCAGGTCCCGTCCACCAAGTCGGCGAAGTCGTTCCTGGGTGAGATCTCGGATCGCAAGAAGCTTCTGCTGGTCGTCGGGCGCGAGGACATCGCAGCCTGGAAGAGCGTGCAGAACCTGGAAGGCGTGCACCCCATCGCACCCGACCAGCTCAACACCTACGACGTGCTCAACAGCGATGACGTCGTGTTCAGCCTCGAGGCTCTGAACACCTTCATCGCGGGCCCGGCCAAGAACGAGGAGGAGAGCAAGTGACCACCATCGCCGACCCCCGCGACATCTTGCTGGCCCCGGTCATCTCCGAGAAGTCCTACGGACTGATCGAGGAAGGCACCTACACCTTCCTGGTGCACCCGGACTCGAACAAGACGCAGATCAAGATCGCCGTCGAGAAGGTCTTCGGCGTCACGGTGACCAGCGTCAACACCGCCAACCGTCAGGGCAAGCGCAAGCGGACCCGTTTCGGTTACGGCAAGCGCAAGGACACCAAGCGTGCGCTCGTGACCCTCTCGGCCGACAGCAAGCCCATCGAGATCTTCGGAGGCCCGGTCGCGTAAGCGGGCGGGACTTGACGAGATATAGAGGACGAGAAGACTCATGGCAATCCGTAAGTACAAGCCGACTACCCCGGGCCGCCGCGGCTCGAGCGTCTCGGACTTCGCCGAGATCACTCGGTCGACGCCCGAGAAGTCGCTGGTTCGCCCGCTGCACGGTCGCGGTGGTCGTAACGCCCACGGTCGCATCACCACCCGTCACAAGGGTGGCGGTCACAAGCGCGCCTACCGGTTGATCGACTTCCGTCGCAACGACAAGGACGGCGTGCCGGCCAAGGTCGCTCACATCGAGTACGACCCCAACCGCACCGCTCGCATCGCGCTGCTGCACTACGCGGACGGCGAGAAGCGCTACATCATCGCCCCCAAGGGCCTGGTGCAGGGCGCCCCGATCGAGTCCGGCGCTACCGCCGACATCAAGCCGGGCAACAACCTGCCGCTGCGCAACATCCCCACCGGTACCACCATCCACGCAGTCGAGTTGCGTCCGGGTGGCGGCGCCAAGATGGCCCGTTCCGCCGGCGCCAGCATCCAGCTGCTGGGCAAGGAAGGCACCTACGCCACGCTGCGTATGCCGTCCGGTGAAATCCGTCGCGTCGACGTGCGCTGCCGCGCAACCGTCGGCGAGGTCGGCAACGCCGAGCAGTCGAACATCAACTGGGGCAAGGCCGGCCGCATGCGCTGGAAGGGCAAGCGCCCGACCGTCCGTGGTGTGGTCATGAACCCGGTCGACCACCCGCACGGTGGTGGTGAGGGTAAGACCTCCGGTGGTCGCCACCCGGTCAGCCCCTGGGGCAAGCCCGAGGGCCGCACCCGCAAGAACAAGGCGAGCGACAAGCTCATCGTCCGTCGTCGCCGTACCGGCAAGAAGCGCTAGTCAAGGAGGGAGTGAAGGATGCCACGCAGCCTTAAGAAGGGCCCGTTCGTCGATGACCACCTCCTTGCG
The DNA here is from genome assembly GCF_052113525.1 of Rhodococcus sp. TAF43. Lineage (NCBI taxonomy): Bacteria > Bacillati > Actinomycetota > Actinomycetes > Mycobacteriales > Nocardiaceae > Rhodococcus > Rhodococcus sp. TAF43. The sequence goes on from NZ_JBFRDL010000003.1 coordinate 353,678, forward strand.
AAGGTGGACGTGCAGAACGAGAAGGGCACCAAGCAGGTCATCAAGACCTGGAGCCGTCGTTCCACGATCATTCCGGACTTCATCGGTCACACGTTTGCCGTCCACGACGGACGCAAGCACGTTCCGGTGTTCGTCTCGGACTCGATGGTTGGCCACAAGCTCGGAGAGTTTGCACCGACCAGGACGTTCAAGGGCCACATCAAGGACGACCGGAAGAGCAAGCGTCGATGAGTACTGAAACACAGAACCCCACTGCGAAGGCGGTCGCGCGCCACGTGCGCGTGACCCCCATGAAGGCGCGCCGTGTCGTGGACCTGGTCCGCGGCCGCTCGGTCGAGGACGCACTGTCGATCCTCAAGTTCGCGCCGCAGGCCGCCAGCGAGCCGGTCGCCAAGGTGATCGCCAGCGCAGCTGCCAACGCCCAGAACAACCTGAACCTCGATCCCTCCACGCTGGTCGTCGCGACCGCGTACGTGGACGAGGGTGCGACCCTCAAGCGGTTCCAGCCGCGCGCACAGGGCCGGGCCTTCCGGATCCGTAAGCGTTCGAGCCACATCACGGTCATCGTGGAGAGCCGGGCCAACGTGTCCGGTGCCTCGGGCCGTAACCGCCGGAAGGGAAGTGGTCAGTAGTGGGCCAGAAGATCAACCCGCACGGCTTCCGTCTCGGCATCACGACCGACTGGAAGTCGCGCTGGTACGCAGACAAGCAGTACGCGGAGTACGTCAAGGAAGACGTCGCGATCCGTAAGCTCCTCGCCACGGGCATGGAGCGGGCCGGTATCGCGAAGGTCGAGATCGAGCGCACCCGTGACCGTGTGCGTGTGGACATCCACACCGCACGCCCGGGCATCGTCATCGGCCGTCGCGGCGCCGAGGCCGATCGCATCCGCGCCGAGCTCGAGAAGCTGACCGGCAAGCAGGTCCAGCTGAACATCCTCGAGGTCAAGAACGCAGAGGCCGAGGCCCAGCTGGTGGCACAGGGTGTCGCCGAGCAGCTCTCGAACCGTGTCGCGTTCCGTCGCGCCATGCGCAAGGCCATCCAGTCGGCCATGCGTCAGCCGAACGTCAAGGGCATCCGCGTGCAGTGCTCGGGTCGCCTCGGCGGCGCCGAGATGAGCCGCTCGGAGTTCTACCGTGAGGGTCGCGTTCCGCTGCACACGCTGCGTGCGGACATCGACTACGGCCTCTACGAGGCCAAGACCACCTTCGGTCGCATCGGCGTGAAGGTCTGGATCTACAAGGGCGACATCGTCGGTGGCAAGCGTGAGCTGGCCGCAGGCGCTGCTGCACCGTCGGACCGCCCGCGCCGCGAGCGTCCGAGCCGTCCGCGTCGCTCCGGTGCCGCAGGCACCACCGCGACCAGCACCGAGGCCGGTCGCGCTGCGACCGCCACCGCCGATGCACCCGCTTCGACTGAACAGAAGGAGGGCTGACGCATGTTGATCCCCCGGCGGGTCAAGCACCGCAAGCAGCACCATCCGAGCCGTTCGGGTGCCGCCAAGGGTGGGACCCAGGTGACCTTCGGTGAGTACGGCATCCAGGCTCTCGAGCCGGCCTACATCACCAACCGGCAGATCGAGTCCGCTCGTATCGCCATGACCCGGCACATCAAGCGTGGCGGCAAGATCTGGATCAACATCTTCCCGGATCGCCCGCTCACCAAGAAGCCTGCCGAGACCCGCATGGGTTCCGGTAAGGGTTCGCCGGAGTGGTGGATCGCGAACGTCAAGCCCGGACGGGTGATGTTCGAGATGAGCTACCCGAACGAGGAGATCGCTCGTGAGGCCCTGCGCCGCGCGATGCACAAGCTCCCCTGCAAGTGCCGGATCGTGACGAGGGAGGAGCAGTTCTGATGGCAACCGCAAGCCCTGCTACAGAGCTCCGCGAGCTGACCGAAGAAGAATTGGTCACCAAGCTCCGCGAGTCGAAGGAAGAGCTGTTCAACCTTCGCTTCCAGATGGCCACTGGTCAGCTGGACAACAACCGCCGGCTGCGCACGGTCCGTCACGAGATTGCGCGCATCTACACCGTCCTGCGTGAGCGTGAGCTCGGCCTGGCCGCTGGTCCGGACGCAGGTGACGCGGCATGAGTGAGGAAAAGGCAGTGAGCACCAACAGCACCGAAGAGCGCGCGAGCCGTAAGGTCCGTGTCGGATACGTCGTGTCCGACAAGATGGAGAAGACGATCGTGGTCGAGCTCGAAGACCGCGTCAAGCACAAGCTCTACGGCAAGATCATCCGCCGTACGACCAAGGTGAAGGCGCACGACGAGAACGGCACCGCCGGCGTCGGCGATCGCGTTCAGCTGATGGAGACCCGTCCGCTGTCCGCGACGAAGCACTGGCGTCTGGTCGAGGTCCTCGAGAAGGCCAAGTAAGAGCCGAAGAGTGTATCCAGTACGATGGTGGGGTTGCCCTGCGAGAGCAGCGGTGGCCCCACCATCGGCGGGTACAGACCGCGCGCGTCGGGTCGGAAATCTGCCGCGCATGATCAGCGCGAGCCACTGTGGTTCGTTCTGGTCGAAACAAGCCAGGTCAAGGAGAAGTTAGTGATTCAGCAGGAGTCGCGACTGCGCGTCGCCGACAACACGGGTGCCAAGGAGATTCTCTGCATCCGCGTTCTCGGTGGCTCGTCTCGTCGCTACGCCGGGGTCGGCGACATCATTGTCGCCACCGTCAAGGACGCCGTCCCGGGTGGAAACGTGAAGAAGGGCGAGGTCGTCAAGGCCGTCATCGTCCGCACCGCCAAGGAGCGTCGTCGTCCGGACGGCTCGTACATCAAGTTCGACGAGAACGCTGCCGTCATCATCAAGGCGGACAACGATCCTCGCGGTACCCGCATCTTCGGCCCCGTCGGCCGTGAGCTGCGCGAGAAGAAGTTCATGAAGATCGTCTCGCTCGCCCCGGAGGTGCTGTGATGAAGGTGCACAAGGGTGACACCGTGCTGGTCATCTCCGGCAAGGACAAGGGCGCGAAGGGCAAGGTCATTCAGGCCTTCCCCGCGACCAACAAGGTCCTGGTCGAGGGCGTGAACCGCATCAAGAAGCACACCGCGGTCTCTGCGAACGAGCGTGGCGCCTCCTCGGGCGGCATCGTGACGCAGGAAGCCCCGATCCACGTTTCCAACGTCGCGGTCGTCGACTCGGACGGTAACCCCACTCGCGTGGGCTACCGCACCGATGAGGAGACCGGCAAGAACGTTCGTATTTCCCGGAAGAACGGGAAGGACATCTGACATGACCTCCACTGAGAACAAGACCCAGCCGCGCCTGAAGGCCCGCTACCGTGCGGAGATCAAGGACGCGCTGAACGCGGAGTTCGACTACGCGAACGTCATGCAGATCCCCGGCGTCGTCAAGGTCGTCGTCAACATGGGTGTCGGCGACGCCGCCCGTGACGCGAAGCTGATCAACGGCGCGGTTGCCGATCTCGCTCTGATCACCGGTCAGAAGCCCGAGATCCGCAAGGCCCGCAAGTCCATCGCGCAGTTCAAGCTGCGTGAAGGCATGCCGATCGGCGCGCGCGTCACGCTGCGTGGCGACCGCATGTGGGAGTTCCTGGATCGCCTGGTGTCGATCGCGCTGCCCCGTATCAGGGACTTCCGCGGTCTGTCGGGCACCCAGTTCGACGGCAACGGCAACTACACGTTCGGCCTCAACGAGCAGTCGATGTTCCACGAGATCGACGTGGACAAGATCGATCGTCCGCGCGGTATGGACATCACCGTCGTGACCACCGCCACCAACAACGAAGAAGGCCGTGCGCTGCTCAAGCACCTCGGCTTCCCGTTCAAGGAGAACTGAGCCCATGGCTAAGAAGGCACTGGTCAACAAGGCCAACAAGAAGCCGAAGTTCGCGGTGCGCGCGTACACCCGCTGCCAGAAGTGCGGCCGTCCGCACGCGGTGTTCCGCAAGTTCGGCCTGTGCCGTATCTGCGTTCGCGAGATGGCACACGCCGGCGAACTGCCGGGCGTTCACAAGAGCTCCTGGTAACCCACTCCGGGTTACACAGACTTCCGTTCCGCACCCGCGGAACGGTGAAGGTAAGAACCACTTCGTTGTAGGCCCACGACCGGGCCGGCCCCGCTCCATCCGATTTGTCGGGGGAGCGGGGCCGGGACCGGTGTTGCATGGGAACCCCAACGAGAAAGGTGCACAGGTCAACTCATGACCATGACTGATCCGATCGCAGACTTCTTGACGCGTCTGCGTAATGCCAACTCGGCGTACCACGACGAGGTGAAGCTGCCGCACTCGAAGATCAAGGCGAACATCGCCGAGATCCTCAAGCGCGAGGGCTACATCGCGGACTACCGCACCGAGGATGCCGAGGTCGGCAAGACGCTGATCGTCGACCTCAAGTACGGCCCGAGCCGCGAGCGCAGCCTCGCCGGCGTCCGCCGTGTTTCCAAGCCCGGTCTGCGCGTGTACGCGAAGTCCACCAACCTGCCCAAGGTCCTGGGCGGCCTCGGCGTGGCGATCATCTCCACGTCTTCCGGCCTGCTCACCGATCGTCAGGCGGCCAATCAGGGAGTGGGCGGGGAAGTCCTCGCCTACGTCTGGTAAGGGAGGCCACCACTATGTCGCGTATTGGAAAGATTCCGGTCGCCGTCCCCGCGGGCGTCGACGTGACCATCACCGGACAGGACGTCGCGGTCAAGGGCCCCAAGGGCACCCTGACGATGACCGTCTCGGAGCCGATCTCGGTCGCACAGGAGGACGGTGCCCTTCAGGTCACCCGTCCCGACGACGAGCGTCGCAGCCGCGCGCTGCACGGTCTGTCGCGCACCCTGGTGCAGAACATGATCATCGGTGTTACCGCTGGTTACACCACCAAGATGGAGATCCACGGCGTCGGTTACCGTGTGGCACTGAAGGGCCAGGACCTCGAGTTCTCGCTCGGCTACAGCCACCCGGTCCCGATCGAGGCTCCGGAGGGCATCACCTTCGCTGTCGAGTCGCCGACCCGGTTCTCGATCACCGGCATCGACAAGCAGAAGGTCGGYCAGATCGCGGCCAACATCCGTCGTCTGCGCAAGTCCGACCCGTACAAGGGCAAGGGCATCCGCTACGAGGGTGAGCAGGTCCGTCGCAAGGTCGGAAAGACGGGTAAGTGATATGAGCCAGACTGCAAATCAGAAAGCCAAGCGGATTCCGCTCGGCAAGGACGCGTCCACGACGCGTCGTCTGTCGAAGGCGCGTCGTCACTTCCGTCTCCGCAAGAAGGTCTCCGGCACCCCGGAGCGTCCCCGTCTGGTGGTGAACCGCTCCGCGCGGCACATCCACGTGCAGCTGGTGGACGATCTGGCCGGCAAGACCCTCGCCGCTGCGTCGACCATCGAGGCCGACGTGCGTGCGCTGGACGGCGACAAGAGCGCCCGTGGCGCGAAGGTCGGTCAGCTGATCGCCGAGCGCGCCAAGGCAGCCGGCGTGGAGACCGTGGTCTTCGACCGCGGTGGCCACACCTACACGGGTCGCATCGCGGCCCTGGCCGACGCCGCTCGCGAAGGCGGGTTGAAGTTCTGATGACCAACGTTACTAACGGAAGGAATGCCTGATGCCGGGACGTCAAAGGCGTGACGGCGGAAGCGGACCCGCCGGACAGAATGGGCCGAACAGCGGCAGTGGCGACAACCGTGGCGGCCGTGACCGTCGCGACAACCGCCGCGACAACGCTGCCGAGAAGTCGAACTTCATCGAGCGGGTTGTCTCCATCAACCGTGTCTCGAAGGTCGTCAAGGGTGGTCGTCGCTTCAGCTTCACCGCTCTGGTGATCGTGGGCGACGGCAACGGACTCGTCGGCGTCGGCTACGGAAAGGCCAAGGAAGTTCCCGCGGCCATCCAGAAGGGTGTCGAGGAGGCTCGCAAGAGCTTCTTCCGCGTCCCGATGATCGGCAGCACCATCACCCACCCGATCCAGGGTGAGGCGGCGGCCGGTGTGGTCATGCTGCGTCCGGCCAGCCCCGGTACAGGTGTTATCGCCGGTGGCGCGGTGCGTGCCGTGCTCGAGTGCGCGGGAATCCACGACATCCTGTCGAAGTCGCTCGGTAGCGACAACGCGATCAACGTCGTGCACGCGACCGTTGCTGCCCTCAAGGGTCTGCAGCGTCCGGAAGAGGTTGCGGCTCGCCGTGGCCTGCCCATCGAGGACGTTGCTCCGGCCGGCATGCTCCGCGCTCGTGCACAGGCTGGGAGCGTGAAGTAAATGGCACAGCTCAAGGTCACCCAGGTCAAGAGCACCATCGGCACCAAGCAGAACCAGCGGGACAGCATGCGCACCCTCGGGCTGAAGGGCATTCGCCAGTCGGTCGTTCGTGAGGACAACGCGCAGAACCGCGGTCTGATCAACGTGGTGCGCCACCTCGTCACAGTTGAGGAGGTCTAACCATGACCATCAAGTTGCACCACCTGCGCCCCGCGCCCGGCGCCAAGACCGACAAGACTCGCGTCGGTCGCGGTGAGGGCTCGAAGGGTAAGACCGCCGGTCGCGGTACGAAGGGCACCAAGGCCCGGAAGAACGTGTCGGCCGCCTTCGAGGGTGGACAGATGCCGCTGCACATGCGTCTGCCCAAGCTCAAGGGCTTCACCAACCCGTTCCGCACCGAGTACCAGGTCGTCAACGTCGGCGACATCGCTCGTCTGTTCCCCGAGGGTGGACAGATCGGCGTTGCCGAGCTCGTTGCCGCCGGTGCGGTTCGCAAGAACCAGCTCGTGAAGGTTCTCGCCGAGGGTGAGCTCACGGTTGCCGTTCAGGTCACCGCGAACAAGTTCTCCGGCGCTGCCAAGGAGAAGATCGCCGCTGCCGGTGGTACCACCACCGAGCTGTGATTTCGCTCAGCTAGCTTGTCGAATGGCCGCAACTCTGCCCAATCGGGCCGAGTTGCGGCCATTCGCCGCTCTGCAGGGTGTCCTGTCGGCATACTGTTGAGCAACCGGCCCCAGGCAACGGGGCTGTGATTTCATGTGTCACTGTTAGAGTTCTAGAGTTCTGCAATCCATGGGACGAGTCATTCGACTTGGCTCCCCGTATGTCGTGCGCCAGGAGGATCTTTGCTTTCCGCCTTTGTCTCGGCCCTCAGGACGCCTGACCTGAGGCGGAAGATCCTCTTCACACTCGGTCTCGTCGCCCTGTATCGCCTCGGCGCGACACTGCCCTCTCCCGGTGTCGACTACGGCAATGTCCGTGCATGTATCGACCAGGTGTCGGGTGGCGAGTCTGCCGGCATCTACTCGCTGATCAACCTGTTCTCGGGTGGTGCACTGCTGCAGCTCTCGGTCTTCGCGATCGGCATCATGCCGTACATCACCGCGAGCATTATCGTGCAGCTGCTCACTGTCGTCATCCCGAAGTTCGAGGAACTCCGCAAGGAGGGCCAATCGGGCCAGGCGAAGATGACGCAGTACACGCGTTACCTGTCGATCGCGCTCGCGATCCTGCAGGCCACTGGCATCGTGGCCCTCGCGGCCCGAGGTCAGCTGCTGCAGGGCTGTACGCAGTCGATCATCGCCGACGAGAGCATCTTCGGTCTGATCATCATCGTGCTCGTCATGACGGCGGGTTCGGCCCTGGTGATGTGGTTCGGTGAGCTCATCACCGAGCGCGGTGTCGGCAACGGCATGTCGCTGCTGATCTTCGCGGGCATCGCCTCGCGCATTCCGGGCGAGGGCAAGACCATCCTGGACAGCCGCGGCGGCCTGACGTTCGCACTCGTGTGCGTGGCCGCGCTGGCCATCATCGCCGGTGTCGTCTTCGTCGAGCAGGGCCAGCGGCGCATCCCGGTGCAGTACGCGAAGCGGATGGTCGGCCGCAAGATGTACGGAGGTTCGTCGACCTACCTGCCCCTGAAGGTCAACCAGGCCGGTGTCATTCCGGTGATCTTCGCGTCGTCCCTGCTCTACCTGCCGAACCTGATCGCGCAGCTCACCGGCGCCAACACGAGCGCCGATCCGAGCTGGTGGCAGCGGTTCATCAACGAGTACCTGGTGAACCCGGCCAACCCGGTCTACATCCTGATCTACTTCGGCATGATCGTCTTCTTCACGTACTTCTACGTCGCGATCACCTTCAATCCGGAGGAACGCGCGGACGAGATGAAGAAGTTCGGCGGCTTCATCCCGGGCATCCGTCCCGGCCGGCCGACGGCCGACTACCTGAACTACGTACTGAGCCGTATCACCTTGCCGGGTGCCATCTACCTCGGCACCATCGCAGTCCTGCCGAATCTGTTCCTCGATATCGGCAATTCGGGCGGCGCAGCGAACCTGCCGTTCGGTGGCACCGCGGTGCTGATTATGGTCAGTGTGGGCCTCGATACCGTTAAGCAGATCGAGAGCCAGCTTATGCAGCGAAACTATGAAGGGTTCCTCAAGTGAGACTTGTCCTCCTTGGTCCTCCCGGTGCCGGTAAAGGCACCCAGGCCGCGATCCTGTCCGAGAAGCTGGGCGTTCCGCACATCTCCACCGGAGATCTGTTCCGCGCCAACATCGGGCAGGAGACCCCGCTGGGGCTCGAGGCCAAGAAGTACCTCGACGCAGGTGACCTGGTTCCCAGCGAGATCACGAACAACATGGTGAAGGCCCGCGTGGCCGAGCCCGACGCCGCCAACGGCTTCCTGCTCGACGGGTTCCCGCGCACGGTGGATCAGGCGAAGGCACTGGAGGGCATCCTCGAGGGCCTGGGCGCCAAGCTCGACGGTGTGCTCGCGTTCGACGTCGATGACGACGTCGTGGTCGAGCGGATGCTCGCCCGTGGTCGCGCCGACGACACCGAGGACGTCATCCGCAACCGCATGCGCGTCTACCGCGAGGAGACCGCACCCCTGCTCGACTACTACGCCGGCCATATCGTCACCGTCGACGCTGTCGGCGCTGTCGAAGAGGTCAACGCCCGCGCCCTGGCCGCGCTGGGGAAGTAATGGCATTCGGCCGCAAGCGCAAGGTCGTTCCGTTCCGCACGGCGGGTGAGCTCGACGCCATGGCGGCTGCGGGCGCGATCGTCGGGGCCGCCCTCGTGGCGGTGCGGGATGCGGCCAAGCCGGGTGTCAGCACGCTCGAGCTCGACCGGGTCGCCGAATCCGTCATCCGGGACGCCGGCGCGGTGCCGTCGTTCCTCGGATACCACGGGTTCACCGGATCCATCTGCTCGTCGGTCAACGATCGGGTCGTGCACGGTATCCCGTCCGCCGACGACATCCTGGTCGAGGGCGATCTGGTGTCGATCGACTGCGGGGCGATTCTCGACGGTTGGCACGGCGACTCCGCGTGGACGTTCGGCGTCGGCACTCTCAGCGAAGCGGACGCTCAGCTGAGCGAGGCGACCCGGCTCTCGATGGAGGCCGGTATCGCCGCCATGATCGACGGCAACCGGCTCACCGACGTCTCGCACGCCATCGAGCTGGGCACGCATGCAGCGGAGAAGCTGCACGGCAGGTCCTACGGAATCGTCGACGGCTACGGCGGTCACGCGATCGGCCGTGAGATGCACATGGATCCGTTCCTGCCGAACGAGGGTGCCCCCGGTAAGGGCCCGCATCTGGTGATCGGGTCGGTCCTCGCGATCGAGCCGATGCTCACGCTCGGTACGTACGAGACCGAGGTGCTGGCCGACGACTGGACCGTGGTGACCACCGACGGAAGCCGTGCCGCCCACTGGGAGCACACCGTCGCGGTGACCGAGGACGGTCCGCGGATCCTCACCCTGCGTCCCGGGGACAACTGAAGATCTCGAAGACGCCGAACGGGCAGTGGGTCACCCACTGCC